>CANCQD010000092.1 GCA_947380285.1 Burkholderiaceae bacterium | reverse complement strand
ATTGATGTTTGGGTAGGAGTCTTTGTTGCCATTGGTTTATTGGCAGCACTATTTCTTGCGCTGAAGGTCGGCAATATGAATGCGGTCTCATTTGCCCCTACATACAAAATTTCTGCACGCTTTGATAATATCGGCGGCTTAAAGCCGCGTGCACCCGTTAAAAGCGCTGGTGTAGTCGTGGGCAGAATTGCCAATATTTCTTTTGACGATAAGACTTATCAAGCGACAGTAGTAATGACCATTGAAGATTCCTATAAGTTCCCAAAGGATTCTTCCGCCAAGATTTTGACATCGGGTTTATTAGGTGAGCAGTACATCGGTCTTGAGGCTGGTGGCTCTGATGATATGTTGACTAATGGTGAAAAGATTTCACAAACTCAGTCGGCTATTGTTTTAGAGAACTTGATAAGTCAGTTTCTTTACAACAAAGCAGCTGATAGCGGCCAAGAAAAGGGCGCAGCAAAATGATGTTGTGCTTTATGCGCAAAGCCAAGATGGCAATCCTGCTTGGTTTAATTGCCATGTCGGTTGGCTGCGCATCCATTCCTGCTGGTGTCGAGCGCTCCCCCCAGGATCCATGGGAGCCATTTAACCGCTCGGTCTTTGAATTTAATGAAGGCTTGGATGCCTACGTTCTAAAGCCAGTAGTTGCTGGTTATCGTTTTGTATTGCCTGAGTTTGTGCGTGAAGGCGTTTATAACTTTTTTAGTAACTATAACGACATCTACACTGCGCTCTTTAACTTACTTCAAGGTAAGCCAGACTATGCCTTTAATGACTTCATGCGCGTGGTAGTCAATACCACTATGGGATTAGGCGGGCTCATCGATCTGGCAACACCAGGTGGGCTTGAGAAGCACAAAGAGGATTGGGGACAAACTTTAGGCGTTTGGGGCGTGCCCTCAGGCCCTTATGTGGTTCTCCCATTCTTTGGTCCAAGTAACGTTCGTGACACTTTTGGTACCGTAGCTGACTTAGAGTCAGACTATCTATTTAGCTTTGTGAAAAACATTGGCCTACGAAACAGTATTACTGGTTTGCGAGTAGTTAATGCTCGAAATACTTACTATGAAGCTGGTGATTTACTGGATGGCGCTGCAATTGATAAATATAGCTTTATGAGGGATGCATACATTCAGAGACGGGCATATCAAATTAATGAGGGTCGTGATGATGAAGAACCTCTCATGCCGGTTTATGAGAATCCATACCAATAAGTAACGTAGCTTGAGATGACTAAAATGAGTTCCAACATAGATAAAGACAGTGGGCGCGAATATGAAAAGCTTTAAAAAAATCTACAGCTTTCTTTTGACGGGCCTGCTCCTTGTAGCTAGCACTGTTTTTGCACAAACCCCCGATCAATCAACGCCACCAGATGCCTTAATCAAGATGGTGGTTACGGATGTGATGGCAACGGTGAAGTCTGATCCCGATATTCAAAAGGGCAATATTCCCAAGGTTGTGGATTTGGTAGAAAAGAAAATTGTTCCATATACCGACATGCGTCGCACTACGGAAATGGCGATGGGGCCTAATTGGAAAAAGGCAACTCCGGAGCAGCAGGCACAACTCACGATGGAATTTAAGAATTTATTGATTCGTACTTATTCTGGCGCTTTGAGCCAATTGCGTGATCAGACTGTGCAATTTAAGGCTTTGCGCGCAGCGCCAGACGATAAAGAAGTTGTGGTCAAGACGGTGGTTCTGGGCCGTGGTGATCCTGTGCCCCTGGATTACCGCCTAGAGAAAACAGCCAGCGGTTGGAAGGTCTATGACATGAACATCATGGGTGTTTGGTTAGTCGAGGCATACCGCAACCAATTCGCTAACCAAATTAGTCAAAATGGCATTGAGGGTTTAGTGAAGTTCTTGCAAGACCGTAACAAGCAATTGGCCACTGCTAAGCCAGCCAATTAATTCTTAGATATAGACATCATGCCCTTTCTTTTGCCAAAAACAGTTACGCAAGAAAATGCCTTGCATTTGCAAAAAGAGGGTTTATTGAATGGCCCAGCCTTACGCTCGATTGATTGCTCTGCATTAAAGGATTTTGACTCCACGGTATTAACGGTGTTGTTGGCTTGGCAGAAAAAACTGATGGCTGAAGGCCAGTCTATTTCGCTCGAGCATGCGCCAGAAAAACTAAAAGTCCTTGCTGGTGTATATGGCGTTACTGCATTGCTGGATTTGTAATGGCAATGCATTCTGCAATATCTATTCAAAATATATCTAAGCAGTACGGAGTACTTCAAGCCTTAGATGATGTTTCACTCACCATCGAGCCTGGAGAATTTTTCGGTTTGCTGGGACCTAATGGCGCAGGTAAAACGACATTGATTTCCATTTTGGCTGGTTTAGTAAACCCTAGCCATGGTCATGCAGCCATTATGGGGGCCGATGTACAGAAAGGCTTTCGTGAGGCACGCCGCATGCTTGGCGTCGTTCCTCAAGAGCTAGTCTTTGATCCCTTTTTTACTGTGCGTGAAACATTACGCTTTCAGTCCGGTTACTTTGGCATACGCAATAACGATGCATGGATAGACGAGATCATGGCTAATCTCGATCTCACTTCCAAAGCCGATAGCAATATGCGCTCTTTATCTGGCGGCATGAAGCGTCGGGTGCTGGTTGCCCAGGCTTTAGTCCATAGGCCCCCAGTCATTATTTTGGATGAGCCAACCGCTGGCGTAGATGTTGAGTTGCGTCAGTCTTTGTGGCAATTTATTAGCCGCTTAAATCAAGATGGGCATACGATTGTTTTGACTACCCATTATTTGGAAGAGGCTGAGGCCCTATGCCAGCGTATTGCGATGCTCAAGCATGGCAAGATTGTGGCTCTAGACACTACAGCGAATTTATTAAGTCGTTATGGTTCTGTCAAAAAAGATGGTGAAGGTAAAACCGATTTAGAAGAGGTCTTTGTGAATATCATGTCAGGGAACGCCCAATGAAGCACGGCCTCAATCGACCTGCTTTGGAGTATGGCAGTGGTTTCCCAACATTATTGTTTAAGGAAGTAAAGCGCTTTTATAAAGTGGCATTTCAGACAGTAGCTGCCCCCGTTCTTACGGCTGTGCTGTATCTTATGATCTTCGGGCATGTGCTTGAAGGCAGGGAAATGTATGGGCGTTTAAGTTACACCGCCTTTTTAATCCCTGGTCTTGTGATGATGAGTGTTTTGCAAAATGCATTTGCTAATACCTCCTCTTCTTTAATTCAGTCAAAAGTCACTGGTAACTTAGTCTTTGTTTTATTGGCCCCCTTAAGTCATTTTGAGTTTTATGCAGCTTATATTTTGGCTGCAGTATTTCGGGGCATAGTTGTGGGCCTAGGCGTGCTGTTAATTACCATCTGGTTTGCAACACCCACTTTGGAATATCCATTGTGGGTGTTGGTATTTGCATTCTTGGGCGCTGCGATTTTAGGAAGTCTTGGCTTGGTGGCTGGTATCTGGGCGGATAAATATGATCAATTAGCAGCCTTTCAGAATTTCATCATCATGCCGGCCACAATGTTGTCAGGAGTCTTCTACTCTATTCACTCTTTACCACCAGCTTGGCAGGTGGTATCGCACTTCAATCCCTTCTTTTATATGATTGATGGCTTCCGTTACGGGTTCTTTGGGATTTCTGATAACTCCCCATGGAGTAGCTTAGCAATTGTGCTCTGCTTTTTTATAGTGGTGTCAGTGATTGCTTTGCGTCTGCTGCAAAAGGGCTATAAGCTCCGTTATTAATTATTTACACCCCGGTTTTATTAGGAGAAGAAATGCTACCCACCCCAGAACAAATTGAAAGCTATATCAAAGAAGGTATTAGTTGCACCCATATTCAGGTTGAAGGTGATGGACAGCACTTTTTTGCAACGATTGTGAGTCCTGAGTTTGAAGGCAAGCGTTTAGTGCAACGTCATCAATTGGTATATGGTGCAATGGGTGATCGCATGAAGGCAGAAGTGCATGCTTTGTCAATTAAGGCATTTACACCCGAAGAGTTTTCGCAGAATTCAGCAGCATAAAAACGCATCATTAGCCACTACACATTAATTACTAAGTTTTTACTGGAATCGCTTCATGGATAAATTACGAATGGTTGGCGGATTGCCTCTCAAAGGGGAGGTAGTAATTGCTGGCGCTAAAAATGCCGCATTGCCAATTCTATGTGCTTGTCTACTGACCGATCAACCAGTTGTATTACGTAATGTCCCTGACTTACAAGATGTGCGTACCATGCTCAAGCTTTTGCAAGAGATTGGCGTCACAGTAGATTTTCCGAGCGCTGGTGACCGCAGTCACATGGTATTGAACGCAGCGGTTATTAAAAGTTCAGAAGCTACTTATGAAATGGTTAAAACCATGCGTGCCTCGATCTTGGTGCTTGGGCCGCTCTTAGCCAGAATGCATAGTGCCAAGGTTTCATTGCCTGGTGGTTGTGCTATTGGCGCTCGCCCTGTTGATCAGCACATCAAGGGATTAAAGGCAATGGGTGCGGATATCAAGATTAAGAGCGGCTATATTCAAGCTGAAACTAAGCCTCAAGAAAGTCGACTGCAGGGCGCTTCTATCTTGACCGACATGATTACGGTAACTGGAACCGAAAATTTATTGATGGCAGCCACTTTGGCGTCTGGCACCACAGTTTTAGAAAACGCTGCACGCGAGCCTGAAGTTGGTGATTTAGCAGAGCTACTAGTAAAGATGGGCGCCAAAATTTCGGGCATTGGGAGTGATCGCTTAGTAGTTGAAGGCGTTGAAAAACTTCATGGCGCAGAGCACTCGGTTATTCCAGATCGCATTGAGGCAGGCACATTCTTGTGTGCGGTTGCTGCCACTGGTGGTGAGATCATCGTTAAGCATTGCCGTCCCGATACTTTAGATGCTGTCATTGTTAAGCTGAAAGAAGCCGGTCTACAGATGGAGATTGGTCCTGATTGGATTAAGGCCACTATGCAGGTTCGCCCTAAAGCAGTCAATTTCCGTACATCTGAATACCCTGCTTTTCCAACTGATATGCAAGCGCAACTCATGACTGTAAATGCAATTGCAACGGGTAGTTCAACTATTACAGAAACGATTTTTGAGAATCGTTTTATGCACGTACAAGAGCTTAATCGTTTGGGTGCTGATATTGCGATTGAGGGTAATACCGCGATTGCCCAGGGAGTAGACAAGCTTTCGGGCGCGATTGTGATGGCTACGGATCTGCGCGCCTCAGCCAGTTTGGTCATTGCTGGATTGGCTGCCCAAGGCGAAACCCAAGTAGACCGGATTTACCACTTGGATCGTGGCTATGACCGCATGGAGCATAAGTTAACCCTTTTGGGCGCCAATATTGAGCGCATAAAGTAAGGCTGATGGATAATTAGTCCATGAAATTGACTTTAGCTCTCTCCAAAGGGCGCATCTTCGAAGAAACTGCAGAGATCTTATCCAAGGTCGGTATCGTGCCGCTGGAGGATCCGGAGAAGTCACGCAAACTTATTATCGAGACCACCAATCCAGATGTTCGCTTAATTATTGTGCGCGCATCTGATGTACCCACTTATGTGCAATTTGGTGGAGCTGATTTTGGGGTCGCAGGATTAGATGTTCTGATGGAAAAAGGTACCGATGGTCTCTATGTGCCTTATGACTTAGATATCGCCAAGTGCCGCATGTCTGTTGCTGTCCGCGAGGGATTTGATTATGCTGCGGCCGTAAAGCAAGGTTCTCGCTTAAAAGTGGCAACAAAGTATGTCAATTGCGCGCGGGAGCACTTTGCCAACAAAGGCGTACACATCGATACGATTCAGCTATATGGGTCTATGGAGCTCGCGCCTTTGGTTGGTCTGGCAGATGCTATTGTGGACTTGGTATCTACAGGTAATACGCTAAAAGCGAATGGTTTGGTTGAGGTTGAGCCAATCGCTAATATCAGTGCTCGCTTGGTAGTGAATCAGGCTTCTTATAAGCGTAAGCGTGCTCAATTACAGCCTATTTTTGAGTTGCTGAAGTAATCAGCAAGCAGAATAGGAAGTATTAACCAATGCCCACCCAAATCAACGTTAAGCGTCTCAATAGCAAGGATGCTGGCTTCAGAGAAATTCTGTTGTCGAGTCTTTCCTTGCCTACTGCTGATGATGAGGCAATAGATGCCGCAGTAGTTAAAATTTTGGCGGCAGTTAAAGTCCAAGGTGATGAAGCGGTCCTTAGTTTTACAAAACAATTTGACCGCTTAAATATTGCCAGTGTTTCGGATTTAGAAATTCCTCATCAAGATTTGGAGCTGGCTTACAACTCTCTATCTGCAGAGCAAAAAAACGCCTTGGATATTGCTGCGCAAAGAGTGCGCGCTTATCACGAGAGGCAAAAGATTGAAGCAGGCTGCCACTCTTGGGAGTATGAAGAGCAGGATGGAACACGTCTTGGTCAAAAAGTGACTCCACTAGATCGTGTTGGTATTTATGTGCCAGGCGGTAAGGCGGCTTACCCGTCATCTGTGTTGATGAACGCCATTCCTGCAAAGGTAGCAGGTGTTGCTGAAGTCATTATGGTGGTACCCACTCCTGATGGCGCGCGCAACCCTTTAGTCTTGGCTGCGGCATATCTCGCAGGTGTCGACCGCGTCTTTACGATTGGTGGTGCCCAGGCAGTAGGTGCCTTAGCTTACGGAACCAAAACTATTCCTTCAGTCGACAAAATTGTTGGCCCTGGTAACGCTTATGTCGCTGCAGCAAAGCGTAGGGTGTTTGGCATTGTGGGCATCGATATGATTGCAGGCCCATCTGAAATTTTGGTGCTATGTGATGGTTCTAGCAATCCAGACTGGGTTGCCATGGACTTGTTTTCTCAGGCTGAGCACGATGAGCAAGCGCAATCGATTTTGCTTTGTCCAGATACTGCATTCATTGAACAGGTTCAGGCAAGTATTAATAAGTTACTTCCTGAGATGCCAAGAGCAAAGGTGATTGAAGCTTCACTCACAAATCGCGCCTTACTAATTCAAGTAAAAGATATGTCAGAAGCATGTGAGATTGCTAACGCGATTGCTGCCGAGCATTTAGAGATTTGCGCTGCTGATCCACGGAAGTGGGCGGATCAGATTCGTCATGCCGGCGCTATCTTTATGGGCAACTACACGAGCGAATCGTTGGGTGATTATTGCGCTGGCCCTAATCACGTTTTACCGACTGCACGTACTGCGCGATTCTCTTCGCCATTGGGTGTATATGACTTCATCAAGCGCTCGAGCATGATTGAGGTAAGCGAGGCCGGTGCTCAAACCTTGGGTACAGTTGCCAGCACGCTAGCGCACGGCGAGGGCTTGCAAGCTCATGCTCGTGCAGCAGAGATGCGCCTCAAGAAGTAAGTGTGCAATCAACCTGCGCTTACTTCTTAAAAACTGAATTCAGAATTTCTTTTAAAGCAGCGACAAGTTCGCTGCTTTGTTCATCTGTGCCGATCGTAATGCGCAAGAAATCTTCTATGCGTGCAGATTTAAAGTGACGCACGATGATGCCTCGATCTCGAAGTGCTTGATAGAGCTTTGCTCCAGAATGCTTTGGATGGCGAGTAAAAATAAAGTTTGCGGTCGAAGGTAGAGTTTCAAATCCCAAAGCACTCAGTTCTGCGACTAAGGTAGTGCGGGTTTGGATAACCTTGTTAGCAGTTTTCTCAAGGTGCGCCTGATCTTCAATGGCTGCTATGGCGCCGGCTTGAGCAAGACGTCCGAGTGGGTAAGAGTTGAAGCTATTTTTTACTCGCTCTAATCCTTCAATCAAATCTGGGTGACCCACAGCAAAGCCAACACGCAGACCAGCGAGGGCGCGCGATTTGGAGAGTGTATGCACGACTAAAAGATTTTCTGGGCAAGCATTGCCACGCAATAGTGGAATGCAAGACTCAGTTCCGTAATCTACATAGGCTTCATCAATGACCACTACAGAATCTTTATTGTGCGAGAGCAGCGCTTCAATTTCTGAGCGAGGGATAGATCTGCCAGTTGGTGCATTGGGGTTGGGGAAAATAATTCCACCATTAGGCACTTTGTAGTCAGCAATGCTGATATCAAATTGATCGCCTAGGGCTACAGTTTTATAGTCAATCCCAAATAGCTTGCAGTAGACGGGATAGAAGCTATAGGTAATGTCCGGAAAATGTACAGGTTTGCTTTGTTTGAGTAGCCCAGCAAATACGTGAGCCAAAACCTCATCTGAGCCGTTACCTAAAAAGACCTGTTTTGGGTCTAAGCCATGTAATTTGGCGATGGCTTGTTTGAGGGCCGAGCCTTCTGGGTCGGGGTAGAGGCGTAAATCTGAGTTATTTTGACTTTCAATAGCAACAAGCGCTTTTGGTGATGGGTCATAAGGACTTTCATTGGTATTGAGTTTGACCAGCCGCTGCATCTGCGGTTGTTCCCCAGGAACATAAGGGGTTAAGGTTTTAACAACGGGGCTCCAAAAACGGCTCATGAGGGTTCTCAGGTCAAAAAACAGGATGAAAGTGCGGCAATATCGATATTTAAATCTTCTCTAGGAATGATATTATGGGGCTTCAATCAACACTTCGCCTCGCGGCGCAATGAAGCATGCGGCAAGCCGACGTTACCCGAAACACTTCGGAAACCAAAATTCAGATTTCCATCAATTTAGATGGTACTGGCAAGGCTGAACTAGCCTCTGGTGTTCCTTTCCTCGACCACATGTTGGATCAAATTGCCCGTCACGGCATGATCGACCTTAAAGTGGTTGCCAATGGAGATACCCATATCGATGATCACCACACCGTTGAGGATGTGGGAATCACCCTAGGCCAAGCATTTGCAAAAGCGGTTGGAGATAAGGCTGGCATTACTCGATATGGCCATTCTTACGTTCCTCTCGATGAAACCCTTTCTCGTGTTGTGATTGATTTCTCGGGTCGTCCAGGCTTGGAATTTAACGTTCCGTTTACCCGTGCTCGTGTAGGTGACTTTGATGTCGATCTCAGCATCGAGTTCTTTCGTGGTTTTGTGAACCATGCCGGAGTAACTTTGCATATTGATAATTTGCGCGGTATTAATGCGCATCATCAGATCGAAACTGTATTTAAGGCTTTTGGCCGTGCATTGCGCATGGCTTTGGCTGTCGACCCTCGTGCTTCTGGCTCCATTCCTTCAACTAAAGGCAGCCTCTAATCTAGATCTTCTAGTTGCCAATTAGATAACAGCAAAGATAGGCTATATTTTGGCGCAAACCATTGCGATCGTAGATTATGGAATGGGCAACCTTCGTTCTGTGTATCAGGCATTTCATCATGTCGCACCCAATGACACTGTATTGATCGCGCATCATCCAGAAGAGATTCGTTCGGCCGATCGCGTGGTGCTTCCAGGTCAAGGCGCTATGCCCGACTGCATGAAACACCTTGAGGAATCTGGCCTATTGGAGGCTTTACTAGAGGCATCTAAAAACAAACCTCTTTTAGGTGTTTGCGTTGGTGAGCAAATGTTATTTGATCAAAGCGCGGAAGTGCGCACCAGCGGAAGCGATCAATGGACCCCGTGTTTAGGCTTGATTCCTGGGGAGGTGCGTCGTTTTGATTTGGCGGGTAAGACTCAGCCTGATGGGTCTGCCTATAAAGTACCCCATATGGGCTGGAATCAAGTGCGCCAAGATTGTAAGCACCCACTTTGGGATGGCATTCCAGATTTGACGAGCTT
>CANCQD010000091.1 GCA_947380285.1 Burkholderiaceae bacterium | reverse complement strand
AATCGCTTCAAAGGACGGCTGGCTCCCGTTCTCTCGCTATATGGAGATGGCTTTATACGAGCCAGGAATGGGCTATTACAGCGCCGGCGCTCACAAACTAGGGGCTGGTGGCGACTTTACTACCGCACCAGAATTAAGCCCCCTTTTTGGCGCAGCCATTTGCTCTACACTTCTGCCCGTGCTTGAGGGGCTTCGGGAAAAAGGCATTCCCACTCAAATCTTGGAGTTTGGTGCTGGCACAGGAAAACTCGCCACATCGATACTCGCCCGCCTCAATGATCTTGGATTTCATTTGGACCGTTACGACATCATTGAAATTTCACCTGACTTAGCCCAGCGACAACAAGAAAAAATTGGGAGCCTTCTTCAGCAACTCAATCTCAAAACTCAATGCAACTGGTTAGCTGAATTACCCGACAATTTCAAAGGCATCATTCTAGCGAATGAAGTGATTGATGCCATCCCTTGCGATGCCATCATTTATCAGAATGGATTTTGGTATTGGTACGGTGTGGCTTACGAGAATGACAAACTCATTTGGAAATTAGGTTCTCCAGTAGAACAACCATTGCTTCCTGAAAGCCTTCTTGATGGTAATTTCTCAGAAGGCTACATCACTGAACTGCACACGCCAGCAAATGCATGGATGCAACAAGTTGCCAAGCATTTAGAAACTGGCCTGTTTCTCACGTTTGACTATGGCTTTCCTGAAAGCGAGTACTACCACCCACAAAGGCTTGAGGGCACCCTGATGGCCCATCATCGCCATCATGCGATTCAAGATCCATTTTATCTTCCCGGTCTTTGCGATTTAACAACACACGTTGAGTGGTCACAAATTGCTCGTAGTGCTTTAACTGAAAATGTAGATGATGTATATCTCACCAATCAAGCTGCCTATCTACTGGATGCTGGTATTGGTGACATTGCTTTAGAAATTGGCGACCCTGGTGATCCAGAAAAATTTCTACCGATTTCCAACTCATTGCAAAAGTTGTTGTCTGAGGCAGAGATGGGCGAACTCTTTAAGGCCTTTGCGTTTTCTAAGAAACTAGAAGACTTGCTGCCAGGCTATGTACTCGAAGATCTGCCGGGCCTACGGGGTAGAAATAGACTGTAAAAGTTTAATTAAGCTTCTAAGGCTGCGGTAATTGCAGACAGCCTAGCAGACTCAAATGCACTGCCAATCCGCTCACCATTGGATCGATCTTCTGCAGCGACGCCAGCAATAATTTCTGCAGTATTGATAGCTTGTGTGGCGCGCATTGCATTGATCAAGGGCGAAACAGGCATTCTCAATTTTTCTGCAAGCTTCAAAAGTGCTTGCGCTCGATCTGGCTTACGCCAAACATCCGCACGGTTAAACCAAGCCAAAACATCTACTGCCCGATAAGAGGTATTCAGATACTTCTTTGCCAAGATCCCAAGATCACTGAAAATTTCACTGAAATCTCGCACTTCAATAGGCATGCGAACACACTCAGCCCATGAACGAATTTCACTAGCAGGTAGATCCATCAAAGTAACTGCACAGCGCTCTTCAAGACTATTTCCAATCAATACAAAATGTGTGATCAATTCCTCACGAAACAGTTCCTCAGATAGCTTGGCAGCCAATGAAGGCGCCAATATCGCTCTGGCAGCACCAGCATCCAATAAGACTTGAAACAAGCGCATAGGCTTGGAAGCAACCAAGCCCCTAGCTAGCTCCTGCCAAATACGCTCTGCTGATAATGCGTTCAATTCCCCTGAGCGAACAATCGCTTTTAAGGCGATGAGTGTTTCATCGGCAACGCTAAATTCAGGGAAGCGCGCAGCAAAGCGAGCAATACGTAAGAGGCGCAACGGATCTTCTGCAAATGCATCTGACACATGACGAAATACTTTAGCAGCCAAATCTTCTTGGCCGTTATAGGGATCAATAATCGGGCCGAACTGCTTTCCATCGGCACCCACCTCTTGCGCCATCGCATTGATTGTTAAATCACGACGCTCTAAGTCTTGCTCAAGCGTTACGGAAGGATCGGCATAAAAATGAAAGCCTTTATAACCCTGGCCAGTTTTACGCTCAGTACGTGCAAGCGCATATTCAGCTTGTGTCTCTGGATGAAGAAATACAGGGAAGTCTTTACCAACAGGCCGAAAGCCCTTGGCTATCATCTCTTCTACGCTTGAGCCCACCACAACGTAATCAATGTCGTTCACAGGCAAGCCCATGAGGGTATCCCTAATGGCACCGCCCACTGCGTAGATTTTCATTACTGCATACCCTCTAGGGTGCGACGACTCATTTTGAATACTTCCGTCAACGCATCAACACCATTTGCTGGCAAGGTATTAGGCAACTGCATGGAGGCAATATTGTCACGTGACATCAATGTTGGGCCTGGCAAAAATTCAAATGCCAATGCTTGTAGATAGCCCACAAAGGCTGGCACAGGAATAATGGCGCAAGAGGTTTTTGCCTTACGTGCCGCAAACTCAACAATCTCTTTCATGGTGTAAACCGTTGGGCCCACTAAGTCATAAGTCTGATGAATCGTTTGGGGCATTATTAAAGATTTAACAAATGCAGTAGCAACATCATCTACGCTAACTGGCTGGAACTGCGCTTGATAATTTGCTAGGGGCATGGCTGGAAAAAGCTTAGTCAATTTAGAAAACAGGTTAATAAACTGATCTTGTGCACCAAAGATGACTGAAGGCCTATAGATAGTCCAGTCCAAATTACTTGTTCTCACCGCAGCCTCACCATCACCTTTACTACGCTGATACATAGACGGACCCTGAGAATCTGCTCCTAAAGCACTCATATGTAAGTAGCGTTTTAAGCCATGCATCTGCATCGCAGTAATAATATTTTTTGGCAGCTCCACATGCGCCGCCTTAAATACCTTTCCATATGGCTTAGCTGGCTTATCGTGCAATACACCAACTAAATTAATCACAGCACCATTTGGCTTAATACGTCCACAAAGACTCTGCAGCTCATCAAACTCATGGATATCAGCCTCTTCAATATGCACTTTAGGCAGCATCCGTAATTCACGTGCCGCTACTAAATGACTGGTGGGAACTAATACAGAGTATCCAGCTAGCTGTAGTTGTGCAGCAATCACTCGCCCCACAAATCCATTACCGCCGATCAAAAGGATGTCATATTTCATGGGAAGCTTTCTTTACTTTAGGCAGCAATGATTGGTTTAAGGAAGCTCAGATTGAGTTGCGGCCTTAGGTGTAATAACACCCAAGCGTTGCTTTAAAGATTGTGTTTGGCCGTTCATCACCGATGAATAGTAATTCGCATTAGAGAGTACATTCTTCACATAAACGCGTGTCTCAGTAAACGGAATAGTTTCAGCAAAGATGGCTCCCTCTGTAGGGCCAGATAATTTTTCACGCCAAGCCTTTGAGCGAGAAGGTCCTGCGTTATAGGCCGCAGAGGCCAAAACCCAAGAACCATCTAGATCAATAAGGACCATATTTAAATAGTTACTGCCCAATGTCAGATTGGTATTGGTATCGCTGAGCTTGTCATTGGTGTAATTTGTCATTCCAATTTTCTTGGCCACATACTTTGCCGTATTGGGCATTACCTGCATTAATCCAGATGCGCCTACAGACGATGAGGCATTCATAATGAAGCGCGACTCTTGACGGATCAAGCCATAAGCCCAGGCAAGGTTCAAATCAATTTGACGCGCAATGGGAGACAGCTCTTCTTTGTAAGGAGTTGGGTAGCGCAAACTAAAGTCGTGCTCTTGCTTTGTACGATCAGCTGTATTAACGACACGGTCATATAAGTTGATGCGCTTTGCATACTCTGCAGCAGCCAACAATTGCTTGTCGGTCATGTTACGTAATTCCCAATTCCATTCGCGATTACCTTCAAAGCGAAGATTCATGGCATATAAGCGCTCGCCACGAATAAAGCCCTTGCGGCTTGCCATGGCATCAATCTCCTGCTCAGTCACTTTAGTTTTGGCAGGCGCCTGATTGGGTTTACCCAACTCTTCGCGTGCGAGCTGACCATAAAAGTTATATTGATCTGCAATCATTTCGAAACTATCTTTGGCTTTTGCTTCTTGACCCTCCACCTTTAGCGCGCGGCCGTACCAATAAGTCCAAGCAGGATCTTTACTGCGTACGGCAGGATTCATGCTATCAATCGCATTTTTAACCAGGGTCCAATCTTTAGCGCGCAAGCCTGCACGCACTTTCCACTCCTGTGACTCGACTGAAAGGAGTTCGTTATAGCCAAGCTCTTGCTGCAGGCGGTATGCATCATCTGCATTAGGATCTAATTTCTTGGCCAAAAATTGTCCAATCACACCCCATGCAACGGCTTGATTCTCTTTGCTATAACGCGAAGCATTTTGAGAAAAGTCACGATAGGCTTTAGCTGGATCAGCCTTAGCTGCTTTGACAATATCTGCAATAGGATCTTCGCCACCAAGGCGACGGGCCATTGAGTCAAAACCTTTTTCACTAGCAGCGCGGCCAACCGCTTTTGCCTCACTCGGAGACATGCCGCCAGCAGCAACTAACGATGGGACCAATTCTTGGCATGCCTGTCCAAAATAACTTGGATCCAACAATACCGCTCGAGAATCAATAGCCAATTTCGTTGGATTTTCAGCTTGCGATAATTTGGATAATAAGGAGTAGCACTTCACTTGTGTATCGTCATCCAATACAAACTTGGCATACTCCGCATCAAAACGCGCCCAGTCCTTACGCTTACCAAGCACCAAAAGCCAATCATTACGCATACGGTCAGCCAATGCTGTGCCTTGATATTGATTTAAAAAAGTAACCACTTGTGAATCCGCACCATAATCATTGCGCGCTCCACCAGCGCTATCAAATAATTGGGGCTTGATGCGGAAGTAGGCTACATAGTCATCAAATGGATAATTAGATAAGTTCGCTGACAACTGCTGAGTACGAAATACATCATTCTTTTTTGCAGCTTCACGCAAATCGATAAACATGCGATCGGTATCAGTGATTTCTGCTGGAGCAATCTTACTTTCATAAGACTTGGGTAGAGCAGGCTTTTTCAGCTTTTCGGCAAAGCTACTGGACATAACTAGGGCTAGGCCTAAAAGCAAAATTTTGGCCCATTGAAGGTGTTTGCTACTTACTATTGCAGACTTCATTCTTGCTATCTAACCCTATCTCTATTTGCAAGGCTATGGGCCCTGCAGCACTTGATTACTATATCCTTTAATTTTCGCCTGATAATGGTCGATATGCACGGTAATTCACTAAAAACTCTTCGCCAAGATTTATTAAAACAACGCAAAGAATTTGCTGCTGGAAATGGCTACGCTTCTGCAAAAGCAGGCTTGATTGCAGGTCTCAATCATTTTTTAGTCAATGAAGGCAAATCCATTCGCTCAATAGCGCTTTATTGGCCCATTCAAGATGAAATTGATTTACGTCCCACCTTACTCAATTGGGCGAAGAATGATACTGCGCGTAAATTAGCACTGCCTTATGCACGTGCCGATAAACACCTTGATTTTTTCGAGTGGCAAGAGGGTGATGCCTTAATTCCAAGCGCACATGGTGTGCCCGAACCTAACCCAGAAAATACCACTAGGCCGAAACTGACGCCTGACTGCATCCTCATTCCCTGCGTGGGTTGGTCTAGCTCTATTGTGAGCGGTAAAGCACACTACTGGCGTCTAGGATATGGAGGCGGGTACTTTGACCGAACCCTAGCTCAGCTACGTAAGGACAACCCAAACCTCATTTGCATGGGGATTGGATTTGATTGGCAAAAATTAGATGATTCTCAATGGGCGGCTCAAACACATGATGAGCCATTAAATTTGCTACTAACCGAATCAGACTTGTTCAGTTAGGGACTTATTTACTTAGTTAAATCTAAGTTATCGGCAATTGCCAAAACTGCATCAGCCTGATTGAGTGAGTAGAAATGAAGCCCAGGTGCACCAGCCGTTAATAGCTGATCGCACAAGTCAGTCACCACCTCTTCACCAAATGCCCGAATAGAGGCGATGTCGTCGCCATAAGACTGAAGACGCAAACGAATCCAACGCGGAATTTCTGCGCCACAAGCATCAGAGAATCTCAATAACTGACTACTATTTGTGATTGGCATAATGCCGGCGATGATGGGCTGCGTTACGCCGAGATCATAAGCTTCATCCACAAAGCGGAAATAAGCATCGCTGTTATAAAAATACTGGGTAACGGCAGAATTTGCACCCACCTTCATTTTTTGTACAAAGAAATCGACATCACTAGCAGGCGACTTTGCCTGTGGATGCATTTCAGGATAGGCGGCTACATCGATATGAAACCAATCACCTGTTTCTGCACGAATAAATTCAACTAATTCATTGGCATGATGAAACTCGCCATACTGACCCATGCCAGATGGCAAGTCACCACGCAAAGCCACAATACGCTTCACACCTAAAGCTTGATATTGCTTGAGCATCTCACGCACGCTTTCACGTGAGCTACCAACACAAGATAAGTGAGGAGCAACTGCTGCACCGGCAGCATGAATGTCGCTCACCACTTTTAGTGTGCCTGATTGTGTAGAGCCACCGGCACCAAACGTCACAGAATAAAACGAGGGCTTGAGCGTTTCAGAAAACCGCTCACGCACCAGATGCAACTTACTCTCACCTTCAGGTGTTTTTGGAGGAAAGAATTCGACGCTTAATTCCATGATTTTGGGCCTAGATATCTATTGAACAGTGACTGGATTAATAACGATAGTGGTCGGCCTTGTATGGGCCTTCCTTCGTTACGCCAATATAAGAAGCTTGCTGATCTGACAACACAGTTAATTCTGCATTCAGAGTCTTAAGCTGTAAGCGGGCTACCTTCTCATCCAAATGCTTAGGCAAGGTGTAAACACCAATTGGGTATTTATCTGTACCCACTGCATTCCACAATTCAATTTGTGCAATTACTTGATTTGCAAATGAAGAGCTCATGACATAAGAAGGGTGACCTGTACCGCAACCTAGATTAACCAAGCGGCCTTTAGCCAAGATGATGATGCGCTTTTCAGGCTTGCCATTGGCGGCCGGGAAAATCACATGGTCAACTTGTGGCTTAATCTCTTCCCACTTGTATTTTTCAATACCAGCAACATCGATCTCGTTATCAAAGTGGCCAATGTTACAAACGATGGCTTGATTCTTCATCTTAGCCATGTGGTCATGTGTAATCACGTGGTAGTTACCAGTTGCAGAAACAAAGATATCGGCTTTATCAGCAGCGTAATCCATTGTTACAACGCGGTAGCCTTCCATTGCAGCTTGCAATGCACAGATTGGATCTACTTCGGTAACCCAAACTTGAGCAGACAAAGCGCGCAATGCTTGAGCTGAGCCCTTACCCACATCACCATAACCACAAACTACTGCAACCTTACCGGCCACCATTACGTCAGTGGCACGCTTGATTGCATCTACCAAAGATTCACGGCAACCATAGAGGTTGTCAAATTTGCTCTTAGTAACAGAGTCATTTACGTTAATTGCAGGGAACTTCAAATCACCCTTAGCAAACATTTGATACAGACGATGTACACCAGTAGTGGTTTCTTCTGTAACTCCTTTGACTTGCGCTAAGCGTGTTGAATACCAAGTTGGGTCTTGCGCCAATTTGTTCTTGATGGCTGCAAACAAAATAGTTTCTTCTTCGCTGGTAGGATGATTCAAGCAAGCTTGATCTTTTTCAGCACGTGCACCAAGGTGCAATAACAAAGTAGCGTCGCCACCGTCATCCAAAATCATATTGGTGTAACCACCATCAGCCCACTCAAAAATACGATGAGTAAAGTCCCAATACTGCTCAAGGGTTTCACCCTTGATTGCAAATACTGGCGTGCCGTTCGTAGCGATTGCAGCAGCAGCATGATCTTGTGTAGAGAAAATATTGCAAGATGCCCACTGCACTTCAGCGCCAAGAGCCTCAAGTGTTTCGATCAACACCGCAGTTTGAATGGTCATATGCAATGAACCAGTAATGCGTGCACCACGCAATGGCTGTTGTGCTGCAAACTCATCACGAATAGCAATCAAGCCAGGCATCTCAGTTTCAGCGATCGCAATTTCTTTGCGGCCAAAGTCAGCCAAAGAGATATCAGCAATTGCGCAACGAGTTGCTACAAAATTATTTAAATCAGAAACGGTATTCATTCATGCTCCAGCTAAATACGATCCAATGCTGGAGTAGAAACTCGCTAGCCATTGAATCATGGGTTAGCGAGCGCGGTTGCAATTAGCAAACTCCATTTAGGAGCAGCTCCCTTCAAGCCTGGGGAAGTGCTGGGTCTCAGCATTCCTTGCAACGCTCCTTGAAGGTATGCCGTAATTGTAAACAATTACGGCATATTTCGCATCAATACACCTACAAACTGCCTATTTCCTACTTACAGACCAGCTGCGGCACGTAATGCAGCTGCTTTGTCTGTTTGCTCCCAAGTAAATTCTGGCTCTTCACGACCAAAGTTGCCATAAGCAGCAGTCTTCTTATAAATGGGGCGCAAGAGATTGAGCATCTTCACGATACCTTTTGGACGCAAGTCAAAGTGCTCTGAAACCAATTGAGCAATCTTCTCATCGGAGATCTTGCCTGTGCCAAACGTGCTCACCATCACTGAAGTTGGTTTAGCGACACCAATCGCGTAAGAAATTTGAATTAAGCACTTGCTTGCCAAACCAGCAGCAACCACGTTCTTCGCAACATAACGTCCAGCGTATGCAGCGGAGCGGTCAACCTTAGATGGATCCTTACCAGAGAAAGCACCACCACCGTGAGGGGCTGCACCGCCGTAGGTATCAACAATAATTTTACGGCCAGTTAAACCGCAATCGCCCTGTGGACCGCCGATTACAAAACGACCTGTTGGATTAACCAAGAAGTTGATTGCACCTTTGATCAAATGCTTAGGCAATACTGGTTTGATGATTTCTTCAATAACTGCTTCACGCAATTTTTCGAGAGAAATATTTTCATCATGTTGAGTAGACAACACAACAGTATCGATAGAGTCAGGCTTGCCATCTACATAGCGCAATGTCACTTGTGACTTCGCATCTGGACGTAACCAGTTCAAACGACCATCGCGACGCAACTGTGATTGACGCTCAACTAAACGGTGTGACAAGTGAATTGGCAAAGGCATCAACTCTGCAGTCTCATCACAAGCGTAACCAAACATGAGGCCTTGGTCGCCAGCGCCCTGATCCAGGCCATCATCATGGGCCTTATCAACGCCTTGAGCGATATCGGGACTTTGCTTGTCATAAGCAACCAATACTGCACAACCTTTGTAGTCGATACCGTAGTCAGTGTTGTCGTAGCCAATTTCACGCAAAGTATTGCGGGCAACTTGGATGTAATCAACGTTAGCGTTGGTTGTAATTTCACCAGCCAAAACTACTAAGCCGGTGTTGCACAAAGTTTCTGCTGCAACTCGTGCAGTTGGATCTTGAGCCAAGATGGCATCAAGAATCGAATCAGAGATTTGGTCTGCTACTTTATCGGGGTGACCTTCAGAAACAGATTCTGAGGTAAAGAAGTAATCATTTGCCATTGCATATTCCTTTAATAATTAACACGATCATAGGGACAACTCGACGTGCCAGGAACTACAACGGCGACGCTTTAGCAGAATTTATGAATCGCCCTGCAAGTTGCCTTAACTCAGCGA
>CANCQD010000090.1 GCA_947380285.1 Burkholderiaceae bacterium | reverse complement strand
TCCTACTTACCGCCATACGATATACCCTTTAAATAAGGCCGCTTTTTGCGAGCCCCTGAACATACTGCTGCACATATATATTCCATGAGCTCTGGAATAGACCTGATTTTGACACACCACCCAAAAGGGCAAGCTGCTCCTGGAGTTTTCTTGAGTCCATACGGGAATTCATTGGCCTAGGGGCTGGAAGGGGGTATTCAACCGCCAAAATAGGCTTAATCTTGTCTGGCTTGGCTTTGAGCTCAACGCCAGCATTTAAGGCCGCCTGAACCGCAAAAGAGGCTAAACCATGCCAAGTAGTCTCACCTAAAGGAACAGCGTGATACATACCCGATGGAAACTGCTTTAGCTTCCCTTGAGAATCTAGCGCCAAATCCCGACTTACTTGGGCAAGCCATTGCGCACTAGTAGGCACTCCATATTGATCGTCAATGACTTTTAACTCTTCACGGTCTTTTGCCAAGCGCAATATCGTACGAATGAAATTACCACCATCTCCATACACCCAGCTGGTTCGGAAAATAGCAAATTGACCTTGGGTTGAGTTTGCAAATACTTTTTCTATCGCCCCTTCTCCTGCGGCCTTACTTTTTCCATAAACGCCTAATGGATTACGAGCATCAGTCTCAATATAAAAACCTTCTTTGCTACCATCAAATACATAATCGGTTGAGTAGTGGAGAAAAGTAGCATCGTTTTCTGCGGCGTAGCGCGCCATTAATTCAGGGGCTTTTGCATTCACAGCATAAGCCAAATCAATTTCCGTTTCAGCCTTATCAACTGCCGTGTAAGCAGAAGCGTTAATAATGAGATCGGCTTTAGATGCATTGAGTTGCACAAGCACTTCAGCCTCTTTACTAAGATCACATTCCGCTCTACCGAGATAAGTTACATGCGCGTTTTCAAAAACCGGCAATTGCTCAAACAAAGCTTTAAACGCCTTACCTAGCTGACCATCTTTTCCAAAAACTAAAATATTCACGTAGATTCTGATTCTGAAAATTAGTTGTACTGCTTTTGCAACCAGTCGCGGTAAGAGCCGCTCACCACACCTTCAATCCAAACAGGGTTATCCAAGTACCACTGGACTGTTTTGCGGATACCGGTGTCAAAGGTCTCGGCTGGTCGCCAGCCTAATTCACGCTCAACCTTACTAGCATCAATTGCATATCGTCGATCGTGCCCTGGACGGTCTTTTACAAAGGTGATTTGCTCAGCATAGGACTTGCCATCATCGCGAGGCTTGAGCTCATCCAAAATAGTGCATATCGTTTTAACAACATCAATATTGGCTTTTTCATTCCAGCCACCAATGTTGTAAGTCTCGCCCAATTTACCTTGAGCCAATACCTCACGAATAGCAGAGCAATGATCACCTACATAGAGCCAATCCCGAATCTGCTGACCATCACCATAAATCGGTAATGGTTTACTGTTCAGGGCATTCAATATCACCAAGGGAATTAATTTTTCTGGGAAGTGATATGGGCCATAGTTATTAGAGCAATTGGTTGTCACTACCGGAAATCCATAAGTATGAAACCAAGCACGTACTAAATGGTCAGAAGCCGCCTTAGATGCTGAGTAAGGGCTATTGGGCTCATAAGAGTTAGTTTCAGTAAAAGCAGGGTCAGTTAAAGATAAGGAGCCATACACCTCATCAGTTGAGACATGATGAAAGCGAAATGTATCTTTATTTTTACCATCAAGAGCATTCCAATACTCTCGTGCGCACTCTAATAAATTAAATGTTCCAACAATATTAGTTTCTACAAAATCGGCAGGCCCATGAATGGATCGATCCACATGACTCTCAGCAGCGAAATTCACAATTGCACGAGGCTTATGCTCTTTTAATAATTTGGTGACTAATTCTTTATCGCCAATATCGCCATGAATAAATGTATGGCGAGAATCGCCCTGGAGAGAGCTTAGAGTTTCCAGATTTCCAGCATAGGTCAATTTATCCAGATTAATAACTCCTTCAGCGGCATTGTTGGATAACCAATCCAACACAAAATTACCACCGATAAATCCCGCTCCACCTGTAACTAAAATCATGGAAAACCTTTTTATTCAGAATGCCCTAGATTATCATCTTATATGGACTATAAATCCCGTATATTCACCCAAGCTACTGATTTTAATGAAATAATTGATAAATAATGCAAAAAACTGTTCTTTTCCGAATCAGTAGCAAAGGCTACCCCAAGGTAAAGGTCGATGGCGTCAATAAATATGACTCCCTCAAAAATCTGACTGAAACTTTTCAGGACTGGAAATTTATTTGCGTTGCCGATAATTGTGATGATGCATTAATTGAGCATCTAAAAATCAATTACAAATTTGATCAACTCATTGAAACAAAATTAGGTAACCCAGGCTCATTCTGGAAGCTTTATGAAATTGCCCTAGAAGTAGCAAAGGATGATGACATCTTTTACTTTATTGAAGATGACTATCTCCATCTTCCAGAAGCTCCTAATGCACTTGAAGAGGGCTTACATTATTTTGACTATGTCACCCTCTATGATCATCCAGATAAATACAAGCCACACCATGGCCCCATCAATCCATACGCCAAGCGTAATCAATACTCAGAGACAACTGAGGTAGTGGCTGGACCTACTCACTGGTGGCGAACATCCAATTCTACGACCATGACTTTTGCGGTCTCTGGGAAAACATTAAAAGCAGATGCTGATATTTGGTCTATTACTAAAACAGCAAAGAAAGATTTTGATTTTGATAACTTTTGCGTCATTACCAAGCAACCAATGATGGCTAAATCAAGATACATCAAGCAAATTCCCCGTAGACTGCAGTTTTGGGCTAAGCCTAAACGCTATCTAGGTATTAGTATTCCAGGCTTGGCGTTGCACCTAGAGCAAGCATACTTAAGGAAGAGTGATGAAATCAGATTCTCACTGCCGCCGCAGACCTATCCAAGCAAAGCTAAATAGATTTCCCAAACAATGAAGCCAAAGTTATTAGACGTTTTTTTGTTTTATAACGAGCTTGATTTGCTTAAAGCGCGGCTTGAGTATTTGGGGCCAATTGTTGATCACTTCATCATCTCTGAAGCTAATGTAGATTTTTCGGGGCGCCCTAAAAAATTCCTCCTAAGCCAGGAGCTTGTAAACACATTGCCTTTTGCCGACAAGATCATTTATCACCGCGAACACCTTAAGCTCAAGTCAATCCCTTGGCTATTTAAAAAGTTTAAATATCGCAATCGCATCACACGCTATCTTTGGAAAATTCAGGATGCCCAAAGAAACTCTACTTTGGTACCTTTAAAGTCCTTTAGCCCAAATGACATTATTCTTTTTAGCGATTTAGATGAGTTTCCCAGCGAAGAAGCCATTCAAAAGGGTATTAAAGCACTCCAATCAGAAAAAGAAAAACTTCCAGAGCCTCATGCATATAGCCTGGATCAGACTTTCTACTACTACAACCTAAACAATGCAGTCCCAGATGAAAAATTTTATGGGTCCGTTATGACCTCACTGGCTACATTCAGAAAATATCTTCCACATCGATTTAGAAGCGGGAAAAATGATTTTGAGCATATTGATTCAGGAGGCTGGCATTTCTCTTACTTCATGGATGAAGAGAAAATTTTGAATAAGATCAATGCTATTAGTGATGTTGAAAATCTTAGTACCTATAAAAATATTACTACTGAAGAAATTCAAAAGAAAATATTGTCAGGCTCAGATCTTTATGATCGAGGAACAGTACTGAATAAGCTTGAATACCAAAAAATTCCTACTGACGTTATTAAAGTCATCCAAAAATACTTGCCAAACTGCGCAAAAATTATTTAAATAACCTCTTCAGAATTTTTGTTGTCTAGAATGATTATCGTAGAACCTACAACAAGAAAGAAAATTGTCGCCTCAAAGTATTGCTTGTAAGAAATTTCTGCAATTATCCCAAAAGGGATAAAAGCTAAGCAAATGATCACCCAAGGCAAAGAAATCTTAGATTTACGTTTTAAGCCAAAGTAAATAATTGATACTAGCGAAGTAAAAATAAATAATAGGCCAGGCATTCCAAATGCCAAGCCAAAGTCAATCCAGCCACTATGTACCTGCCCCTCGAACTCATGAGGTATTTGCGCGTGCTCCTGAAGCCCCTTAAAGGATTGATTGATAGACCCATAACCCAATGGATATTGTGAGATCAAGCGCATTCCTGCGGCCGCATAGGCAAACCTGGAGTAAGTATTTGTAGCGGCTTCAAGACCTTGGCTATTCATGGGCATAGGAACACTGCCGTCACGCTTTTGCCACTGCGTATTGCCATCAATATCAAGGCCTAAGGCAGCATCCTGAAAGACGGTATCCCACCCACGTAATGCTAAAGATGTATGACCCTTCCAAATGCCGGCAGATAAAAAAATGATAGTTAATACAACGGTAACTGATAATACTTTTGACCCACCCTTATACAATATAGAGTTAACCGTCACCACTAAAGCCAGGAGCATGCATAAGCCCAGCGCAATAGCAATGCCATTTTTAGTACTAGAAACTAAGGCCGAAACTAATACAAGCGCCAATCCCATTACCCACCATAAGATTTGCAATCTTTTAGCTTTATCGATACTCCCTGCCATTAGTGCAATAAGATTACCGGTGGCAACTGCAGCAGCTATTGCTCCAAAATAAGCGGTCTCAATCTTGGCAAACAAGAAGAATACAAAATTATTCGGCTTTACCAGTCCGTGATGTAAATACGATGCCCAACAATAGGCCATCACATTAATTAAAGGGGTTAAAAAGAGGGCCATGTAAAAATAAAGGCGTAGGCTGGAGTACTTCACTATCGCTATTCCTAAACCTACTGCAGCGATTGCACCCATCAAAGATCGCATCCATAGACCTTTAATTTCGGATAGCTCCAATTCTGGATTTAAGGCAAAAAATGTGTAATGAATAAGCACCCAAACAAATAACCCTAAGATGCTAAATAGGGGCAAATAGTATGCATCCACTATTCGCAATCGATCCCAGTTATAACGAATCAGGCCAATTGCAGATAAGCATCCAGTAACTAACAAGAAATGACGAAGAGCAATAGTGTTTGGAATTACCCATATGCATAGCAGGCAAACAATACTTGCTACCGAAGTAAGTGCAAACTGTTTTTCAGTAATTTTCATTTTCTTAGTTGCTCAACTGCCAAAATTTAAGCTTAATAAAGCGTTTACGCATCTTCCACTGAAAGCGCACTTTCCCAGCAATCTCTTTTGCCAAAGTTACCCTGCCTTGCTCTTGCAAGGATTCGATTAATTCATAAGCATCAAGACCGCTTAAGTAGTTCTCTGGCAGGATATTGATGAAGGTTTTTAATTCGGCATCATTTAAAACTTTACCAAAGTTAAAAAATCCATGAAATCCAAATGCTTTGTGCCATTGGGAACGCTCCACAGAAAATTGCTCAGCAATCCCTGTTGGCGCAATCCGAATTCTGCACCCTTGCGTCAAGAACACGTTATTATCCACGCAGATGCAGTAATCCTCGGGATGTCTTTTCACAAAACCAGGCCCCTTTATGGCCTGCAATAACTTTGCTGAGCGCAAAGAAAATCCACCATTGCCTACCGGGGTCTTTGGATGGTGCGGCCAAACAGCCCCGATATAGTCATAGCTGAGAAACTCATTAGTCCAAAGCTCTGGATTCGTGATAAAGCTATCCCACTGAATCACTAAAACATGCGAACCCTCTACGTGGTGATCCAGTCCAGTCAATAAAAGTTCTGAATAGTCCTTCGTTGTCTTGATTGGCGGGGCTTGTACATAGTCAATATCAGACCTCTTTATGCTAATGCGGTCTAAATTTGTGATGAGCACTACCTTGGCAAATTCGGTGCCTCTTAAACATCGATCAATTGCCCAATGCGCTAACTCAGGCTCGCGCGTCTCTACGCAAAGCAAGGTGACATTAGATAAGTTGAGCATTCCCTAAGAGCTATTTTAAAATGGTTAGCGCTTAATTAACAAATCCGAAAAATAAAGAGAGTTTGAATTGAACTTTCTTCAGAACTCGCTTAATTGATCTCCATACCCTGGATGGAATGCTCTTATTTGAAGGTCCATAGTCCCCCCAACTCTCCCAGTTGGATTGGTATACCACTCCTAAATAGTCATGCGCTAAAAGCGCTTCCTTGTATCCAAGCACTTGATGAGCCCACAACTGATGCTCATAGTGGTAATGCATAAATAACTGCTCACGTGGATAGAGTGGAATAGCGCGAAAATTAATTAAAGTCTCACCATACCAAGTGAATTCGGACCCGCAGAGCAGCACTGCGTCTAAGAAATTCATATTATTGGGGGTTAGATAATTGATATCCAAGGATTCCCAAACTTTTCTACTCCACAAAAATGGGGCATAACCAAAGTCATAAGTTACTCCCTTACGGCCTAATGCTGCCTTGATTGGCTCTCGATCAGCTAAAAAATGTTGGCGTATTTTTTTAGGCCCAAAGCGCTCAGTCGCCTGAAGCACATCACGCCCCTCATGAATGACAGAATACGGAACATTATCTTTAAAGATGAAATCGCTTTCATCAAAATCACGAATGAAAATGCAGTCTGAATCCAACACTAAATAATTTTCAGAAATACCCAATCTCCAGAACTCGGACTTAATCACTTGCTGCCTTAATCCGCCACGTATTTCATATAACTTCTGGATATCTAATTTCGGATTAGTCTCAAAGATATCCCTTTCATCAAAAATATTGACTTCATAATCTTTGAGATATTCTTTAAATAATGCAACATCATCCGCAGGAACGGAGATGTAAAACGGAATATTGCCTTTGTTGTGCTGTTGGATACTTTGCGCAAGCTTGACTGTTCTCTTCAAGTCTTTGCGAAAAGTGCAGCAATATAGAACGATATTCAGCATAGTTATCTAAAGATTAAGTGGATTTATTTCACAATACCTAGGATTGTATCTACCGCTTGCTTCACGCCTATGGGTTTACCGGTGGGGACTGATAAGTGCTTTTGCTCCCAATCTAACCAAATTCGCTCTAAAGCCATATTAATACCCTCTAAATCACCCTCATGGCTTAAATAGGCGCCTCGTTCAAGTAGCATCTGATCCAACTGAGGATTGCGATGTGTAATTCCCCAAATTGGCCTACTAGTCCAAAGGTATTCATAAAACTTGGATGGAATATATTCTGCGCACCACTCATCATTTCCATGCAAGAGAATTAAAACATCTGCGGATTGCATCTTTTCTACGACCCGCTCCCTTCCAGATTTTCCTGTGCCAAGATCCTTTTCTAGGCGTCCATGCGCTAGCAAAACATCCTCAAACTGTAATTTTTTGATGGCCTCTACCGTTAAAGAATCCAATGGCGCTCCATAAGCGTGAACCCGAATACTTTCTCTTGCCTTGGGATATTTTTTAAAAAGCGGGACTAAGGCATTCAGAATCGTAGAAAGAGAACGATCATTTGCCAGAGAACCAAAGTGGCACAAGTTTAAATAATCAGAATACTGATGTATTTGTGCGGCATTTAAACCACCCGGGGGTTCTGCGCCCGGCAAAACCATCAATCCGTGAGCATTATTTGAGGTATTTAAATTGGTATTACGCACCTTTGCATAATGCACAGCCCCATCAGTAAACCACCATACCAAGTCGGCATATTTACAAATTTGCCTTTCAAGATATTGCCTGAACCGGGCATCTCTATTTTTAGGTTTATCGAAACCAGGGTCGTTCGGACTCTGACGGATCACCAAGGGATCATGAATCTCGACTATCCAAGGCAGACCGGTCTTTTTTTTCAACCACAAGCCTGCCAAGTGAGCAGACCAAGCTCCACCGGTCGAAAAAATTAAATCGATCTTACCTGCTTGAATCAAATTTAAGCCATGCAGATATGCAGGGATAGACCAAGACCACTGACTAGAATATCCAAGAAAAAACTTTTCTAGCGCAATAAAGGGTGCCAGCAACAAAGAAACTAGGCCCGTAGAAGCCTTATAAAAGAATCCCCTACCATATTGATTTGCAATCCAATGACGAAAATCAAATCGAAACGCTGCTGGACCCCATGCTAAAAATTGGTGATGCGGAAAACGATAATCTTTAATACCAGTAATTGCGCTAAAGACCGTTGGCTCTATACCTGCTTCCAGAAAATAGGGGATCTTGTCAGTGATGGTTTGGCTGGAAGCTCTGCCATCCATATTAAAACCATGAGACAGAATTAACCAGCGCTTGCGTTGCATCAATTGCCCGCAACAATCGACATGACAGCCATACGCACGGCAATGCCAAACGTGACTTGATTCAGAATGACTGACTGCGGGCCATCAGCCACTTCAGAATCAATCTCGACTCCTCGGTTCATTGGACCAGGATGCATGACGATGGCGTCTGATTTAGCCAATGCTAGACGAGCAGGCGTGAGCCCATACTGCCCATAGAATGCATCACCCTCAGGAACTTGACCAGCCTCCATGCGCTCCTTTTGGATGCGCAGTGTCATCACGACATCAACATCTTTTAGCCCCTCTTCCATGCTATGAAAAACCTTAACACCCAACATATCGAGTTCACTTGGAAGTAAGCTTTCTGGACCTATTGCGCGAATATCTTCACAACCTAAGGTGGTTAACGCATGAATGTTCGACTTCGCTACACGACTGTGAACAATGTCACCCACAATCGCCACCTTCAAACCTTTAAAGTTTTGTTTAAAGTGACGCATCGTATACATATCCAACAAACCCTGAGTCGGGTGCTGATGGCTACCATCGCCCGCATTTACTACGTGGACATGAGCTGGAACATGGTTAGCAATTTCTATGGGTGCTCTAGATATACCGTGGCGAACAACAAAAATATCTGCCTGCATCGCCACTAAATTGTCGATCGTGTCGAGTAGACTCTCGCCCTTAGCGGTAGATGATGTAGAAATATCTAAATTAATAACATCTGCAGATAAACGTTTAGCAGCAATCTCAAAAGTTGTTCGCGTGCGGGTTGAATTCTCAAAAAAGAGATTAAATACACTTTTACCGCGAAGCAGAGGCACCTTTTTTACTTCACGAGCAGGGTCAGTCACGCTCACAAACTGTTGCGCAGTATCTAAAATATGGAGGATCTGCTCCTTCGGCAGGCCTTCAAGTGTTAAAAGATGGGTCAACTCTCCAGCTGAATTAAATTGATTCACTAGCTGACTCATTATTTACGTTCCTCTAGTTCAAAGCTGAACTTGCCAGCGTTATCCTTCTCTAAAACCAGAATTTGGCTCTCCGGAACTACTACCTGTTCGCCAACAAAATTAGCAGTCACTGGTAACTCACGATTTCCTCGGTCAGCCAAGACCATCAACTCAACTTGTGCAGGTCGACCAAAATCAAATAACTCATTGAGGGCTGCTCGAACCGTTCTTCCGGTTAGCAGAACATCATCAATCAAAATGACCTTGGCGCCATTGACATCAAACGGCAGATGGGTGGTCATCGTGCTAGCGGTGCGTAATGCCGTCATCCCTTTCTCAGCGTAATCATCTCGATGAAAAGCCACATTAATGACGCCATAGTGAGGCAAGCCTAGATCTTTGGCTAGACGTTCAGCAATCCATGCCCCACCCATCGCAAGTCCAACTAGCTCAAAAGAGTCTGCTTGCATTACCTCACGAAGTTTGACTAGTAATTTGTCGTATAACTGTTCTGCATTCATTCTTTAATCCACACTGTATCGAACTACATTTTTAGTCGGCAGCTTTAGCATCTAACTGAGTATCCAATTTCGTGTCTAACTCTGAAAAATATTGCTCCAAAATGAGGGCTGCCGAATGCGCATCTAGATTGTCCCGCATCTGGGCGTCACCCTCTAAAAC
>CANCQD010000089.1 GCA_947380285.1 Burkholderiaceae bacterium | reverse complement strand
AATCAGCTTTTTGTTCTTCAGTTTTCAGTGCCTGATAAAAATTACGTAGTAGAGCATGCAAAGACTGGCCCGCTAAAGATGCATCAAAACCATCTTCAAATTCTTTTGCTTCACGCAGTCCCAATAAGCTGCGGACATAGTACTTATAGGGGCAGTCTCTTAACGCTTTATAAGCACTAGGGCTCATGGATAGCGGCAATGGTAAATCGGGATCTAAGGTCGTTACCGCTCTCTCTATCGGCCTAGCCTTTCCTCCATGTAATTCTGGCTGAGAAACCACTGCCGTCCATTTTGGCAATTGTGTTTGTAGGCGCTGTATCCATGCCGATGGTCTGAGTGGCTCACCACTCTTGCTCTTACTTTGCCAAAGCAGATCAACATTCGCACAAGAGCCCAATAGTTGTGAGAAATCCCGTGCTTGCTGAATATATTGCGCAGTAATCGTCGATGCTTTGAGTAAACGATTGAGCGTATCCGAAAAAAACAAGGGCGGCTCTGAGAATGCCGGCAATTGCTGCTCGTCACACCCTACGACTACCACTGCATCGAATGTTCTCAGGCGTGTAGAACTCAAAGGCAAGATACTTAAAGTCGCTTGCGCTTCTTTGCCGACTTCTTCATACGACGCTTCTTCCATTACGGTCTTGATCAGGCTAACCCACTCAGCAAGACGCATGGCAACACGTTGATAATCGCTAGAACTTAAATCAAAGGTATGAATCACTTCTAATAATTGCTTACCTGCAGAATCTTTTTCTAAGGCTTTAGCAATGCCGGTATCCAGTAAGTTCTGCTGCAGAAGCGCATAAGCATTGGAGCAATTGAGACTCATCTCTTGCCAAGCGTAGTGGCGCTCTCTCACAAATTGCAGCAGTTTGAATAAAGCCTCGTTCGGCGCAGTGTCGTGGTTTACAGCGTACGCATTAGCCCGCTCGATCGCCATGTAAAAGGTTTCCCAACCAGATTTGGCTTGACTAGCAATCAAGATATCTTCTAACTGCGCGACTAGACCAATACATACCTCTGGGGTCTTTTGGATACAAGCCGGAATATCCAAATACGGATTTTGTAAAAACTCTAATAAGACGCTCGCCGTTGGTCCTTCCTTAGGAGCGCGAATCAGCTCTAACCAACTATTGAGCGCTGCTGCTGCCCTGGTGGTATCTAACTTCCAACCGGTTTCATCACGAATATTTAAGGCTGGGCCTAAACGTGCTAACAAGGCCCGCGCCCTTCTTGCGGCCAAACGATCTTGCGCCACTAAAGCGATATTTTTCTTGCCGGCAATCAGATGTGACTCAATCGATTTAGCTGCTGCCCAGGCCAACTCTTCAAAACGCCTTGCCGAAATCAAGTTCCAGCCTTGGTAATGCGCTGCTTCAATATTATTTTTGAGTTGCTGTACTTGTTCTGCGTTTAACTCAATGAGTTCACCTGAAGCACTTTCTCCAGCGAGCGCTTCAGGCCACAAGGCAACGGCTTGCCAATCTAACGTGACCTCTACGACTGGAGCAAATTGAGCATAGTCATTTAAATACTTCCCAATCACCTCTTGATCAATCGGCTTAGGGTCGGCCGTCTGCACCCAGATAAAAGGCCTTGGTATTTGTTGATGCGTTTGTTCCTGCGCTGCACTAAGATGCGCTGCCATCGCAAATCGCTTCCGAAATACGGCATCGCCCACGCCACTCAAATAACGCCAGAAGGTCAGTAAGACTTCGGATTCTTGATCAACGACTTTGCGCGCAAGTTCTGGATAGGCTTGTGCAATAGCTTGATCCAGTAGCACTTGCAATTGTTTAGTCCATGCTTCTGAATCAAGTGCATTAGTTTCAATTAAACGATTTAATTGATCATGCAATTGCGGAATGATGGCTTCAGACAAAATATCGCAAGCATCAATCACAGACTGCGCAAGACCCCATGCGCCCGCATCGCTCTCTGCTTTGAACCACGTTTTGAGTTTGGGGTGTTTACGAAGATTTACATAGACTGAGATCCAACGCTCTAAGTCGGATTGTTTTTTCGGAAACTTCCATGCACCTGGTGCCGCTTCCAACCAATCCGCAAAACTCATCACTTGAGGCAGGAAGGCGATGTTGTTTGGCAGGTCTTTTGGTCGGCTTAACTCAAGAGCCGCCCTCACTCCAATAAGTGGTCCCGCAGTGCTTAGCACCACAAGTGGGCGCTGATTGGTTTGCATTGCACAATCCCAAATACCTTTAGCCAATTGGGTAAGCGCTCCAGCATTGGGCGTAATGGCCCACTGCTGCAACTGTTTTTGGTCAGAAAGAATGGGGAAAGACTGGAACATTAATTGAGTAATTTATCTATTTTGAGCAGAACGTTCCGCTTATTGCTAATATAAGCGTTGTAACGCAATAACTAAATAAGCCTAAATAAGGAATTTTCATGAGTGCCGGCATTAAATATGTAACTGACGCCTCTTTCGAGCAAGACGTCCTCAAATCCGATAAACATGTTCTCCTCGACTTCTGGGCCGAGTGGTGTGGTCCTTGCAAAATGATTGGCCCAATCCTGGAAGAGCTCGCTGGTGAGTATGGCGAGAAGCTACAGATCGCAAAAATGAACGTGGATGAGAACCAAGGCGTTCCTGCCCAGTTCAATATTCGCGGCATTCCCACCCTAATTCTGTTTAAAAATGGCACAGTAGCTGCTCAAAAAGTAGGCGCTTTGGCCAAATCGCAGTTGACTGCATTTATTGATAGTCATCTGTAAATAGTCTCAGACCACAGGTTCACCAGTTGAGCCTGTGGCTTTTCCCGCTTTAACGCTTGTCACACCGCCTTTTTGGTGTAGTATTACTCAAACGCACTTATCAGTGCTCCGATTTTCAGCAATTTATCCCCCTCCCTCTTTTAGCAAATTCCAAAAATTCTGTTTTCCCATATCTGTGTGATCTAAATCAGCGCAGCGATACCTCAAAACAAATTCCCCTATTCAAATTTATCTTTACCAACACCCGAGAACCACATGCAATTAACTGAACTCAAAGTCCTCCACGTATCCGCACTGCTTGAAATGGCGGCCAGCTTGGAGATTGAAAACACTCAACGGATGCGCAAACAAGAATTGATGTTTGCCATCCTGAAAAAACGTGCGAAGGCTGGCGAAACCGTTTTCGGCGACGGGACTTTAGAAGTATTGCCTGACGGCTTTGGTTTCTTGCGTTCTCCTGAAGCCTCTTACATGGCTTCTCCTGATGATATTTATATCTCTCCTGCGCAGATTCGTCGCTTTAACTTGCACACTGGTGACAGCGTCGAAGGCGAAGTACGTACCCCTAAAGATGGTGAGCGTTACTTTGCATTAGTAAAAGTAGACAAGATCAACGGTTTGGCTCCAGAGGCCCTCAAGAACCGCATCATGTTCGAAAACTTAACACCATTACACCCAAACCGAGTGATCAGCTTGGAGCGCGATATCAAGGCTGAGGAGAATTTAACTGGCCGCATCATCGACATGATCTCTCCGATTGGCTATGGCCAACGTGGTTTGATCGTGGCTTCACCAAAATCCGGTAAGACCGTGATGATGCAACACATTGCTCATGCGATCGCAGCTAATAATCCTGAAGCGATTTTGATCGTACTGCTCGTTGACGAGCGTCCAGAAGAAGTTACCGAAATGCAACGATCTGTTCGCGGTGAAGTTGTTGCTTCTACCTTCGATGAGCCAGCAGTGCGTCACGTTCAAGTTGCCGAGATGGTGATTGAAAAAGCCAAGCGCTTAGTTGAGATGGGCAAAGATGTCATCATCTTGCTTGATTCAATCACTCGTCTTGCACGCGCATACAACACCGTTGTCCCTTCATCAGGCAAAGTGCTTTCTGGTGGTGTGGATGCCAATGCATTGCAACGTCCAAAACGTTTCTTCGGTGCAGCTCGTAATATTGAGGAAGGTGGCTCATTAACCATCATTGCTACCGCTTTGATTGAAACCGGTAGCCGTATGGATGACCTCATTTATGAAGAGTTCAAAGGTACCGGCAATATGGAAGTTCACCTTGAGCGTCGCTTGGCTGAACGTCGTGTTTATCCTTCAATTAACCTTAACAAGTCCGGTACCCGCCGTGAAGAGCTCTTGGTTAAAGCGGAGAACCTCCAGAAGATCTGGGTATTGCGCAAATTGCTGGCAGATATGGACGATATCGAGGCAATGAACTTTATCGTTGACAAGCTCAAATCGACCAAAAACAATGGTGAATTCTTCGACCTAATGCGTCGCGGAGGCTAATTTAGATCCCCTTAGGGGCGATTTAAAGACCTAAAGGGGCTTTTTAGCCCCTTTTGCACACCTAAACAGCGCTTTGTTGTTGATTTCATGGCATAATTTCGTTCTTGCTGCACCCTTAACTGCTTTTAAAACCTGGGAAAGTATTTAAGTCAATTCGACTTTAACGGCTACCCGCTCATAGGACTCAACATGAAACCTGGCATTCACCCCGAATATCGCGAAATCGTCTTTGTAGACGTTTCCAATAACTTCAGCTTCAAAACTCGCTCCACTATGTCCACTAAAGAGAAAATCAAGTGGGAAGATGGTAACGAATATCCATTGGCCAAGATCGAGACTTCATCTGAGTCACACCCTTTCTACACTGGTACCCAGAAAATTATGGATACCGCTGGTCGTGTTGAGAAATTCCGTCAGAAATTCGGTACTAAAGCTGTTGCTAAAGCTACTGGTGATGGCGCTGCAAAAACAGCTGAGAAAAAAGCTGCTGCTGCAGAAGCTAAAGCTGCTGAAAAGCCAGCTAAGAAGAAGGCTTAAACCACTTCTATTCGCAGGGTATGTTAAATACCTGCACTGCGAGATAATCAAGGCAGCGTTTGCTGCCTTTTTTATTTTGAATTTCACCCATGGTCAAACTTACCGCCGCCGCCACTAAATCGATTCCGCGCATTGTTATTTTTGCGTTGACCTTGGCTTATGGTTTTACCGGCCTCTTCTTTCGGGACCCCTGGAAGAATGAAGATGCCATTGGCTTTGGTGGCATGTGGACTCTCTTTCGCGGAAACTCAATTGATTGGCTGGTTCCACACCTAGCTGGTCGCGAAATCTCGCTTGGCGCACCTCTGCCGTATTGGATGGGCGCAACATTAATTAAATGGTTTGGCCCATTTATAGGTGCTGCTAATGCCGCGCGCATATATGCAGCCATTTGCTTCTTTGCTGCCGCTCTAGCGATTTGGTATGCAACCTATTTATTGGGTCGTCGTCGTGAGGTCCAACCAATGGCATTAGCCGTTGGCGGTCAACCAGACATGAAGAGTTATGGCATGACTTTGGCTGATGGCGCACTGCTGATTTTCTTGGCGTGCGTTGGGCTTGCTCAACGCGCTCACGAAACAACGCCGATGATGGCGCAGCTCATGGGTATCAGTATCGTGCTGTATGGCACAGTGCGTGGTTTAGATAAACCTTGGCAAGGCGGCTTATGGACTGGTCTTGGTATTGCTATCGTATCGCTATCTAGCAATCTCACACTAAGCTTAATCATCGTTACATCCACGATCATTGCGGTAATTGCTAGCAATGCAAAGTTACGTTTTCGTTGGACCCTTACGAGCACTGTTCTGGGCTTAATTGGTTTTGCAATTTGGCCAATCCTTTGGTATTTGGCCGATCTCCCTACGCAGTGGCGACATATCGCCGAAGAAGGTTGGCGCAATGTTCCAGAAATGCGCTCTACCCCATCAATCGAGTCGCTGGGTTTTTTGAGTGTGAACTTCTGGGCCTATGCCTGGCCAGTTTGGCCTCTTGCGATAGTCTCTCTTGCACACTGGGGTCGCGTTAAAGAAGCAGGCGCATGGCGTGCTCCACACCTAGTAATCCCATTGAGTTTATTTATTGGCAGCTTAATTTATGTCTTGTTCCGCCTCGAAGCAAATGAACATGACTTGATGATTTTGATTCCAGGTCTTTCTATCATTGCTGCATTTAGCCTACCCGTTCTCAAGCGTAGTGTGATTAGTTTTATTGACTGGTTTGCGATGTTCAGCTTTACGCTGATTGCCCTCGCCATTTGGATTATTTGGTTAGCAAAAGTGACTGGTTATCCAGAGACAACTGCGGCCAATATTGCACGTCTGCTACCGGGTTTCGAGAGTCAATTTAATGTATTGGCTTTTATCATCGCGCTGGCGATTACTGGCTTATGGTTGGCAGTAGTACGCTGGAGAACTTCGCGTGCCCCGAAAGAAATTTGGCGCTGCCTCATCATTTCAGCTTCTGGCACTACTTTGATGTGGGTACTCCTGATGACTTTGTGGCTGCCCACCATTAATTACGCTAAAACGTATCGACAAGTTTCTGCACGCTTAGCCCAAGTAGTCCCGGCTGGCGGTGGCTGTATCGATACAAGCAACCTTGGCTCTGCACAGTTAGCCTCTTTTGAATACTTTTCCAAACTCAATTTACGCGATGATCCCGATTGCCCATGGATGCTGACCCACAGCCAATCTGAGGCAAAAGCATATGCACAACTGAACAATAAAAAGTTGACCCTACTTTGGGAAGATCGTCGCGCAGCGGACCGCGATGAACGTCTGCGCCTCTACGAAGTTATCCCCGAATAAATCGTGCTGCACTTTAAATTATCGCGTCTTCGCGAGGATATTCCCTCCTTACTAAAACTAGCTGGACCTTTATTAATTGGTCAGCTCGCCGTAATTGCGTTTGGGGTACTAGATACTGCCATGACTGCACGTTACTCTGCCGAAGATTTGGCGGCGCTTGCAATGGCTTCAGCCATCTTTATCAGTATTTACGTTGGCTTAACTGGAGTGATCTCGGCTCTTGCACCAATTGCAGGGCAACTATTTGGCGCTAAACGTTTTGCAGAGATCGGCGAAGAAGTACGGCAAGCTACCTGGCTTGCCTTAGGTCTTACCGGATTGGGTTGCTTTATTTTGCTCAATGCCGATCACTTACTAGCAATCTCGCAAGTGAATGAGGCTATCGAAGGTAAAGCAAAGCTGTATCTGAATATCTTGGCACTAGGGTTACCAGCGAGTATGGCTATGCGTGTATTGATGGCGCTTCATAATGCTGTCTCGCGTCCTACTGTCATTACTGTGGTGCAAATCATTGGGCTTGCATTGAAATTACCCTTAAACCTACTTTTCATATATGGAGGTTTTGGTATCGAGGGTATGGGTGGGCCAGGCTGCGCTGTGGCTACCGTGATCATTAACTGGTCTTGGCTACTGATGACTCTGAGCTTTGTAATATTTGATCGCTTTTACAGGCCATTTAAGATTTTTGCCCGCTTTAGCATGCCGGATTGGCATCGCATTTGGACATTACTAAAGCTAGGTGCACCGATCGGCTTTAGCTACTTGATTGAAGTCACTTCTTTCACTTTTATGTCTTTATTTATCGCCCGCCTTGGGACCACGGCATTAGCAGGCCATCAAATTGTGGCAAACATGGGTACCGTGATTTATATGGTGCCACTATCACTCTCGATTGCGACCATGACCTTGGTATCGCAATCTATTGGTGCCAATAAGCCTGAGCGTGCTGAAGAAATTGGTTGGTCATCTGTATTTTTCACAACTACACTTTGCGTCACCATTGGCATTGCAGTATGGTTGTTGAGAATTCAGTTACTTGACCTATATGATCCACCAGCAGAGGTGAAGGCATTTGCCATACCCCTCTTCTTGTTTATTGCGTTTTACCAAGTCTTTGATGCATTACAAATCACTGCAGCATTTATTCTGCGGGCCTATCGTATTGCGTTTCTGCCTATGGTAATTTATGCCGGCTCTCTCTGGGGTGTGGGCTTAGGTGGTGGCTACCTCATGGGATTCAATGTATTCGGTAATACGCCTATATTCTTGCAAGGTGCTAATGGCTTCTGGGCAGGCAATAGCTTAAGTTTAGGTTTGGCCGCATGCTTCTTGCTCTATCTCTTTAGAAGAACGGCGGAGCGCTATGAGAAAACGCATCCGCCGGTAGAGGTTTAATACAAACTCATTTGTTGCTTACCTTTATTTGTAAACCTTCAAGGTAGAAGCATCATCATCTAAGCGTCTTTTGAGATTGCGCGCTTGCCCTGCTGATCCAGGATTATTAGTAATAAAGTTTTGATCAGCCAAGTGCTTACGGACATCTTCTGCCAAATCTAAAGAAGCTAACTTCATCAACTTCGCCGTGCTTGGCTTGTGTTCTGTATCCCTGCCATCGATCTGAACATCCTTGCCTTCACCTGACGCTACAAAGGAAGCTACGATTTGAGTAGATTTAGCATCGATGATATTAAAGTCTACCGTTACCTCAAGCGTTACTTGCTGTGAGGTAGATTTTGTTCCAGGAATGTCAGAAACGTTATTCGTAGTCGAGATTTCAGCCAAAACACCATACAGGACGTAGTCTGCATCGCCAAAATCGCCAGCCTTAATACGCTTCACAATATCAAAATACTCATCGCCTTGATTGGGAGCCGCAGGAGTCGATTTAGCCTGCACCACCTTATAACCAGACTTAATGAGTAAGCCACGAATCGGGTTAGCCAGATAGCGCAACTCACCGTATTCATTATTGGTTTGATAGCCAGACTTCTTCATGCTTTGGGTGTTGGCACTTGAGGAGCTATTGCTCGGCGTTGATGCATCAACTATGGGCGCAGGAGGTGCAGCTGTGCCAGGGCTAGTCGCCTTAGGATCAGACAGATTAGTGAACTTCACTGGAAACGCAGATGAATTGGCACCACCAGTGAGGGCAGAGGCATCCGCTTTATCAGCATCAATCTCAATTGTCTTAGGCGTAATCGTAGAAGAAATACTGTTATCAGTCGTTGTTCTAGTTTCTTCGATATACGTTAAGTTCTTACCTTCTTTTTTAAAGTAGATATCAGTTACAGCGATTGACTTGGAGTCCGCCTTCAGGGCTTCTGCAGTAATCACTGGGTTCTTAGGTGGATCTGCTGGAACTTGACCCACCATCGCAGACTCCGCGACAGGGGCAGGCGGCTTGGAAGCGCAGCCAGCCAAAAAAACTAGACTTACACTCGCGCAAGCTAACAAGATTTTTCTCATGAATAACTCAATCCTTAACTAAATTTTTGTAGCGTCTTAGCGCGTAGCAGTTTTACGAATCTCTTTTTCGTCAGCCCACTCGAGCAAACCAGATTCGTTGTTAATGAGATTCAAATTAAAGACGTAGTAAACATCCTTAACGTCCTTGGTATTCTTCACAATAGATGCAATCGATCCCTCGATACGATATTGCGCGCCCTGCATATTGCCAGTCTTTGCAATCGTGCTGTTCTTATAAAGCCCTGACTGATTCTGACGCTTGAGCTCATCAGTCTGATTTTGCATTTCAGTAACACTGACCGCAAATCGTACCTGACCACTCTTCATGAGTTGCGTTCTGATCTTATCGGTTATTACGCGTGTATCAATGTATTCAGAAGTCTTATTCTTCACGTCTGCCAGCGTTACAATCGGCGCATCCTTGCTTCCAGAGATCGCTTTTGATTGCAACAATGATCTCGTCATTGCCTCAGCAATCATCTGTAGATCTGTCGATCCGTAGTCAGCATTCACGGTCTCAACAGCTTTAGCATCGCCGTAGCGAACCTGTGGACCAGAGCAAGCTGCAAGCGCTGCTACTGATAATGCGATGGCAGAGAAGCGAATAGTTTTAGTGTTCATGATCATCCTTAATAAGCCCTAATATCTTTTTTATATTGAATGTTTGCTTGATTTTTATTTTATGGTTACTTGTACTGGTTTAATTCAAAGCGAAAGTCAGTAGCATCAGGTGTTGGGGCTATCCCCATAATAACGGTCGACTGCCCCTTTCCCACCGTTACAGGCTTCCATGCCTCTTCATCTGTCACAGTCATGCCGTTTTTACCAATCCACTTAAATCGATAAGAAACCAGATTTGATTTACTGTCATTTTGAATAGTCACTTGCGCCGTTAGGACACCATTACGAACTAGACTTCTCATATCGGTAATTTGAATGCTATCGGTATCACCCATGCGTACCGTCATATCCTTCATTGATGGGGTTGAGCTACATGCTACTAAAGCAAGTGCCGTCATCAGGATTGCAAGGTATTTTTTCATCTGAATCTTTCCTAATTAAAAAGCTGCTGAAAGCTATTTAGCAGATTGGGTGGCTCGTAAGGCTTCGCCTCTTCTATATTACCGCTAGC
>CANCQD010000088.1 GCA_947380285.1 Burkholderiaceae bacterium | reverse complement strand
CACCTCTTCCGCCAAATTACTAGGTATTACAAGAGTTTGTGGCAATACAACAGCCTTGTTACCAAAATCGTTACCAAGAACCACCTTCGGGTGGTTTTTCTTTATCTGAATCATTAAGCTTAAATTGAGGACTTGCTGTAATTTTTTATTTGAGGAATAAATCTCAGCAATTTGGGTGGATTTATTTCTGATTTTGAGTATTATTTACTCATCATCTCGAACATATTATTACCTTCTTACGGGAGAGCTAAATGAAGATAATTACAGACATGACTATCAAAGTAGCTGCACTGTCGCTTATGCTGCTAGTTGGAATGACGCCGGCCTTGGCCGACCAAAAAGTTGCTCTGACGGACCCCTGTCCAATCAAGATTGAGAACTGGCGCGGCAAGGCATTCTACGAAATACTATTCATGAACCGTCAGGCCAATGGCGGCGGGATCGGCTACTACTACAATTCGCTAGGCAAGGACCTTGAGGCGCCCAATGACGTAATGGACGCACGCTTCCGTGCGCTGAATGCAGATGAATTGAAAAAGAAATATGGGAGCGATGGCGTCTTATTCAATGGTCCGCGCCGTCTCGTAGCGAACAGTATTACGGGGACGGCCTGGGATGGTTGCAAAGAAAGAGTGATTTCCACGATCCCCTTGCGCGTGCTAGGTCTCTTCGAAACTCCTGACCTTAGCAAAGCCGTCACTGGAACGCTGCCTTCCTATAAAGTGTTGGTGTCTAAGCGAACCAATACCTTTTTCTTCAATGCAGGCGAAACAGTGTATGAGTTGATCACCCCAGAGGGCGCTGTGTACACCATGTTCAGTTTGTCCTTGAAGATTGATCCCAAGAACACCATCGAAAGCCTACCTACCCTTGGCAAGCGCCTGAACTTGCCTGAGGGATGGAAGTTTAGATCGCGCAAGTTGGACAAGGATATGACTCTGACGTCCACCGCTGATTCCAACCCGCCTAACACCATCGTCCTCGACCAACTTGAGGGCAACTACCAGTACAACGCCGGCGCTAGCACTAAAAAGTAGTGCGTTACTGACGGCGGTAGCGATTTAGGTTTTATGCGCGTCTCCCACCACGCGATGATGGTGGGAGACGCTCCTTGCATGCAGGGGTATTAATAAGATTGCTTGAGAAAAAGAGGGATGGCATCATGAAAAATCGCCAAGTTTCAGCTTTCATTGGATTAATCATTGCGACCATCCTGGCGGTAATGAGCGTTGGATGCGGCAATAAGAACGATGCCGTTTCTCAAGCAGAAAAGAAAGATACCGTAGCGGGCATTCCTGTACCAAGTCTTGCTGAGACAAAAGCGATTGCTGAAGAAGGATTTATCTACGGGCTTCCGATCGTTATGAACTATGCAGTCATGTATGACTACGCGATTGATCGCGATTCAGGGCAGTTCAAAGCCCCCTTTAATAAGATCAATAATGAGGCGCGTGTATTTACCTATAAAGATACGACAGTAGTTTCACCCAATAGCGATACTCCTTATTCGATTGTGTTTATGGATTTGAGATCGGAGCCGATGGTGTTATCGGTGCCTGCAGTAGATAAAAAGCGTTATTACGCAGTAATGTTGTGCGATGGTAATACGTTTAATTATGGTTATATCGGTAGCCGTGCTACTGGCAGTGAGGCTGGCGACTATATGGTGGTTGGGCCTGATTGGCAGGGCGAAACACCTGCGGGTATTAAACAAGTCTTTCGTTCATCAACCCAATTTTCTGCAGCAATTTATCGCACTCAACTTTTTAATGCAGCGGATATGCCCAATGTAGTTAAGGTGCAAAGTGGATATAAAGCACAAGTACTTTCGGCTTATCTCAAACAACCTGCTCCAGCTGCTGCGCCAGCAATTGATTTTCCAAAGATCAATAAGGAGATGGTGAAAACCAATTTCTTCGAATATCTCAGCTTTGCGCTTCAGTTTGCACCAGCCAGTCCAGAGGAAAATGCCATCCGCGAAAAATTAGCAAGTATTGGTATCGGACCTGGCAGAAAGTTTGATTTCAAAGACCTCTCGGCCGAACACAAAGCTGCAATTCTTTTAGCCATGAAAGAGGGCGAAGAGAAGATTGAAAAAATGGCTGCAAATGGAGGTAAAGACTTTAATGGGTGGAGAGTAGGCGGCCTAGCTGGTGGGGATCGTGCTTTTTTCAATGGTGATTGGCTAAAACGTGCTGCTGTTGCAAAAGCGGGCATCTATGCAAACGATTCAGTTGAAGCCATGTATCCATTAACTCGAATGGATGGCCAAGGAGAAATACTGGATGGCAGCAAGCACAGTTACACGCTCACTTTTGCAAAGGGTCAGCTTCCACCGGTGAATGCCTTTTGGTCCATCACGATTTACGATGGTAAGACGCAACTCTTAATCGAAAATCCAATCAATCGCTATCTGATTAACTCTCCAATGTTGCCGGGGATGAAGAAGAATGCTGATGGATCGATAACGATCTACATTCAAAATAAATCGCCAGGTAAATCGAAAGAAGCAAATTGGCTGCCAGCGCCCGATGGTCCCATCTATATGGTTATGCGTCTTTACTGGCCAAAAGAGACTCCTCCATCCATATTGCCGCCAGGCGAGGGAGAGTGGAAGCCGCCTGGAATTGTTTTGGTGAACTAAGTTACTTCGCTTAGGGGTTCCATGATGAGTAGAGCCGATGGTCTGCTATCAGCTATTTAAGCAACTTTCACTTCTATCTAAAATAGATCGAGCAATAGTAAGCTGTTTAATCTAAATTTTTATATTGAGCAAGCTTATAAAAAATTTGACCTATCTCTAATTTATGGGCATTCTGTTCGCATGATAAAACCTCTTTTGGCTCAATTTTCATTAAGCCTCTAGGCTGAGTTCTATCAAAGACACCACAGGATATAGGCACGAAGAAATCTTTCTAGCCTTAGAGATGAGTAAATAAAATAAGGGTAGGGGAGATATGAATAAAGGATTGATCTTAGTATTGCTAGGACTTAGTTTCTCTCTGGGAGCACTCGCACAGAGCGCTCCTCCAGCAGCAATAGCCCGCGGAGAATACGTAGTGAGGATTACCGGTTGTAATGATTGTCATACGCCTGGCTATCCAGAAAAAGGCGGCAATATTCCAACTAGTAAATGGCTGACTGGTAACTCAACTGGCTTTAAAGGCCCTTGGGGCGTTACTTATCCCATTAACTTACGTTTATTAATGCAGAATTTAACAGAAGACCAATGGGTTAATTTTGCAAGAAATTTACAGGCTAGGCCTCCTATGCCTTGGTTTACTATGCAAATGTTTTCCGAGTCAGATCTGCGTGCTACCTATCAATTTGTGAGGTCCTTAGGCCCTGCTGGTGAACAGGCGCCAAATTTTGTTCCGCCCGGTGGTCAAATCAAAACGCAATATATTGATTTTGTGCCTACCTCTGCAAAACATTGGAGTGGCTTTTCTCATGTAACTGCAAAGTAATGTCATTGCCTAAGCTGACTAATTTCTCCAAAATAGCAGGTGCTGAAAATGCTGAAATATCGAAGTAAGCTCTATCTAAAACCTACATTAGGTCGTCAGCGACTATTGCTTAGATAGTTTTCAGGAAACTAAAAACTCGCAGCCAAGCCTATAGAGGTGCCGCGCACATTTTGACCAAACTGATAGCGAAAGACGACCCTAATCCTTGAAAAGATAGGGTCAGAGGCACTGCGATCAAGTTCTACTCCGGTGCCAAGAGATGACAGCGAGCTGAATCCGAGTGTGCCGCGCAGATCACCTAAGAACTGGGTATTTGCAGCTTCAAATACCGCTCTGATAGGTCTGTCTAAAGCCATAAAAGGCGTAGGAATTCTGCTGCGTGCCCAGAGCGAGACACTTTGAGAGTCGGCAGAGCCTTGGACTGCAGTAGAGCTATCAAAGGTTTGAATAGCAATATTGGTGTAGCGTAACTCGATATCAATTTCTTGATCAGGCTTATAGTTTTCGTAATCGAGCATGACTGATCCTCCTACCCCATAGGAGTTCATGCGACCACTATTAATAAATTGCAAATTAATATCTCGATTATTGTTGATATATCGCGTAGCAACAGAGGCATCACTTTCTAAATGCCCAAGCATGACATTGGCTATGGGCCTAAATCGCAACTGATCTGTGATTGGAAAATCCCAGCCAACTCCGCCAGTACCTGTGATGCTATTCCAATACATGGGGATATTCACGGATCGATTGCCAACGCCATCCGTAAAGGTTGGGTTATAGCGATTCAAAGCCAAAGTCCCCTCTAAGTAGAGGGGAAAGTTTGCGCTGATGCGATCACCACCACCAAGCGAGGTCATCTGTAAGTCGGCCTTATCACTAGTGCCATTGGTAATTTTAAGATTGCCTGTGGTGACATCTGGGGTTAGGGAGTACCCAGTAATCGTCATTAAGGCATCAGCCCGCTTTTTTAAATAGTTAGTTCCCGCATCCTGGAGGGGGGTTTGGGCGTGCGCAAAACTAAGGCCCAGGACAAATAGGGTGGCAAAGGAAAGGCGCTGGACGCGACTGAAAAGCTTCATGACACGCATTTTAGCCAAAGAAATCGGTAGATGTACCATAGCGAACATGGTGCTGCTATTTTCCAATGACTTCCTTTGTATTTTTATGAAAATCAAACTCACATCCATTTCTGCTGCAATCATATTAATGAGCTCGGGGCTAGCAATGGCAGCAGGCGGTGGCGGGGTTGTTGCTGATCCTGGTGCCATGCAAGGCAAGCACTTTGATGAAAAAGGTAAAGCGCCATCAAGCTATACCGTTGAGCTACAAAATGGTCTGCGCAAGACCCTACCTTTTGAAGACAAAAGAGATTTTGAGGAATCTAAAAAAGGCTTTATTGCTGCGCCCCCTTATAAGACGATCATGGCAGACGCTGGAAATGTTGCGTGGGATATGGGAAGTTATGATTTCTTATTGCAAGGTAAGGACTTTGATAGCGTGCATCCTTCATTGCAACGCCAAGCCATTCTTAATATGGGTTATGGGCTGTATGAAGTTGTTCCGGGAAAAATTTATCAGGTACGTGGTTTTGACTTAGCCAACATTAGTTTTATTAAAACAAATACTGGCTGGATTGTGTTTGATCCATTAACCGCAAAAGAAACAGCACGCGCCGCTTTAGAGTTGGCCAATGAGAAACTTGGAAAGCGTCCAGTGGTGGCGGTGGTGTATTCACACTCACATGGAGATCACTTTGGTGGCGTGCGAGGTGTCGTGAATGAGGAAGACGTCAAGAGCGGCAAAGTGAAGATCATTGCACCTGCTGGCTTTATGGATCATGCGATTGCTGAGAATGTGTATGCCGGCAATGCAATGACCCGAAGAATGTATTTTCAGTATGGGGTCTTGTTGCCAAGAAGCCCATTTGGCCATGTTGATCAATCGATTGGAAAAAATACTGCTGCTGGTAATTTAGGTCTGATAGAACCAAATGTCTACATCAATCAGCCATACGAAAAAATGACGGTTGATGGTGTCGAGATGGAGTTTCAAAATACGCCGGGCACCGAAGCGCCTGCTGAGATGAATACTTATTTCCCGCAATTCAAAGCGTTTTGGGCAGCAGAAAATATCACCGGTACGATTCACAATATTTATACCTTACGTGGTGCGTTAGTGCGTGACTCCTTGGCATGGTCAAAGAATATTAATAATGCTTTATATCGCTACGGCAATGAGAGTGAAGTGATGTTTGCTTCTCATAGTTGGCCACGCTGGGGAAATGAGCGCATTCAAGAGGTGATGCGCACACAGCGCGATAGTTATGCCCACTTGCACAATGAAGTACTTCACTTAGCAAATAATGGCGTCACCATTAATGAGATTCAGAATGTCTATAAACAGCCAGAAAGCCTGAAGAAACAATGGGCTGCCCACAGCTATCACGGCTCAGAAGAACATAACAGCCGCGCCGTCATCAATCGCTATTTAGGTTATTGGGATGCTAATCCTGCAACACTAGCACCATTGTCACCAAGAGATTCTGCACCGCTGTATGTGGAAATGATGGGTGGCTCAGGCAAGATCTTGGCCAAGGGCAGGGAGCTTTATAAGCAAGGAAAATATCGTGAAGCGATGGAGATTGTGAATAAGTTGGTTTATGCGCAACCGAACAACACGGCAGCTAAGGATCTGCTGGCTGATATTTTTGAGCAGATCGGCTATCAGAAAGAAAGCCCAAGTATGCGTAATAGCTTCCTGGGTGCCGCCTATGAGCTACGTCACGGCATGCCGACTGGAGCTTCACCAAAATCCAACGGTCCAGACATGATCAGAGGTATGACAACCGAACTTTGGCTCAATGCGCTTGCAATCAGTATGGATAGCAAAAAAGCGGCGGGTATGAATTTTGTAATCAATCTTTCTATACCAGACAATGGCGAGAAGTTTGTGATTGAGATGAGTAACTCTGCTTTGACCAATATTAAAGGTCAGCAAGCAAAAAACCCAAATCTCACAGTAACTCTCAATCGCAGCGATCTAGAACAGGTGATGGGCGGTCAAACTACCTTTGACAAGCTGCAAGCCGAAGGTAAGGTGAAGTTTGATGGTGATCGCAAGGTATTTGATCAACTGAGAGGTACCTTAACCATCTTTGTTCCTGATTTTGAATTAATGCCAGGCACAAAAGTGAAAGCTGCTCCTAAATCAGTAGCTCCGGCAAAGGATCCATTTGCAGCGCAGGAGATGGCAATTACTGCTGGTGAGTAAGTAAACTTTACTGCAATGAAAAAAGGACTCCTAGGAGTCCTTTTTACTAATTCCTTGTATTCAGTTGCAAATTATGGTGCAAAGGCGCCGCCAGCCTCAAGAGCCTTAAGCTCTTCACCTGCGATGCCTAGTTCAGCAAGAAGTTCGCTAGTATGTTCTCCCAATAATGGAGGGTGGCGATATACCTCTTGAGGGGTGCCATTCATTTTGACGGCAAAACCAATATTGGGTACCTTACCTTCAACTGGATGATCAATCTCCATTCGCATCTTGCGATGACGGCCATGTTCACTATCAAATGCTTCTGGGTAAGTATTAATCGGACCCGCCGGAATGCCCGCGGCTAAAAGTGCGTCAACCCATTCATCAGCAGTTTTATTTGCAAATGACTTTTCTAGTTCAGCAGCAAGCTCTAAACGATTAGCTAAGCGTAGTGGATTCGTTTTAAAACGCGCGTCTTCAAATAATTCTGGACACTCTATTTTGTCGCACAGTAACTTCCACAGTTTTTGATTGGTTGCACCCATTACAAAGTGACCGTCAGAGGCTTTCATCGCTTGGTAGGGGGCGCTCATATGATTGGCCGTACCTAATTTATAGGGCTCTACGCCGGTTCCCCAGTATTGGGCCGTATCCCAGATAGAGAACGCCAGCGCAGAATCAAAGAGTGAAGCATCAATAAATTGACCTTCACCACTTTTCGTTTTGCCAATGTAGGCCGACAAAATGCCATAGACTGCAAATAGGGCGCAGCCAATATCCGCCACTGGAACACCAGCCTTCACTGGAGGCCCATCGGGATATCCTGTGACACTCATGACGCCGGACATTGCTTGAGCCATCAGATCAAATCCAGGGCGATCTGCCCAAGGACCTGTTTGCCCAAATCCAGAAATGCTGGCGTAGACCAGACCAGGATTAAGCGCTTGCAAAGAAGGGTAATCAATTCCCAATTTCTTCATGACGCCTGGTCGATAGTTCTCAACCAAAATATCCGCAGTCTTTACCAACTCAAAAAATACTTTTTTACCTGCCTCCGTTTTGAGATTCAGTGTGAGGCTACGCTTATTGCGATTCATATTCAGAAAGCCCATGCTGTCTGAACCCTTCATCTTGAATCCCATCGCTCCACGCGTTTGATCGCCGGTTCCTGGAGGCTCAATTTTGATGACATCGGCACCTAAGTCTGCCAAGAGCATGCAGCAGTAAGGACCAGCCATTACTTGACTTACGTCAAGAACACGCACTCCTGATAGGGGTAATGGTCTCGATGGTCGATCTTGTTTGCCATTTAGAGTGGCATTAGTAGGTGTTTTCGTCATTGTCTCGATTGTTCTTATATGTTTAGAATTACCTTCTAATAGTATCAAACACAATAAAAACAATTTTGGAGACTTTATGTTGCTTAAAACGCCTCAGTGGGCTGTTCGTAGTTTGCTTGCGATCACGCTGGCTACGACCCCATTTTTAGCTCTTGGACAACAAGCCTTCCCAACTAAACCGATTCGATTGATTGTAGGTTTTGCACCCGGTGGTGGTACGGATATTGTGGCCCGTGCAATTGCTCCGAAGATGGGTGAGATTCTCGGTCAAAGCGTCATTGTGGAAAATAAATCTGGAGCAGCCGGCACGATTGCAGCAGATCAAATTGCCAAAGCAAATCCTGATGGCTATACATTGCTGGTTGGACATTCCAATTCCAATGCGATTGCACCCTTTGTATTAACCAACGTTCCCTACAATCCTGCAACGGATTTCACACCAATTACTTATTTGGGATACGTTCCGAACGTACTGGTAGTAAAGGCTTCATTGCCGGTGAACTCAGTAGCGCAACTCATTTCTCTTGCCAAGGCAAATCCAGGGCAGATGACTTACGGATCTTCTGGCATTGGTAGCACTCAACATTTAGCGGGCGCTTTATTTGCCAAGATCGCTGGTATCCAGCTCAACCACGTTCCTTATAAGGGAAGCGGTCAGGCCATTATTGATTTGCTTGGTGGGCAAATTACGATGAACTTCGATACCTTGCCGCCCAACCTGCAGCAAATTAAAGAAGGAAGTCTAAAGGCATTGGCTATTTCAACACCAAAACGTTTATCTATTCTTCCAAACGTACCAACATTTAGTGAGGTTGGTATCACTGGCTTTGATGTTACTAACTGGTACTCAGTGATGGGTCCAAAAGGGATGGACCCAGCCGTTGTTAATAAGATTGATCTGGCTGTTAAAGCAGCCATGGCTGATCCGCAAATTAAGAAAACATTAGATGCTCAAGGCTTACAGCCGGAAGGTCCTGCAACACCGGCAGCCTTTAGCTTGTTCTTGGCTGGCGAACTGGCGAAATACCAGCGTTTAGTAAAGAGCTTAAATATTAAGGCTGAATAAACGCTATATGGTTCAGCAGCTGAGTAATCATGATGATCAAGGTGATCAAGGTAAGAAGGGCAATATCGCGCAAGTTGTTTTAGAGATACGCGGCAACGTTGCCCACATTACCTTTGATCATATCGCTGCGCGCAATGCAATGACCGTTGGAATGTATCAGCGTCTTCAGTCCATTTGTCTTGAGCTTGCCCAACATTCCAGTGTACGTGTAGCAATATTCAGAGGTGCAGGTGGGAGATCTTTTGTATCTGGCAGCGATATAGCGCAGTTTGCTCGCTTTCAGGATGGGCAAGACGGAGTTCGTTATGAGCAAGGTATTGATGACTACCTCACTCCTCTTGCGACCTTGCCTATCCCTACGATCGCTGTGATCGATGGCATGGCAGTAGGGGGTGGGCTAGCAATTGCGAGTTGCTGTGACTTTAGAATCTCCACTCCAGATGCCAAGTTTGGAGTGCCCATTGCCAAAACCTTGGGAAATTGTTTATCGGCGTCAAATGTTGCTTGGCTGGTTGCTCATCTCAATATTAATATTGTTAAGCGCATGCTACTTTTAGCTGAGATGATTTCTGCTCCAGAATTGCTCAAGCAAGGATATCTTCTAGCATGCTATGAGCAGGAGCAGTTGGCTCAAGAGGCGGAGAATCTCGCAGAACGACTGAGTAAATTAGCTCCCATTACCCAAAAATCGAGCAAGCTGGTGTTGGCAAGATTAATCAAGAATCATTTGCCTGACTGTAACGATCTCATTAGTGAAACGTATGGCAGCAATGACTTTAAGAATGGAGTTGCTTCTTTCTTGCAAGGGCAGCCTCCGATTTGGATCGGAAGTTAATTTAGAGTTGAAAGACTACTTTTTAGATTGTTAAGTTGAGGCGATCTCAGTTCAGTCGCTTTGTGTTTTTAGGCTTACTTATCTAAAAAACTTTTGTCTAATCTCTTCGGAAGATTGGTCAAAATACGAAGCTATAAAAATAATCTGGAAGACCTCCTTATTTTGCATTGCAATATAAAGTACTGCGACACTCAAATCCTGAGATTTTTTGCTCTTTTTATAGTATGAAACTACTTTAAGGGTAGTAGTAGATTAGTAGCAAGATACCCTTTC
>CANCQD010000087.1 GCA_947380285.1 Burkholderiaceae bacterium | reverse complement strand
CTTTTGCTGCTTTGGTTACTCGGATCAAATCCGTAGTAAACGCTGCAGCTTAATCTTAGTTTTCTAAACTAAGCTGCAATGGTTTCTCTCGACCACATTGTCGAGGATGCTAAACGTGATTTCCTCGGAGCTGCCGATGCGGCAGCTCTAGAGGACGCGAAAGCCAAGTATCTCGGTAAGTCAGGTGTTCTCACTGAGCGTTTAAAGGCGCTTGGTGGAATGTCGCCTGATGAGCGCAAGAGTGCTGGCGCCCAAATTAATCAAATCAAAACTCAAGTAGAGACTGTATTGCAAGAGCGTCGCCAAGCTTTGGCTGATGCGGTGTTGATGCAGCGTCTTGCGGCAGAGTCGATTGACGTTTCCTTGCCTGGCCGTGGTCAAGCAGTAGGTAGCTTGCATCCAGTGATGCGCACTTGGGAACGTGTTGAAGACATCTTCCGTTCGATTGGTTTTGATGTAGCAGATGGCCCTGAAATTGAAACTGATTGGTTTAATTTCACTGCCTTAAATAGTCCAGAAAATCATCCTGCGCGTTCAATGCAGGATACCTTTTATATCGATGGCAAAGATTCCAATGAGAAGCCTTTGCTATTGCGCACCCATACCAGCCCGATTCAGGTTCGTTATGCGAGCGAGCATGTTAAAAAATATGCCAACGCTGATGTAATGCCCCCAATTAAAGTGATTGCGCCAGGCAGAACGTATCGCGTGGATAGCGATGCAACGCATTCACCGATGTTCCATCAGGTTGAAGGTTTATGGATTGCCGAGAGTGTTTCATTTGCCGATCTTAAAGGTGTTTACACCGATTTCTTGAGAACCTTCTTTGAAACGAATGAATTAAAAGTTCGTTTCCGCCCTTCGTATTTCCCATTCACAGAACCTTCTGCTGAAATTGATATGGCCTTTGGTAGTGGCAAGCTTGCCGGCCGTTGGTTAGAGATCTCTGGTGCAGGGCAGGTTCATCCAAACGTGCTTCGTAATATGGGCATTGATCCAGAGCGCTATACAGGCTTTGCATTTGGTTCTGGACTTGAGCGCTTAACGATGTTGCGTTATGGCGTAGATGATTTACGCCTTTTCTTTGAAAACGATCTCCGTTTCTTAGCGCAGTTTCCTGCATAACCAAATTATTTATTACTAAATATAAGATCGCGCTATGCAATTTTCTGAATCTTGGCTTCGTCAGTATGTAAACCCATCGCTCGATAGCGATGCGCTTGGTCATGCAATGACAATGGCTGGTTTAGAGGTTGAGGAGCAACACTCAGTAGCTCCGGCTTTTACCAAGATTGTGATTGCGCAGATCCTTTCTGCTGAGCAACACCCTGATGCCGATCGTTTACGTGTCTGTAAAGTCGATGCTGGCACTGGCCAAGAATTACAAATCGTTTGTGGTGCCCCCAATGCGCGTGCTGGCATCAAAATTCCATGTGCCATGGTTGGCGCTGAATTGCCTCCAGCTGAAGCGGGTGGCAAGCCTTTCATGATTAAGGTAGGCAAACTGCGTGGTGTAGAGAGTCAAGGTATGTTGTGCTCAGGTCGTGAGCTCGGCCTAGGTGACGATCACGAAGGCATTCTTGAGCTGCCTACAGATGCCCCGGTAGGAAAAGATATTCGTGAATACTTAGATCTTGACGATCAAATCTTCGTTATTAAGTTAACGCCAAACAAAGCGGACTGTCTCTCGCTAGTGGGTATGGCCAGAGAGGTATCTGCTATTACTGGCGCAGCACTTTGCGCTCCTAAGTGGAATAAGCCAGAAGTCACAATTGAAGAAAAGCGCAAAGTTACTGTAGAGAACAAAGAGCTTTGCGGACGTTTTGCTGGTCGCGTGCTTAATGGAGTAAATCCTCAAGCTAAAACTCCGGAATGGATTGTCCAGCGTTTATTGCGTGCTGGCCAAAGAAGTATTTCTGCATTAGTGGATCTCTCTAACTATGTCATGTTAGAAATGGGTCAGCCTACCCACGTATTTGATATCGATAAGTTAAAGGGCGATATCACGGTTCGTTGGGCTAAAGCTGGTGAAACAGTCGAGCTGTTAAATGGCCAAACAGTCACTTTGCAAGGCCCAGATTCTGCAGGCAAGATGCAAGATGCCGGTGTAGTTGCCGATCAATCGGGTCCAGTAGCTTTAGCCGGCATTATGGGCGGGAACCATTGCGCCGTATCTGATGACACCAAGAATGTTTATGTTGAAGCTGCTTACTGGTTGCCATCCGCTATTCAGGGGCGTGCGCGTCGCTTTAATTTCAGCACCGATGCGGCCCATCGCTTTGAGCGTGGTGTCGATCCAAAAAATACTGTCAATTGCTTAGAGTATCTATCTTCACTCATTCTTGAGGTTTGTGGTGGCCAAGCTGGCCCAGTTGATGATCAAGTTTTGAACATTCCAGAACGTAAGCCAGTCAAAATGCGTTTGGCTAGAGCTGAAAAGGTCATTGGTATACCGCTCACCACGGAAGTAGTTGTCGATATATTTCAGCGTCTTGGTTTTGAATTCAAACAAGAGGGTGATGCATTTGTTGTAACGCCACCAAGCTACCGTTTTGATATTGAAATTGAAGAAGATCTCATTGAAGAAGTCGCGCGCATGTACGGCTTTGAAAATATTCCTGATCAACCTCCGATCGCTTCACTCAAGATGAGTGCCAAATCAGAAGCTAAGCGCGGTATTCATTTACTGCGCCAGCGTTTAGCTTTACAGGGATACCAAGAGGCTGTGAACTTTGGGTTCACGGATCTTGAAAGTGAACAGCGTTTAACTGGCGCCACTGAAAAAGATATCATCACAGTCCTAAACCCGATTGCTAGCCAATATGGCGTGATGCGCAGCACTTTATGGGGCGGTTTACTCAATAACCTCAAAGCTAATCTGAATCGCGGAGCAGGGCGTGTACGATTATTTGAGACTGGTCGTGTATTTAAGCGCGACGCTAATGTTCAAGAAGAGGCTGGCAAAGTAGCTGGCTTTCATCAGCCGCAAAAAATGGGTGGCCTTGCCTATGGATCATTTGTACCTGAGCAATGGGCCAATGCAACACGTGCGGTAGATTACTTTGATGTAAAGGGTGATCTTGAGCGTGTTTTAGACCCGCTACATTTTGTAACGGAAGCCGCTCAACACCCAGCTTTGCATCCAGGACGCTCAGCACAAGTTTTCTTAAGAGTTGGCAAGAATAATATTTCCATCGGTTGGATTGGTGAATTACATCCAGGCTTGCAACAAGCCTATGAGTTGTCGCAAGCACCAGTTTTATTTGAGTTGAATCTAGATCCTATACGCGAACTCGGTTTACCAGTTCCTGAGGAACTCAGCAAGTTTCCAGCTGTTCAACGTGATTTAGCACTTGTAGTAAAACAAAACGTTTCTGCGCAAACATTATTGGATGCAATGAACGCAAGCAAGCAGAATTTTGTTCGCAATATTCAACTATTTGATGAATTCAAACCTAAGGCTGGTTCAAGCAGTATGGCGGACGATGAGAAGAGTTTAGCTTTCCGCATAACCCTCTTAAACCCTAATGAAACATTACAAGATCCCCAAATTGATGCAGTAATGAGTGCTTTATTAAGCGCTGTTGAAAAAAAGTGTGCAGCACGCTTGCGCTAGGTTTAGTATTAGATATAAATCAAATAAATAGTTACAAAAGAGACTGGCGATGACTGAATTGATTTCTAACGACACCGTTACTAAAAATGAGCTTTCTGAGGCGCTTTTTGATCAGGTAGGTTTGAACAAGCGCGAAGCAAAAGATATGATCGATGCGTTCTTTGATCGTATTGGTCAATCACTTGAAGCGGGTGTAGAAGTCAAGATCTCTGGCTTTGGTAATTTCCAGTTGCGCAATAAATCGGCTCGTCCTGGCCGAAATCCAAAGACAGGTCAAATGATTCCGATTGCTGCTAGACGCGTTGTTACTTTTCACGCAAGTCAAAAGCTTAAAGATGTAGTGGAGTCATATGCTAGAGAAAACCGAGTTTGATGCTAGCTCAGTTCTGCTGAGCTCTCAACTTCCCCCAATACCTGCAAAGCGTTACTTCACCATTGGTGAAGTGGCCGATCTTTGTGGTGTGCGCTCTCACGTTCTGCGTTATTGGGAGCAAGAGTTTTCACAGTTAAGTCCTCAGAAGCGTCGTGGCAACCGTCGCTACTATCAGCACCACGAGGTGGTTTTGATTAGAAAAATACGCTCTCTCCTATACGAAGAGGGCTTTACGATCAGTGGCGCACGAAATCGCCTCGAAGAAGCTCGTGGTGACCTACGGCTTCGTGATGAATTGCAAGCCGTTCTGCAGATTCTGTCTAAATAGTTACTGCTACAATTTTGCTTTCGTCGGGGCGTAGCGCAGCCTGGTAGCGTACATGCATGGGGTGCATGTGGTCGGAGGTTCAAATCCTCTCGCCCCGACCAATTTAAATTAAGTTCTATTTCAGAATTCTTTTCTTTGTCTAGCTGCCATCTTCATGTGTCAGCAAAACGGCATAAGGCTCAATAATTTTGGCAGTCTTCAAGGGCTTTCCCCGATCGGTATTTCAATCCTGAGACTTAGTTGCTTATCCTCCAAAACGACAACCCTTCTGTGATGATCTACCTCCCCAACGACAAATGCGCTAAGCCTAGGGCTAGAAGTTTTCGGATGAATGAAAGAATAGTAAATTTATTATTCAGTGATTAGATATGGTTGTTAAACCTAGAGTGTCATTAGATACCCTTAATCTAAATCTCTTTTGAGGGATTACTTTCTCGATAATAAACGAAGGTATTCTGCTGAGAATTTAACGAGATAGAGGATCACAAATGTTCCGAGAAGATTTCCGACAAACATAAGGCAAAGCTCGTAGAGCCCATGCGGAAGATGTGCATACTCAAAATAGAAGATGCGAAATAAACCATTGATAAGTGCACTCAGACTTGAGAGCCAAAAGATATTGATTGGAGAAAGCCCATTTAATTCTGAGGAAATATTAAATAGTTTTTTCCATGCTTGATAAGCAATTAATGGGGCTAGGCCATATAGAGGCGCAAGGACGAGAGACGTCTCGATAGAAAATCCCCTATAAAAATATCCTCGAATGCCATATGCAATAGCAACCCCTAAAGCGCCTGCCCAGCCAAAAACAATCACCGCAATTAAGCGATATCCAGCAGGAATATATAGCCAGTAGATGAAATCACTAATCTTAAAAAAAGCAAAATACTCTCTATTAATGTAGTCAAAAAAGAACCAAACTATTGCCACTCCAATAATTGAGCAGAGAAAATAAAGAATGCTGAACATGGTTTGACGGGCGGCAATATATTTATTGGATTTATAAGTATTTAAGCTTAACTGTTTTTTTGGATTTTTGCTATTAAGGAGGTAATATGAACACTGATAAAATCCTTACACAATACAAAAATAGTAAAAACCTTTAGAGGTAATAGGGAATAAAGAAGGCAAGATTGATGAAAAGTCATTTTGAAGATACATTTTTTAAATTCCAGCGTTTGGTGATGGCTGCCAAGCAATTGCCATCCTTTCCTCGGTTAGATGCTATTGAGGAAAACCTGCTTGTGATTATTGGTTTTGCATTCCAAAATAAAACGCCTTTGTTGGTTGGTGAGCTACTTTCTCAATCTGAGATTGCCTCGCAGGCCACAATTCATGGCCGTTTAGCCATGCTGCATGATAAGCAGCTGATTAAGTGGCAAGCCGATATTGATGGTCGCAAGAAATATGTAATTCCCACTGCTAAAGCAGGCACCTATTTTTCGAAAATAGGCGAGTGTGTATCTCAGGCTTCTACAGAATCATAAGCAAAGCAAGCTTTAAGACAAATTTATAATATTAATAAACCAAAAAACTATTCAGAAAACGATTCCATGCCGTCCAATCCAGAGCCAACAGCCTATTTTGGCCTCAAGATTCCTTTCTTGGCCCATTTAGGCGTAGTTCCTGAGTACGCTGAAAATGGCAAGTCCCGAATTAGTCTAGACCTCAAACCCGAGTACGAGAACAGCTTTGGCATTGCTCACGGTGGTGTCATCATGACGTTGCTCGATTTTGCGATGGGGGCAGCAGTTAGAAGTATTTCCGATGTTCCTTTGGGGGCTATGACCATTGATATGTCCGTCAGCTTCTTGCGACCCAGCACCGGCAAAATCGTGGTGGAGGGCAGTATCCTGAAGCCAGGAAAGACCATTAATTACTGCGAAGCCATCGTTTTGAATGAGGCAGGAGAGATAACCGCCAAATCGAGCGGTACCTTTATGCTCAGAAAATCAAAATCAGTTTAAGTAAATATAATATTTATAAGGATTATTAAGTTGATCTGATATAACCTTAATAATTACAGTTAATTATTTCGAATAATATATATTGCCTTATTGATTAATTTATATATAATGGATATCTAATATGGCTTATACAAGCCCTATAAAACAACCTATTATTCGGAGAGTGAAGAGAATATGTCTTCTTATAAAGAGCTATTAGCCCAGCGCGAGCAGTTGGATAAACAGATTAAAGAAGCAATTGCCCATGAAAAGGCTGATGGTATTGCCAAGGCAAAAGTCATTATTGAGCAATACGGATTGTCTGCATCCGACCTATTTAGCCGTAAAGCCGGCGTAAAGAGTGCTGGTGGAAAAGTGGCTCCCAAGTACCGCAATCCATCCACAGGTGAAACCTGGACTGGTCGTGGCAAGGCTCCAAAGTGGATTGAAGGTAGAGATCGTGGTAGCTATTTGATCTAAGAATCTGTTTTATCTCAGTTTTAGTATAAAAGGCCGCTAATGCGGCCTTTATTTTTTAGATGCTTTCTTATCCTGCTTTCATGTTTAGGCGCACTTTCTGGCTAACGCCTCAATAAACAGAGGCTCTAGAAGTTCATGCCTAGAACCTTGAGACCAGCTTCCCTCTGTCTCTGGATTGGTGGCAGGGTAAGCAATGATGAGTGGATTTAGGTCAATTAAGCCATTTTCCAGCTCGCGTTTGATGCTTTCGCTTAAGGGATGTTTGCTACCAGAGTTTTCATCTGCCAATGCCACTACGCCGGGGTGAAGTTTGATAAAACCTTCATCTACTAGAATAGGTATACGCTGTGTATCCTTGTTTTTACTCAAATAATGTATTAAATGAACCTGCTCAACAGGCGGGATTAAGGCATCTAAAAAGATGAGGTCTGGAGCAATGGATACTGCTTTCATGAGGCCCTCTAGACTATCTACGGCCATTTCCATTTCTACCTTTAGTTGCCAGTCGGCAATAGATTCTATTAACTCTTGGCCATTTTCAGACCTCCTAAAGATCCCCATAGCCACACAATTTTGAGTGCTCTTTTGCCGCATTGCTCTTTTTCTACGTTGTAACTGTTGTTCTAAAGAGCTGGCTAGTATTCGCCTGTGTCCGCCGCGGGTTTTCCAGGCAATCAGCTCTCCTAGTTCAACCATTTTCTGAACAGTACCCAAGGAGACCTGCAAAATCTTGGCGCTTTGACGGGTGCTGAGATATTCCGTTTCCGGGGTAATTGATTTCATATTTCCTTTAATTTCATTTAAATTGTTTGAAGATTTAGAGGATAAAAATCAAAATCATTTGAATCTGTCAGCAAATCTTTAAAGCGAGGTAGGAAAGTTCTTATTAACTCTCATTAATGGGGAGATACCCCCAAATCCCTGTAAATCAGGGAAAGCCCTTTATGTATCTATGGGCATTCGTGTTAAATTACTGTTGTAGTAAAAGTATTCGCACAGATCAATTCGTGAAGCGGTTAAGCCGAAGAGCGGATGGTTATAACCACAGTTTTTAATCGGGAAACCCGATGAAAGGTGAGCATCATGATGCAGGATCAAAGAGATAACTCCTATCTCTTCGGCGGAAACGCCCCCTACGTAGAGGAACTCTACGAATCCTACTTGCACGATCCGGCTTCTGTAGCCGATCATTGGCGAGATTATTTCGATAACGTGAAACAGGTTCCAGCAGTCGACGGTTCATCTCGAACTGACATTGCCCATGGACCAATTGTTGCTTCATTTGCTGAGCGCGCTAAGCAAGGTCCTATCAGAACGATTTCTGATTCGGCTGACTCAGAGATGGGCCGCAAACGCGTTGCAGTTCAACAGTTAATTGCCGCGTATCGTAACGTTGGCAATCGCTGGGCAAATACTGATCCTTTGAAGCGGACAGAGCGTCAGGATATTCCTGAGTTAGACCCTGCTTTCTATGGCTTCACTGACGGTGATATGGATATCATCTTCAATACTAGCAATACTTTCTTTGGTAAAAATGAAATGAGCTTGCGTGATTTGCTGCAAGCATTGCGCGAAACTTATTGCGGGACTATTGGCGCTGAATATATGTTCATCGCCGATCAAAAGATTAAGAAGTGGTGGCAAGAAAAGTTAGAGTCCATTCGCTCAAGACCTGCATTTAATGTTGATAAAAAACGTCAAATCTTAGATCGCGTAACTGCTGCAGAGGGATTAGAGCGCTATCTTCAAGCGAAGTATGTTGGTCAAAAGCGCTTCTCCCTTGAGGGCGGTGAAAGTTTTATAGCTTGTATGGATGAGGTAATTCATGAAGCTGGCGCTAAAGGTGTTCAAGAGATCGTCATTGGTATGGCCCACCGTGGTCGACTAAATGTTTTGGTAAATACTTTGGGTAAGATGCCAAAGGATTTATTTGCAGAGTTTGAGCATAAAGGTCCGGAAACTTTGCCTGCTGGTGATGTGAAGTATCACCAAGGTTTTTCCAGTGATATCTCCACATCGGCTGGGCCCGTCCATGTGTCTTTGGCATTTAATCCCTCTCACTTAGAGATTGTTAATCCTGTGGTGGAAGGTTCTGCGCGCGCTCGCATGGACCGTCGTGGAGATGTTTTAGGTCAGCAGGTTTTACCTGTACTGGTTCATGGTGACGCTGCGATTGCTGGTCAGGGTGTGATGCAGGAAACCTTGGCTATGGCTGAGGTTCGTGGTTATTCGACCGGTGGCACATTGCACATTGTGATCAATAACCAAATCGGTTTTACAACTTCAGACCCACGCGATTTACGATCAAGCTTGTACTGCACAGACATCATGAAGATTATTGATGCACCAGTACTGCATGTGAATGGCGACGATCCTGAAGCAGTTGTATTAGCCACCCAGTTGGCAATCGAGTTCCGCTCTCAGTTTCACAAAGATGTGGCTGTTGATATTGTTTGCTTTAGAAAATTAGGCCATAACGAGCAAGATACCCCCTCGATGACCCAGCCTCTGATGTATAAAATCATCTCCGCTCATCCTGGTACACGTAAGCTCTATGCCGATAAGTTAGAAGCTGAGGAGTCATTGCCTGCTGGTACTGGTGAGGAGATGGTGAAAGCCTACCGAGCTGCGATGGATGCAGGTATTCAGACTTCAGACCCAGTGCTTAGTAACTACAAGGGCAAGTTTGCAGTGGATTGGTCCCCATTCTTAAATAAGAAGTGGACAGATGAGGCTGATACAGCAATTCCCTTAACTGAATGGAAGCGCTTGGCTGAACGTATTTCTTCTCCCCGTGAAGGCTTTAAAGTCCACCCATTGGTTGAAAAGGTCTTAAATGATCGTGCTGCAATGGGTCGTGGCGAAGCTAATGTTGATTGGGGTATGGGCGAGCATATGGCTTTTGCATCCTTGGTTGCCAGTGGCTATCCCGTGCGACTATCTGGCGAAGATAGTGGCCGTGGAACCTTTACCCATCGTCATGCAGTTCTGCATAACCAAAATCGCGAAAAGTGGGATACCGGAATTTATATTCCATTGCGCCATGTCGCTAAAGATCAGGCACCATTTTTGGTCATTGATTCCATCCTTTCTGAAGAAGCGGTGCTTGGTTTTGAATATGGCTATGCCGCTGCAGAACCAAATACATTAACCATCTGGGAAGCTCAGTTCGGCGACTTTGCTAACGGAGCCCAGGTAGTTATAGACCAGTTCATCGCCTCAGGTGAAGTAAAGTGGGGTCGTGCCAATGGTTTGGTGATGATGTTGCCTCATGGGTATGAAGGTCAAGGCCCAGAGCATTCCTCTGCACGTCTGGAGCGCTTTATGCAGTTATGTGCTGATACTAATATGCAAGTCATTCAGCCAACGACTGCCTCACAGATATTCCACGTGTTGCGTCGTCAGATGATTCGTCAGTTCCGTAAGCCATTAATTTTGATGACACCGAAATCTCTGCTTCGAAATAAAGAAGCAGCATCACCCTTGTCTGAGTTTACTAAGGGTGGATTTAAGACGATATT
>CANCQD010000086.1 GCA_947380285.1 Burkholderiaceae bacterium | reverse complement strand
CCAATAACCACCGCAACAGGCAATGGCTGATTCAACTCTTCAGCAGCCTGTTGAAAGGCATGCAGATGTCTAGGCAAAATTAGCACTGCCATGCGATCTTTTGAATTTACCTGAATACGGTTGATTGAGACATTTTGGACGCCAGTCTTGGGGTTTTTTGCAATTACCAAACCAGCAGTGATGTACGGCCCGCTATCATGCTCACTGTGTGTAGGAACAGGTAATAAAGTTCTCACATCAAAATCACGATACACAACCTCCTGGCAAGGACCCTCTTTAACTAAATTACAAGGCAACGGATTATCGGCCGCCAAACGATACGCATTTAGCAAATCAGCCTCGCTCACACCCATTGCCTCGGCAATCCATGAACGCGAAGACATAAAACCGGAAACTACTGGCATAGAGTGCCCATCTGGGCCCGGGAAAAAAACGCTACTTTTTCCATCTAGCTTTTTAGCAATGGCTGCTAACTCATGCTTTAGCAAGACATTTTTCTTTGTGGCAACCAAGCGATTGGTGTGGGCAAGATGTGCTAGCCAAGGCCTAAGTTGGGTAAATTTATTCATGAATGCTACCTATAGAGTATGCAGAATAGATGTCATTCTGCCGTAACACCTGCATTTGAAACTACTTTTTTCCAAATATCCATTTGCTTGGCAATGAAGGCTTCAAATTGAGCTGGAGTACCTCCATCTGGAACTACTCCCTGCTCGTTGAATGTTTTTCTAATATCTTCTTGCTTCAGAATTAGATTAATTTGCTTATTTAGCTTATCGACTATAGGGCGCGGCGTTCCAGAAGGCACTACAAAGCCATGCCATGAAGAAGCTTCGTAACCCTTGACACCAGACTCAATAACGGTTGGAACTTCCGGCATTAATGGAGACCTTACCTCAGTTGCTATCGCTACTGGTCGAATTTTTCCAGACTGTAGAAACGGACGGACATGCGGGTAAGCATCAAATGCCACTTCAACTTGACCTCCCGCTAAATCAGTTAAAAGTGGCGTACTGCCTTTATATGGAACCTGATTTAAGCTCACACCAGCCATCATTTCAAACAAAACCATTGCCAAATGATTTGAGGAGCCAGGTCCTGATGAACCATAATTTACAGAGCCGGGCTTGGCTTTAGCAAGAGCCAAAAACTCACCCACAGTCTTTATCGGTGAGTTTGAATTTGCAACCAATACCATCGGGGATCTGCCAGCCAAAACTACCGGACTAAATGCTTTTAAAGTGTCGTAAGGTAATGACTTATAAAGATAAGGATTGGCTGCGAATGGAAACTGGGCAACTAAGATTGTGTAACCATCAGGTGAAGAGCGCGCAACAAAGTTAGTTCCGATGGTAGTACCGGCGCCTGGCTTATTTTCAATCACTACATTTACACCCCAAGCATCACTTAGCTTTTTACCAACGATTCTGCCAAGCGTATCGTTAAACCCACCGGGTGGATAAGGAACGATAATAGTGATTGATTTTTCTGGATAAGCGGCAGAACCCTGAGCAAATAATTGGCTAGAGGTAAGCCCAAGCGTGCCAACTACGAATGCAAGACAATAAGCTACTATTTTTAATCTCATAAGTATCTCCAATATTGTTTTAAACACTAACGCGCCTAATTAATTCTTTACGCTGATCCAAATCTTGGGAGTTACCCTCAAGCACAACTTGTCCTCGCTCAACTACATAATGTCTATCGCACAAATGAATAGCCTTATGAATATTCTGCTCAATTAATAGAATTGATATCCCCTGTGCTTTAAGCTCTTCCATCAAGCGAAAGATGTCAGCCACCACCATTGGTGCAAGACCTTCTGTAGGCTCATCAATTAATAGTAACTTTGGATTACCCACCAATACTCGAGCCATTGCTAACATTTGCTGCTCGCCACCAGATAAGGTGATACCCGATTGATTTCGTCTTTCCCGTAATCGTGGAAACCTTTCAAAGACCATCTGTATTCTTTGCTCAGCTTCCTTGCGCTCGCTTACTTGGACTTGCATTAATCCAAGCTTCAGATTTCCTTCAACACTCAAGCCAGGAAATATTCTGCGATCTTCGGGAACTAAGCCCATACCCAAGCGGGTAATTTCATTCGGGGGTAAGGCTCCAATGGATTGATCTCGGAATAGTATTTCTCCCCGAGAAGGTCTATGCCAGCCGGCAATAGTTTTGACAATTGTCGTCTTCCCAACGCCGTTTCTACCAAACAAGCCTACAGTCTCACCAGGGTGAATGGATAAATTCACACCCTGTAAAACATGAGACAAGCCAAGATTGACATGTACATCATGCATCTCCAAAATCATGCCAACTCCTCACCAAAGTATGCCGTTTGAACAAGTGGATTAGCGCGAACCTCGCTCGGAATACCTTCCGCTAATTTTTTACCCTGCGCCATGACAATGACTATTTTGGATAAATCCATTACAAGGTCTACATCATGCTCAATCAGTAGCACTGTTATTTTTGATCCAAGGCGCTTAATGAGCTCAGCGGTATCCTGAGTATCGCCCTGAGACATCCCTTGGGTTGGCTCATCTAATAACAAAAGTTTTGGCCGAGTTGCCAATGTCACCGCAATCTCTAGGCGTCTTTGCTGACCATGAGATAGGGCTCCCGCAAGCTGATCGCGACTCTCAAACAAACCAAATTCCACCAATAATTCGTTGGCCCTATCAGTTGCGATAGTACTTTTGCTCAAAGGAAAAAATAAATTGGAATGTGGCTCTAATGCCTGGCTTGCAATTCTTAAGTTATCAATTACTGTTAGATCGAAAAATAAATTAGTAATTTGAAATGATCTAGCCATTCCAGATGACAGACGGCCCTCGGGACTCATGCGCGTAACATTTTGACCGTCAAGTTCAACCAAACCGGAATCAGCCATAAAAGTTCCACTGAGCAAGTTAAATAGTGTGCTCTTACCCGCTCCGTTGGGGCCAATAATCGAAGTAACGCCTAAACGAGTTACTTCAAAACTAACGTCATCTACCGCTTTGAGGCCACCAAATCGCTTGCTGAGGCTCCTTGCCTTCAGAATGATCTCGCCATTACTCATCATTCCCCTCCTTTACGAGAGTGAGCTTTTCCGAAATATTTAGCCAGTAGTCCCGCTATACCCTTGGGAGCAGAAACAACTACAACTACAAAGATAAGTCCAATAACAATATGGTGATGAACCGTCCAAGTTCCAATAATGGATTTAAAGGAAGTTAAAAGAACGCTGCCTAGTATGGGTCCAATCAAAGTGCCGACACCACCCAAGACAACTGTTACAACAGCATTCCCTGAAACGCTAAAAAACATCAGCTCTGGAGATACAAAACCCCTTAGCATCGGATAGAGAGCGCCAGACACAGCCGCCACTACTGCAGCCAAAATAAATGCCACTTGTTTTGGGCCTTTAGACTTATACCCAACATAAGCTAGACGATCCTCATTGGATCGAATTGCATGCCAAATAGAACCCATAGGGGTCGTCAAAAAATATTTTAAGGCTGCATATAGTGCGCCGATAGTTAGCATGGTGATAACAAAAAATGTGCCGGGTTGGCCAGCATCTATAACACCAAATGGGGTCCAAATTTGCAAAATAGGTACGCCCATCATGCCGTCAGACGCCCCGAGACTTCTCGTGTTGTAAACAATCTTAGCTGCTACTTGTGCAAGTCCAAAGGTGATTAATGCAAAGTAGACGCCCTTTGATCTAAGCGCCACAAAACTTGCTACCCACCCTAGCGCGATGGACGACAAAGTTACAACGCCTATTGCCAAGAAAAATGATGGGGAAATTTCTTTTAAAACTAAGGCGGATAAATAAGCACCAAAACCAAAATACAGAGCCTGCCCCAGAGAGAGTAGCCCGACTATTCCAAGCAATAAATCAACGGACATCGCTAATCCGCCAAAGATTAATGATTCGGTGGCTAACCTCAGAAAGAAGGTATCACCCAAAATACTACCAATGACAAATAAGGCTACCGCAGAGACTAATAACAGGATCTCAATTAGTCGGATAGCCTTGGACTGTGGATTATGCATTTTTCATGCCCCCATACAAACCCGTTGGCTTAAACATCAACACCAAAACCATTACCGTAAATACCAGAGGATCTGACCAAACCGGCGAAATAAATAAAGAAGATATTGACTGTAATTGCGTCAATAAGATTCCGGCAATGACTGCACCCTTAATGCTTCCAAGACCACCAACAATGACAACACTAAAAGCCATCAAAATAAAATCTCGTCCCATGGTGGGGAAAACCGAATAGATTGGAGCAAGTAAGACTCCTGCTATGCCAGCCAAAGCAACACCGAATGCAAAAGTTAGTGCATAAACTCGCTTCACCGGTATTCCCAGTGAAGAGCTCATATCTTTGTCATATGCTGAAGCCCTCACAATTGCTCCCAGCTGAGTTTTATAAATCAACGCCCATACAGAGAAAATAATTAAGGCACCAAACCCCATCAGAAATAGTCGGTAATTTGGGAACATCACTCCTAATAACTCGCTGGCGCCCGAGATTGGAGCGCTAGGCTTAATTGGATTTGCACCCCAAATAATCTTGTAACCATCTTCCAAAACCATCGCAACGCCAAAAGTCAGCAGCAGAGTCAAAATATGTCGGTCTTTATAGTGAAATACTTTTTGAATCAAAAGCCTTTCCATTGCAAAACCAATTGGAATCAATAACAAGGGAACTAACAATAGACATAACCAGAATGAAACGCCCATTGCCATCAGACTCACGCTAATGAACGCTCCAGCTGCGTAGAATTCGCCATGCGACATATTAATTACGTCTAGCAAGCCAAAAATAATAGTCAGCCCCAAAGCCATGAGGACCACAGCAACGCCAATTGAAAGCCCATTGACTATCTGCGGCGCATAAATATATTGCAAGCTCTCTAGCATTGAAAACCCAATCCTTTTGTGAAATTCACAAGCCAAAAACTCCACACCCGCATAGGGTGGATGTGGAGTAATTTACTCATTAATTAAAAACGAGTACATGTATCAGGGCCAATTGCCTGATCAGAAGGCACTCTTCCAACAATATTGAACTCGCCGTTCTCTACTCGAACTGCAAACATATCTTGCATAGCCTGGTGATCGCCAGCACGCATCTTCTTAGTGCCCTGCGGGGTTTGCCAGCTTAAATCATTCATGGCATTGCGAACTTTATCTGTTTCTGTAGACTTCGCTTTCTCAACCGCGGCCTTATAGAAATATAAGAGGCCATAGGAATCAGCGCCATAGAGATCTGGAAGCTTGTTGTAGGCCTTTTGGAAATCAGCTACAAACTTTTTATTAGCCGGGTTATCCAATTTAGGCGAGTAACCAACACCCGTAACAAATCCATTTGCAGATTTTCCTATTGCACCCATATTTTGAGACGTGACGGTACCGGAGGCCCCAACAATCGTTACGCCTTTATTAACGCCATACTCATCCATTTGAGTGAATAAGCGCACTGTGTCATTACCAGCCACAGAGGTATAAATAACATTAGGTTTGGCAGCTCTTACTTGGCCAAAATATGGTGAATAATCTTTGTTGTCGAGCGGTGCAAAAACCTCGCCAACATCCTTAGCGCCTTTTTCTGTAGATGCCTTCTTAAAAGCTGAGACCGTACTACGCCCCATCTCATAGTCAGGGCCAATAAAGAAAATATTAGCCTTAGGAATTTCTTTATCTACCCATGCTGCCAATGCAGCAGACTGCATACCAGCGCGAGCGTTTACGCGGAATACGTTCGGCGAGCATTTATCGGCTGTAATTGAATCAGCAAATGAAACCGTTGTTGCTATTAGCTTATTGTTTCTCTCGGCTAGTTGGCCAACAGCCAAGGTTGAGCCTGAATTAACCGTTCCAGTTAAAAAGTCTACCTTTTCTACCTGAAATAACTTCTCAGCCTTTTGAGTAGCAACCGCTGGGTTTGCCTCTTCATCCTCATAAATTAAATCGATTTTTCGTCCATTAATACCGCCTGCTGCATTAATTTCCTTTGCCGCTAGATCTAAACCCATTTTTACTTGCTCACCAATTGGCGTGTAAGTGCCAGATAAAGGCGTCACCACACCAATCTTAATTGGACCTGATTGTGCCAAAACCAACGAAGCACCAAAACTTAAAGCAACAGCTAGAGCGATTTTCTTTGTTTGAAATTTCTTATTCACGATGTACGTCTCCTTTAAAAAATTAACGGCCAACAAAATTGGGTTGGCGCTTTCCATGGAATGCCTCAACCCCTTCTTTAAAATCCTCAGAATTACGCAAACGGCTATAGCAGTGCCCCTCAACCTCAATTGCTGTAGTTAATAAACAGTCCTCTGTTTCATTAAGCATCTTTTTGGCAGTTCTTTGGGCCATTGGCGAGAATGCACGGAGCTCATCCACCAACTTAGATATGGCACTAGCAAGCTCTGAGTCTGGAACGCATTCGGTTGCAACGCCCCATTCGTATGCTTGCTGACCCTTAATGCGTCGGGAGCGCATCACAATATCCTTGGTTCTGGTGATTCCTACCATTTTTTGTAGTCGCGCTGATCCACCTGAACCAGGGATTTGACCTAACTTTTGCTCTGGCAAGGCATATAAAGTTGATTCAGCGGCGATACGAAAATCGCACGCTAAAGAAATTTCAAAGCCCACCCCGAAGCAGTAGCCATGATTTGCAGCTATGACGGGCTTAGTACAACGTGTAGGCGCTGCAATATTCCAAGCAAGTTTAGACACGTGTTCTGGCGTTGCCTCCAAGAAGCCTTTAATATCTCCACCGCTGGAAAAATGCTCACCTTCCGCCCTTAATACGATAATCCGAACACGATCATCAGCGTCTAAAGCTTCAAATGCAGCTCTTAATTGATCACGCTGAGGCATTTGTATGACATTGAATGGAGGTCTCTTTAAAACAATGTCAGCCCTTTGATGGGCTTCATCTATTTCCACATAAAAACCATCAAGGTTATCGAGGATATTGCAAAAGGGATGCTTCAAAATAGTAGTCATAAGGTCTTTCTGGTAAAAAAAATTAAGCTCTTTCGTATTCGCCGGCAACTAACATGCGTCGCAATACCTTCCCCACTGGCGACTTGGGAATTTCTTTAACAAATACATACTCTCGAGGGCGTTTAAAGTTAATCAAATCGGATCCTCGGCAATATTCATCTAAGACATCAGAATCTACATTCCCCGAAGCTCTAATGAAGGCAACTACTTTTTGCCCAAGGCGATCATCTTTTAATCCTGCAACGGCCACTTCACTCACAGAAGGATGCAAAGACAAAATAGATTCAATTTCAACGGGGGAAATATTTTCTCCCCCAGAAATAATCATGTCATCGACCCTACCAGTAACAAATAAGTCACCAGACTCGTCAAAGTAGCCCGTATCCCCTGTGAAATACCATCCATCACGAATGGACTTTTGATCAGCATCAGGTCGCTTCCAATAGCCCTCAAATGCCTCATCACCCGAGAGATCGCAAATGATCTGCCCCTCTTCATGAGAAGCTGCTACTTGACTTGGTGATGTTTGCACGGAACCTTGATCCAGTTGCACCACTCTAATACGCGCATTGATACCAGCCTTTCCAGCGCAGCCTGGCTTTAATGCTGCATTCTGATTGATGGTGTATGTGTAGATCTCACTTGAACCATAATGATTTACAAATAATTCAGGGGAGAAGGCTTCGTTTAACTTAAGCAATAAAGCGTCATGCATAGGGGCTCCAGCAAACCCAAGCTTCTTAACAGTCTTGACTCGATCAGAATTAAAATTACTTGACTGAATCATGTCGTGATACAGCGTTGGAACCAAATAAAGATGGGTTACGGCCTCACTCTCAATTGCTTCTATCGCCTTATTCACATCCCATCGAGGTACTGCGACATAGGTTCCATTCACAATACATAGAGACAACAGCGTTCTCGCGCCCATGGTGTGATAGAGCGGCATTACCCCTAAAGTTACCTCACCCATTGCATACTGATTTTGCGCAACGTGTGCAATTCCTGCCGCGCGTTCTGCTCGCTGCTTTCTTGGGACCCCTTTTGGTTTCCCTGTAGTGCCGGAAGTAAAAAGCATGACAGATATATCCTCAACATGGCCGCATGCCTCAGGCTGGAATCCATCCTGAATTAACTGATCAAAATAGGTATATCCATCTAAGGCCGCTTTCTCCATGCAAAGAATCACAGAGATAGAGTTACTTGTTTCGGATTCAAGGTAGTTGTTAAGTGAGATCTCCTCAACAAATGCTAATTTCACATCAGCATTTTGCGCACAATAATCAATTTCATCTGGCTTAGAACGCCAATTTAAAGGGACAATAGCTATGCCTGCCATCTGGCATGCCCAATGAATTGTTGCCGCCTCATATCGATTTTGCAAAATAGTCAAAATATGATCGCCACGTTTTAGGCCTTGCTTATGAAAAAACTGTTGAATAGCGCCAATATGGAGTGCCCACTCAGCATACGTATGGCGCCTGCCTCCATCTACAATCGCTAGCCTATTAGGCTCACGCTCAACAGCCTGCAAAAAAGTTCGGCCTAAATCAAGCATGCTCCCCTCCATTTTTGTGCACTCTGGATGCGGCAACCTCTAAAACCGCCTCGATAATTCCAACGTATCCTGTACAGCGACATAAATTTCCTGACAAACCTTCTCGTACCTCTAACTCCGTTGGATAAGGATTCTTTTTGAGCAAATCCTCTGCCGACAGCAAAAATCCAGAGGTGCAAAATCCACATTGCAAAGCATGGTGTTTCTTAAAGGCATTTTGCAAATCAGACATCTCCCCTGACTTTGCAAGACCCTCTACAGTTTTTACTATGGTGCCATCAGCCTGGCATGCAAACATGAGGCAAGAACGTACGATTTGTCCATCAACCTCAACCGTACATGCGCCACATACACCATGCTCACAACCTGCATGAGTACCCGTTGATCCCAAATCATGGCGAATAAAATCTAACAATGTTGTGCGTGATTCACAGGAACCTTCACGCTCTACCCCATTTAAATTCAGTTTTACCAAGTGGCTCTTCATCTCATTTCTTCACTTTTAAAATCTATGGCTTGTTGACACGCGCGCATTCCAAGTGAGCGCATCAAATGTCTACGTAATCCTGAGGTTGCCGTGGGATCCTCCCTCACCTCAGTTTTGGCCGCTAAATCATCAATGAATTGATGGGCCTCATCCAGGGAACTTGCAACGCATTTATAAACCCTCACAACATCATCAATGCCACCAAATCCTATAGTCCAGCGGTCATCTTCTTTAATGACTGCTACGGCTACTACTGCAAAGTCTCCGTGGCGATAACCATATTCAGCAAACCCAAAACCAGCATTTGGCCCACGAATAGGAAACTCGACAAACTCAATGAATTCTGTTGGCTGTCGACTGGTTTGAAGGGCTCCCAGGAAAAAGTCTTTGGCATGAACAACTCGCTTCTTCTTTTTACTTACGAGAGAGACAGAACCCTCTAGTACCGATAATCCAAGAACCAGCTCGGCACTAGGATCAGCATGTGCAATCGACCCACATACAGTTCCACGATTTCGAATGGGGGCGTGAGCTATCCATGGAAACATCATGCTTAAAAGTGGCTGGGTTTTACCAAGCTCACTCCAATGCTCTAAATCAGACTGCCTTACGCCTGCCCCAACCCGAAGCGCATGGCCCGATACACTGAAGCTTTTAAGCTCTTCAACCTTGTTAATATCAATTAAGTGATCAGGACTAGCCACCCGCATTGCCAAGACAGGAATAAGGGTTTGCCCTCCGGCAATAATGCGGGCATCTTCGCCATACTTATCCAACAACTCCAAAACATTTTCCTTAGAGCCAGCTTGGTGCATCACGAAAGGAGCAGATTTCATTTGCTTGCTCCCAATAAAGTAAATAGTCTGCCAATCAGAGCTTTAAAAATGCCCTCTTGTTTTGCTCCAGCCTCTTTTGCAAGGGCTCTAAATAGCTGATCTAATACCAATCGAATAGCACCCTCCAATAACCTACTTCCAATTGACGCAAGCTTTCCCGATACTTGTGCTTGGTAGTCATACTTCAGCACAGTCATGCCGCCATCTTTAATCAGGCTGACTTGACCCATTCCAAGGGCCATACCTAGGGGGCCCCGACCCTCGCCACCCAAGTTGAAGCTATCAGGGCTTTGCACATTTGTTAAATCAACCTTAGCCTCAAATCGGGCCTTTGCTATACCAATACGCACAACTGCGATGCAGTCAAACTGAATACCATT
>CANCQD010000085.1 GCA_947380285.1 Burkholderiaceae bacterium | reverse complement strand
CGCATGGTATTGATATAAAACGTTGCGGGATAAACTAAAGCAGGTTTGCCCGAAAGCCGCATCAAAGCTAAAAAGGTACCCACCACAATGCCGCCAATGGTCGCAATGACAGTGAGCTGTACGCTAAATAACAACCCCTTCACAATATAATTTGTGAAGAGTTCCCAGTTATAGAAACTTAAGTCTAAGCTCAACATATCATTGCCTTTTAGTGAGCCAGACTTGCATCATTCGATGCGGCGATGAAACCTGGAATACGGCTTCTTTTCTCGATCAATGCCATTACTCGATTGACGGAGAATGCTGACAATGCATAAAGCGCAGTAACTGCCAAATAAATCTCAACGCCATGAGAGGTTTCTTCTTGGGCCTGCATTGCGAATAAAGTCAGCTCTGGCACAGAGACAGCAAAGGCTACTGAAGAATTTTTAATCACATTCATACTCTCAGAAGTCAGAGGAGGAATGACGATACGCAATGCCATTGGCAATATGACATAACGATAAGTCTGTGGAGTAGTTAACCCCAAGGCAGTTGCAGCAGCTCTTTGGCCACTAGGTAAAGACTGAATGCCAGCCCGCACCTGCTCTGCTATACGAGCGGAGGTAAAAAAGCCTAAAGCAATGCTCACCAACCAATAGGAGGGCAGCGCCTTTAATGGCAGAATAAAAGCGGGGATAACGTGGTACCAAAGAAATACCTGAACTAAAACGGGAATATTTCTAAATAACTCGACCCAAGTTGTCGAGAACCTTACTAATATCCTGCTTAGTCTGCCGTTGTCTGGCAGGGTTCTGAGAGTGCCCATAACGGCGCCCAAAATTAAGGCAATCGCAAGCCCTAGACCCGCTACCGCCAAGGTCCAGCCCCAAGCCTTTATCAACCAGTCTAGATAACTAGGATCTGCGTTTTGGCCGAGCCCAAAAATAGAGGAGAAGCAGTGTTCAACTACTTCTCCATCTAAGGTGCTTTTACAAAAAACACCTAAATCTAATGCCATATTAGGAACTTATTTATTGAATTACTTCTTGTTGTAATCTTCAGCAGGTTTGTCATTCAAATTAGCCCAAGCATTTTTAGTTGCTGGAGATAACTCAAGACCCACTACGATATTTTTTGGTGGAATTGGTGACAAGAACCATTTGTTCCAGAGTCCAGGCATTTTGCCATTCGCAACAATCTTCGCAATAGCAGCATTCACAGCAGCTCTGAACTCAGGATCGTTTTTAGGAACCATGATGGCAATTGGCTCAGTAGCAAGTACTTCGCCAACAATTTTAAAATCTTTTGGATTCTTGGAGTTCGCAATATTTCCAGCTAAAATAGAGCCATCCATCACAAAGGCATCAGCACGACCAGATTCAAGCAATAGGAAACTATCAGCATGGTCTTTTCCGAATACTTCGTCAAAATTCACACCATTGGCTTTTTCGTGCTTACGCAAGAGTTGTACAGAAGTTGTACCAGTAGTTGTAGCAACCTTCTTACCAGCCAACTGAGAAATAGAAGTAATTCCTGAGTTTGCTCTCACCGCAATGCGCACCTCCTCTACATATAAAGTGTTTGCAAAGCCAACATCTTTGGCACGGGCAGTATTGTTTGTTGTTGTACCGCACTCGATATCAACAGTGCCGTTTTGCACCAAAGGAACGCGATTTTGTGAAGTCACTGGCTGATAGTTAATACGAAGGGTGCTCATGCCCAACTTATCCTTAATATCACCCAAAATCATGCGGCATATTTCAACATGGTAACCATCAAAACGGCTGTCACCAGTGGTATAGGACATTGGTATTGAAGACTCGCGCACGCCCATCGATACTGCGCCAGTGGATTTAATCTTATCCATCGTTGCGCTCGCAGCCTGAGATGAGACAGGAGCCAGCAAACCAGCGACTAGAGCGCTGACTGCAAAAATCATTGGGAATTTATTGTTTTTCATTGAAGGTCTCACTATTAGTTGATTTTTAGTTGAAAAGTTACTATCTATAGATATCCTATTTTTAACAGACTTTATATCAAATGGCGTTTATTAAATCCCATCAAGAGTGCAAAAACTAGGGTTTCTACTAACTTCAAATTTTCTTAGCCCCTTTAGATTGCCAGTTATTTAATAAGTAGTGGCTAAGAACTCTTAAAGATAAAGATTCTCTGGGGGCAAACCCCTTTGATGACGCTGATGAATTTTTAGATAAGCATCTTCAAGTCCATGAGTAAAGAGTTCAGTATCAAATAGTGGGGCATTCGATCTATTGAGCGCTAGTTTTTCTTTAATTTGCTGAAGCCTTGCGGGGTTCGTTGCTAATTCAACCGCCAAATCTTCATATTCTCCTGAACTGCGGGTAATGAGCTCAGGTAAACCTATAGCCGTTAAAAGACTTCCAGCAACTCGACCAGCCAACGTTTCACCCAACTGAGTTAGCACCGGCAAACCAGCCCATAGTGCGTCACTAGCAGTAGTGTGCGCATTACAGGGCAGCGTATCTAAAAATAAATCCGCCAATTGATGTCGCGCTAAATGCTCTGGAAGATCCATACGTTTTGCAAAAATTAATCTTTCTTTTGTAATACCCCTACTTTCGGCCTGCAAAATGAGATTTTTCTTGGCTAACAAATTGTCCTCAAGCAACCATAAAACGCTGTCGGTCACTTTTGACAAAATACGCGCCCAAAGGTCAAGAGTCGTTGGCAAAATTTTAAAGTTGTTATTGAAGCAACAAAAAACCAATTTATTGTCAGGTAGATTTAAGTCAGATCGTGAGAATTTCTTGTTCGAGATTTCCCGCCTTGAATCATTCACCTGATAACAATTTTTCAAGTAAATAATTTTTTCCGAAAAATACTGTTGGTTGCGCTCCGGAATTAACACCGTGTCAGCAATGATGTAATCTATAAACTCAGCTCCCATAGTTCCTGGGTAACCTAAATAATTAACTTGTAGTGGTGCAGCGCCTAGCGCAAAAATTTCAGGCCTTGAGTTAGTGGTATAGCCCTTTAGATCAATTGCGATATCTATTTCCATTTGACGAGATAAAGCGACAACCTCTTGATCTGGCATATTGCTGACATCAATGAATTGATCGAAATGCTTTTGAAGCCTTACCTGCATTGCGTCCTGCGTCTTGGGGCTAAAAGAAAATGCAACAACTTCAAACCGCTGGCGATCATGTAATTCAAAGAGCTCAGCCATTAAGTAAGCAGTGGCATGGTTAAAAAAATCGTTAGAGTAGTAGGCAATCCGAATCCTCTGATTAGAGCTCTTCAATTGAAATTGAGGTCTAACAAAACTTTTGAACTGATCTTTTGCATACAGTCTTGCGACCTCATAATTAATAGCCTCTGATGATGATGCAACAACCACTGGAAACGGTGATGAGACTAATTGATTATCTGTAATAGATTTCTCTAGTCGATCGATTTCAGAAGCAATATTATTCCAGTCACATATTTTCATTTTTGCATGCAGCATTTCTCCAGCCACATAATGAATATTGGGGTCTATCTTTAGTGCTTCTTCATAGGCAACAATTGCTTGTGAATATTGTTTTTGATCATGAAGAAATGCCGCTTGATTTGCCCATGCCTGAGCATCACCTGGACTCAACCTAGTGGCTTGCTCGTATGCAGCTAGCGCCTCGCTAAATCTCTTAAGCGCATATAATGTAATGCCCTTATTGGACCAAGTAGTAGCATCATTGGGGCTCAAATTGAGTGTTCTTTCATATGCGAGAAGCGCCGCCTCATAGCGTTTTAGTCGCGCCAGATCAACCCCTAGGTTGCACCAAGCTTCAGCATAAGCGGGGTTGATTTCTACAGCATGCTGGTAGTGAACTAGAGCAAGGTCTAGTTGATCAAGCTCATCATATAGCCTGGCGATGTTGTAGTGCAACTCACAAGAATCTTTTCTGAAATGAAGTGCTTTTGTATAGTTTTCAAGTGCTGATTGCTTATCACCTATTTGTGCCTGAGCAGTCGCCAAATCGTGCAGTGCCTCAAAGAAATCGCCCGCATTTTTTAACGCTCTACCCAGATAGAGAATTGCTTGCTGAAATTGGCCTTTCTCAAGGCATGAAGAGCCTAAGTAGTAAAGCGCCTTTGATGAGCAATCCGATTGCTTGCTGGCCCTTAAAAGTAGGTCATGAAAGCCCTTCAAATCCCCAGTATTTGCAGCAACATATGCCAGGAGTTCATTTGCACCAGCATGGTCTGGGTTGTGCGCAAGAATGGCCACTAGAGCCAACTTACAGGCCGAATAGTCTTTCCCCTGAAAGTGCTTTTCGGCTAACTTTAAGAGAGTTTCAGGACTATCGTTTTGCATATTAGTAAGATTTAAAGCGCATTTTATTAAAACACTTGATTCTAGGGTCTGATGAAATCATGTTTCGATTCAGAATAACTGAATACTGCAGCGGTCGCTACCATCAAAATTTTATGCAATTCATTTAAAATTTGATGATGAATCCTCAGCTTGCTTTTTTAATAAGTAAATCGCTCGATTACCTTCGAGAATCAAATTTAGATGCAGCTGAACCATTGCTTCTGCAAGCCTTATCAATTGATGCTAATAATCCAGATGTGCTTAGATTTTTGGGGATTATTTATGCGCAACGTAAAGATTACACTCAGGCGCTCAAATACCTAGAGGCAGCAATCAAGGTAAATCCACAAAATGGCATAGCCCATAGCAACCTTGGTAATGTTCTTTTTGAGCTCGGGCAATTTGAGAAGGCGCTCAATGCATACGACCATGCCATTAAGCTTACCCCCACCTATGCAGAGGCTTGGTCTAACAAAGGCAATGCTTTATACGAGCTGCAACGCTATGAAGAGGCATTAGGGCACCACGATAGAGCCATTGCCCTGAATCCCTCTTATGCGGAGGCTTGGTCTAACAAAGGCAATGCTTTATACGAGCTGCAACGCTATGAAGAGGCATTAGGGCACCACGATAGAGCCATTGCATTAAATCCCTTTTATGCAGAGGCTTGGTCTAACAAAGGCCTCGTTCTAAATCATCTTAAAGATTTCAAAAATGCATTAGCGCATCACGATAAAGCGATCTCACTTCGACCTATGTCTGCTAAGGCGTGGATTAATAAAGGCATGACCTATAGTGAGCTTGAGCAACATCAAGATGCGCTAGCCTTATATGATCAGGCGATTGCAATTAATCCCAACCTTGCAGAAGCCTGGACCAATAAAGGCAATGCGGTCTTTGCCTTAGGCCATCACAAAGAATCAATCGAGCACCATCAGAAAGCAATCCAGCTAAGGCCTGATTATGTGCAAGCCTGGTACAACATAGCAATTTCTCATGCCGCATTAAAGAACTATCAAGAATCTATTAGATCTTATGAACAGGCTATCCAACTAAAGGCTGACTATGCTATGGCATATTGGAATAAGTCTTTAGTTGAGTTAATAATTGGGGATCTTCATAACGGCTGGCAAAATTTTGAGGCTCGAGCATTCATCCAAAATAGCCCTCTTAGAACAAACTACAACTTAATCTCGCGATTAAAAACCCCAGCAGATGCAATAGGTAAGAAAATTTTAATTTGGTCGGAACAGGGTCTTGGTGATGCAATTCAATTTTGTCGCTATGTTCCGGAGTTGGAAAAATTAGGCGCTGATGTTACTTTCGTGACCCCGGCAGCTCTAACCACCTTAATGGAGAGTTTAGATGCCGCGATTCAGATTACAGACAATTGCGTTGACTTAAGTGGCTTTGATTTTCAAGCGCCCTTAATGAGTTTGCCTCTCATTTTTAGTACGGAAATAGCAACGATTCCCAATCCCCTTCCATATTTAAAGCCAAACCCGATAAAACAAAAGGCTTGGGAGGATAGGCTGGGGGCAAGGGGCCCTCTACGAGTAGGCTTGGTCTGGAATGGCGGATTTAGACCTGATCAACCAGAGATGCGGGCTGTTAATGAGCGGCGAAACATTCCCCTCGAAACGATTGCTCGCTTGCAATATTTAAACAATATTGAGTTTTATAGCCTTCAAAAGGGAGATCCTGCTGAATCAGAATTAGATCGCGACAAGACATCCCTATGGCCAGCAAATAATTTGCTCAACTTTGCCCCAGAACTTAAAGATTTTTCAGATACAGCCGCACTTATCGCCAACTTAGATTTAGTGATCTCGGTTGACACCTCTACTGCACACCTAGCGGCAGCACTTGGCAAGCCCACCTGGATATTAAATCGATATGATTCTTGCTGGCGTTGGCTTGAAGACCGTACGGATTCACCTTGGTATTCAAGCGTAAGGCTCTATAGGCAAAAAACTCCAGGCAATTGGGAGGAGGTTATGGATGCAGTTGGAAAAGATCTAAAAGTCCTTGCGCAACAGCATGGTCAAAGGATTTAAACTCTCTTCATGAATTCACAATTTCAATTAATGCTAGGCCAAGCAATTGAGGCGTTCCAAAGTGGTAACACGCAAAGTGCTGAAGTTATCTTAAACAGGCTATTGCAGGTCGACTCAAAAAATGTACCAGCGCTGCATATTCTCGGGCTAATTCGAGCTTCACAAGAAAATCATTTAGAGGCTGTTAAATTTCTTAAAAAAGCAGCTGCATTGGAGCCATCAGATCCGTCACTGCAATACAACTTAGCAAAAGCCCTATCAAGCACAGGAAATGAAAAAGAGGCATTAATTCATCATCAAAGAGCTGTTAAGTCCATGCCTCAAAATCCAGAGGCTTGGTTAAATTATGGAAAAAGCTTATTAGCACTCAATCGAAATGAAGAGGCCGTTAAAACTTTTGGCAGCGCCCTTCAAATTAATCCACATTACCCAGAAGCACTTCTTAACAAAGCAATCGCATTAAGGGCTCTACAAAAACAAGATGAAGCGCTCGAATTGATTGAGCAGTCCCTTAACCAAAATACAGATTTTTATGAGGGTTGGTTAAATAAGGCAATTTCCCTAAAAATGCTAAAAAGAACAGATGAAGCTTTGGCCTGCTTTGATCAAGCAATCAAAATCAACCCTGAAAAAAAGGATGCATGGCTTAATGTAGGCGAAGCACTACTTGACTCTGGCCGACTGCAAGAAGCTTTAGCTTGTTTTGAGAAGCTCATTGGGCTCGACCCTAAATCCCCGGAGAGTCATATTAGGCGAGGAACGATATTACAAAAAGTTAATAATCTCTCCGAGGCATTAGCTTGCTATGAAAGAGCAATCAGCATCGATTCAAGCCTTACCAATATTAATGCCTATGCTTGCAAAAGCACAGTACTCATTGAGCTCAAACAATTTGAAGCTGCTTTGGCCTGCATCAATAAACGGATCGCTCTGAATCCAAAACTAGCCGAAGCCCATATCGATCGCGGTTCTGTTCTGGAAAATTTGAATCGATATGCTGAGGCAAAAAACAGTTTTCAAACGGCAGCTAAACTTGACCCAAAAAATCCGCAGGCCAAATGGGGTGATATATTTAATTTAATACCTAGAATCCCTTCAAGTGCCGAAAATGTCAAGATTGGACGCCAATCCTTTGCAAATGCATTGAATGACCTGAACGAATATCTAAACAAGATAACCCTTCCATATGCTCATCTTGCGGTTGGATGGCGACAACCTTTTTATTTGGCTTACCAAGAGACCAACAATAAGACCCTTATCTCTCAGTACGGTCAAATTTGTCACAGAGCAATGGAACACTGGCAGATCCTTCAAAACATTTCAGTAAATACAACAGTTGCCAAAAGGGATCGCATTCAGGTTGGCATAGTTAGTGCGCATATGTATGAGCATTCTGTTTGGAATGCCCTCGTCAAAGGCTGGGTCCAAAACCTCAATCCAAATTTATTTGAGATTCACATCTTTTATTTAAGCGGTTTTAACGACCAAGAAACAGTATTGGCAAAATCAATAGCCACTTCATTTACAGAAAATCTTAGTAATCCAGAGGATTGGGCTCGAGCAATCCTAGATAAACAGCTTGATGTTTTAATTTATCCCGAAATTGGTATGGATCCGCTTACTTGCAAACTAGCCAATCTAAGATTAGCACCAACTCAATTAGTGTCTTGGGGGCACCCCGAGACAACTGGCTTACCTACAATTGATTACTATATCTCGGCCCAGGATTTTGAACCTACCAATGCAGCCAATCATTACAGTGAAAAATTAATATCACTACCCAATTTAGGCTGCTACTACTCTGCTCGCAACATAACTCCAGCAATTCCCGATCTTCAATCCCTTGGTATTGATCCGACATCTCCCATACTAGTTTGTCCTGGTACACCTTTTAAATACGCACCTGAGTATGATCAAGTTTTAGTATCTATCGCTAAAAAGCTGCCTGAGTGCCAATTTATATTCTTTGAGGGCCCAGAACAGACCCTATCTTTAGTGTTTAAAGAAAGGTTATCAAAAGCTTTTGAGCGCGAAAATTTAAATGCCGCTGAATTTACCCACTTTATCCCCTGGCAAAAAACCGAAGCCTTTTATGGATTGATGCAAAAAGCGGATGTATTTTTAGATACTATTGGCTTTTCTGGATTTAATACTGCCATTCAGGCGATTGAATGTGGGCTGCCGATTGTTACAAGAGAAGGTCTCTTTATGCGAGGTCGCTTAGCTAGCGGGATCCTCAGAAGAATAAGCATGACTGAGCTTATTGCAAATGACGAGGAAAACTACGTCAACTTAGTTGTGAAATTAGTCCAAGACAGGGCATATAGGCAAGCCATTCAAGAAAAGATCATTGCTAGTAGATCCATTCTGTTTGATGACCTGGTCCCCGTTCGAGCTTTAGAGGAATTTTTGGTTCAGCATGTAAACACAAGATAGGCTGACTAGATACTCAAGGGATCAATAATCTGAGAGCAGTCTGATTTTTTAATTCCCAAAAGAAAAAACCCACTGTGTTACCACAGTGGGTTAATTTAATACCAAACTAATTAATCACTAGCTTACGCTAGCATTAAGTTAGAAAGTGTGACGCATGCCAACAGCATAGTTGCTTGCATTGAAGCTAGCAGGGTTTGTGTTGTTAACAACTGATACGTTAGATGTTCCAACTTGACCGTAGATAGCGTACAAGTTTGTGCGCTTGCTAAGGTAGTAGTTAGAACCAACTTGCCATGAAGTCATGTTAGCAGCTGGGTTGCTTGAACCAAATGATGTAGTTTTACCCAAACCACCTTGTGCCCAAGCTTCGATAGTTGGAGTGATGAAGCTACGAACACCAATCTGCTCACCAGTACGCTTAGCGTAGTAGCCAGTGTCTTGTTGTGCAGTTACTTTACGGTTGATGTACTGGGCATATGCCTTCAAGATACCGAAGTCATAAGTTGCGCCAACGTAGTACTGGTTGTCTTTAACGTTTGTACCCAATGAAGAAGCTTGACCTGCACCGAAGATGCTGATGTTAGCTGCTGCGATTGTTGTACCTGCGTTTGAAGTAGGTGTCAAAGCAGAGACGTTGTATGCTTGCTTAGCATTCAATTGCTGCATTGCTGCAGTAACGAACAATTTATTCCAAGAGTAGTCAACGCCCAAGCCCCAACCGTTTTGGTTGTTTGTACCACCAGTGTAGCCAGCAGAACTAGCAAGTGTTGTCTGTGAAGTGTTGGTGTTGTTCATGATCACTAAACCATGACCTGTGAATCCAGCAAATGTAGCTGTATTCAATGTCAAGGCATTTTGAGCGCGGATAGTGTATGAGTTACCAGCAGCAAAGCCGTTGTTAACTGTTAAGTTAGCATCAGCAACAGTTGCACCAGTGCCTGTAGCAGAGGTATAGATCATGTCGCCAAGAATGTTGTTCGTGCCAGCTGCATCGGTAGCGGCTACAGAGTTTTGCACCAGTGTGTACTGAGTACCAATAGCGAAGTCACCAATACCGTTTTTCTTCAAACCAGCAAAAGATTGACGGTTTTCAGTAGTAGCGGAGTTCTTAAAACCAGAGGTTGTTGAAGCCGGCTCTAAACCCAACTCAACTGTAAAGAATGCAGAAGTACCACCACCTAAATCTTCAGTACCTTTGAAACCAATACGGCTTGTTGATTCAGATGAGGCTGTAAATGCGTTTGATGTGCCTTTGGTAACTGCTGTACCAGATGCTACACGTGAATTTCCACCAACATAACCAAGGTCCATGATGCCGTAAACGGTTACGCTGGACTGAGCTTGAGCAGCGGATGCAAATGCACCGATAGCTGCAACTGCTAATAGCGATTTTTTCATTCTTTAAATCTCCAAAAATTAAAAGTAATGCCCAAATAAAACTGGGACCTACGAATTTTGCTTCTTTTGCTTCCCTAGACTCGAGGTCAGGG
>CANCQD010000084.1 GCA_947380285.1 Burkholderiaceae bacterium | reverse complement strand
CAGATTCATACCTATAATGAGTCATGGCTATATTTGAACTAGACGGAAACGCCCCACAATTAGCTGAGGGTGCTTGGGTTGCCGAGAGCGCAGAAGTGATCGGCAAAGTTGAACTTCATCAAGATGCGAGTATCTGGCCAAAGGTAGTTATCCGTGGCGATAACGATCTCATTCAAATCGGAGAGGGTAGTAATGTGCAAGACGCCTCTGTCCTGCATGCCGACCCTGGTTATCCGCTCATTATAGGTAAGCATGTGACTGTTGGCCATCAAGTGATGTTGCATGGTTGCCATATTGGAGACGGTAGTCTTATCGGAATTGGTGCAGTCATTTTGAATGGCGCCAAGATTGGAAAAAACTGTTTGGTTGGTGCGGGCGCGCTCGTTACAGAGGGAAAAGAATTTCCGGATGGTTCCATGATTTTGGGAACACCTGCCAAAACAGTTAAAGAGCTCACTCCAGAACAAATTGCCGGAATTCATGATATCTCCGGACGTTATGTCAAAAATGCACAGCGCTATGTAAAGACGCTGAAGAAGATTTCCTAATACCCTAACTTTTCCTATTCAATATTTTGCTCTACGTATTTAATGTAGTTCTTCCAGTCTTTTTACTCATTCTGATTGGGTATGTTGGAGGGCGTACGGGTAAGCTGGGTATCAATGCTTCGGTTGAGCTAAATCGTTTTGTTGTTTGGTTGGCATTACCTGCACAACTCTTTAATTTCGCCGCTAATAGTGGCTGGCAAACGCTTTGGCAGCCTGGTTTTATTACCGCTTTTTTTCTAAGCTGTTTAATTGTTTTTATTCTGGTACTCTTGATGAGCTTCATGCGTAGTCGAGATTTGGCAGCAGCTAGCTTCGATGGTCTTAGCGCCTCTTATTCAAATACCGGGTATATGGGCATTCCTTTGTGCGCACTTGCCCTTGGTCAAGATGGTTTAGCGCCTGCGATTATTTCTACCTTCATTGTGTTTGTGATGTTCGCTTTAGCGACAGTGCTTATTGAGATCGGCATCTTGTCGCATAAGAGGTCACATGAGATTGTTCTGAGCGTCATTAAATCTCTCTGCACTAATCCATTATTGGTTGCCCCAGTTGCAGGTTTGGCATGGGCCGCAATTGGCCTGACTTTGTATGATCCAATTGCACAAGTGATTGCATTCTTGGCGGCGGCATCGACTCCTTGTGCGCTCGTCTCGATTGGTTTATTTCTCATACAAAAAAACACTGCAGCGCCAGAGCAAGCTTGGGGTATTAGTTTTGCAAAGCTCTTTCTTCAGCCTTTGATTGCCTGGGTAATTGCAGCACCCATTTTAGATTTGCCTGGATTATGGGTCAGCGCAATTGTGATTTTGAGTGCACTGCCTACTGGTACCGGGCCTTTTATGTTGGCGCAGTATTACAAAGCAGACGGTAGCATTATTTCGAGAGTAGTATTGATTACAACCGTGAGCTCATTACTCACACTCTCATTATTTCTGTGGTGGAGCAACGGGGTTTAAGCCCTCTGCATCAATTTGTTTTTCCCAAGAGGCGTTTATAAAAGCAGGCAATTTCATGCACTCATGAAAGATTCTCATGAGGGTGGGGTAGGGGCTCACATCTACTTTTGCGCTGAGCGCGTTAAATAGTTGGGGCACTAAGCAAAGATCAATTAAGCCTGGTTGATCGCCATAGGCAAATTTCCCGACCCTAGCGTCACTGCTCAATTGTTTTTCTAAACTTTCTAATCCAGTCTTGACCCAATGTTGATACCACTCGTCTTTTGCCTCACTACTAATACCTAGTTTTTTGATGAGGTAACGTAGCACCCGCAAATTGTTGATGGGGTGAATATCGCAGGCAATATCCAAAGCAAGTGCGCGTACCCATGCTCGATCAATGGCCAAGGTTGGTAAGAGTGGAGGTTCGGACTGCACTTCTTCAAGATATTCAATCATCGCTATCGATTGATGAATCCTGATCGTATCAGACTCATAAAGAGGCACTAAGCGATTTGGGTTTTTATTGCTGTAACTCTCGCTCGCTTGTTCACCACCATTTTTACCCAGATGCACAGGAATGATTTCATAATCCATACCCTTAAGATTCAAGGCAATACGTACACGATATGCGGCAGAGCTACGCCAAAAGCTATAGAGCTTGGGGGTCATTTGAATACCTCATTTGATCTCATGGCTAACAGTATATTGAGGATGGATATTCCAGTCTTTATTCATACAAAGTGCTTTAGACTTGTTCCCATGGAAGATATTAATTTCTGGATTGGCATCATCGCAACCATGGCGTTTGCTGTGACAGGGGTCTTGGCAATTGCTGATCGTGGTGTGGATCTCTTTGGTGTTTTGGTGCTTGGGCTCATTACCGCAATCGGTGGGGGTACTATTCGCGACATCATTTTGGAGGCCCCTGTTTTCTGGTCCGAGAATCAGATTTATGTCTGGCTTGCACTAGCTGCTAGCGTTATTACCTTCTTCGCAGAGTCTTTCTTTACTCAACCACAAATTTATCGCTGGATGCTTTATATCGATGGTTTTGGTGCAGCACTCTTTGGTATACAGGGCGCTGATAAGGCTTGGAATATGGGTTATGGTCTACCGGTAGCACCTGTCATTTTAGGTGTTGTTACTGCAATTGGCGGTGGCCTATTACGCGATGTTTTGGCTGGTAGAAAAACACTCATTATGTCGCATGAGCTTTATGCTATTCCAGTGACTTTGGGATGCTGTGCATATGTACTGATATTGAACTTCTTGCCGCTGTTTGTGGTTGAGGGCTCAGTAATTTGTATGCTCGGAATTTTTGGACTACGCGCAGCCGCAATTCACTGGGATCTGCGCGTACCCAAAATGTTTATTACTAAAACGCGCTAACAGCGCCGTCGCTGCGAGGATCCCATCCGCCTCGCAATGTGCCTGATGGGTCACGAATAATGCAGCCTGCATGACCGACAGTTTCATCAAAGGCATCGAGCATTTCAATCTCATGACCTAAGGCATGTAGCTCTTTTGCAACCCAAGGACTAAATCGTGACTCCAATTTCAAGCTGTCACTCGTTTGCCCCCAAGTGCGACCAAGTAGCCAACGCGGGCGGCTGATGGCGTCTTGCGGATCAAGACCATAAGTAGCTGTGCGAGTAAAGACTGCGCATTGGGTTTGGGGCTGCCCATCACCACCCATCGTGCCGTAGACCATCGAGCGACCATCTTTAAATAAAGCCATCGCTGGATTCAAGGTGTGGAATGGTTTGCGATAGGGCTCAAGGTGATTCAGTGTATTGGGGTCAAGAGAGAAGCTGCATCCACGATTCTGCCAATTCACACCAGACTTGGGTAGAACAATGCCTGCACCGAACTCATGATAGATACTTTGAATGAAAGAGACGCAATTACCGTCACCATCAATCACGCCCATCCAAATGGTATCGGCTGGCCCTTTGCCTTGGCCCCAAGGCAAGGCTTTATTAGGGTCAATATTCTTAGCAAGTTTTTTCAGGAATGCGGGTGATAAGAAAGTCTGCGCATGCTTTGTCATATACGCAGGGTCTGTCACAAATTGATCACGAATCTTAAAGGCTTGTTTAGTAGCCTCAACACAATGGTGGACATATTCAGCGCTATCCACCTTAAAGCGCTTGAGATTCAGTTGATCCAAAATACCAATAATCATCAAGGAGACAACACCTTGGGTGGGTGGAATCATGTTGTACACATTGCCGAGGCTGTGTTTGAGCTCTAAGGGATCAATCAGTTTGGCATTGTGACGCTGCAGATCATCTAAGCGTAAGGGGCTACCGACATCGGTCAACTCTTTTGCTAATAACTGTGCGAGATCACCACGGTAATAATCGTCCGTCCCTTTTTCTGCAATTTGTCGCAAGGTTTTGGCAAGGCGATCTTGTTTAAAAATGCTCCCAACTGCCGGTGCTTTACCATTCACCAAGAAAGTTTTAGCAAAGCCAGGAATGGGGCTGAGTTCTTCACGTTTCTTTTGGGTTAAGCTTGATTGGCTGTAGGTAACGGGTACGCCTGCCTCTGCGTAATGAATTGCATCAGCTAAAAGGCGAGATAAGGGGATCTTGCCCCCAAGTCCCTGTTTGGAAAGTTTGTGAGCGGCGCCCCAGCCTGAAATAGTTCCTGCAACCGTATTTGCGGCAACCGGACCCCTAAAGGGAATAGCTTTAGTGATGCCCCTATCTGCATACCATTGCTTTGTGGCTAAACCAGCGGCAGCACCACAGGCGTCAATGCCACCCATGGCCTTACCAGGCGAGTGCACCACCCAGAAGGAGTCGCCGCCAATGGAGTTCATGTGGGGATATACGACAGCGATGGTTGCTGCTGCAGCCACCATCGCCTCTAATGCATTGCCGCCCTCACGTAGAACTGCTAAAGCCGATTCAGAAGCGAGGGAATGCGGCGCTACCGCCATCCCTCGAATACCCCACTTTGACTGCATGGTAAATCCCCTCTATTTTATTTTGCGGTTTGCTATTTGCTATAGCTATTTATTTTCTCGCAATTGACGCTCGATCTCAGAACTGGAGTCTACTGTGATCTCATTTTGCTGTACGCCTTCAAGGGGATCCACTGAAATGGCATTCACATCAATAGCAACCGCTGGCTTATCAATGAAGTAAGTAACCGTTTCTGGAATAAAGATGATGATCGCAACCAAGATCAGCTGTAGACCGACCCATGGCAAAGCCCCGTAATAAATATCAGAGCTCTTTAGAGACTTAGGCGCTACTCCGCGCAGGTAGAACAAGGCGAACCCAAATGGAGGATGCATGAACGAGGTTTGCATATTGGCGCCGAGAAGCACACCAAACCAAATCAGATCGATGCCAAGCTTGTCTGCAACAGGAGCCAAAAGTGGAATGATGATGAAGGCTATTTCAAAATAGTCTAAGAAGAAGGCTAGGAAGAAAACAAACAAGTTCACCACAATTAAGAAGCCTATTTGACCTCCAGGCAATCCAGACAATAAATGTTCAATCCATAGGTCACCATCAACGCCACGGAATGCTAGGCCAAAGACAGTAGATCCAATCAGGATGAAAATCACCATAGCATTAATGCGCATGGTGGAAGTCATTGCTTCCCAGACCAAAGGTTTTTGTAAGCGTTTATTCATTGCCGCAAGAACTAAGGCTCCAACAGAACCCATTGCGCCACCTTCAGTCGGTGTTGCCAGACCCATCAAAATCGTTCCAAGCACTAAGAAGATGAGGGCGATTGAAGGAACAATGCCCCACAAAATTTTCTTGAATAATTTCCAGTCAATCTTTGGGCGTGCCTCTGGTGGAAGTGCTGGTACATCTTGAGGTCTAAAAATTGACAAGAAGAAGATGAATAAACAGAACAGCACCACCTGAATGATGGATGGCCCAATAGCGCCGGCATACATATCGCCAACCGACTTACCCAACTGGTCTGCCAACACAATTAAAACGAGTGATGGGGGGATGAGTTGGGTAATTGTTCCTGAGGCGGCAATTACACCCGTTGCGACACGTGGGTTATAGCCGTAGCGCAACATAATTGGCAAGGAAATTAATCCCATGGCAATCACAGAGGCTGCAACAGTTCCGGTAATCGCTCCGAGAATTGCACCAACAATAATTACAGCATATGCAAGACCGCCTCGGATAGGGCCAAATAACTGCCCCAAGCCTTCGAGCATGTCCTCGGCCAATCCGCACTTCTCTAGGATTGCACCCATGAAGGTAAAGAATGGAATAGAGAGCAATAGGTCATTCGACAAGATCCCAAATACGCGATCTGGAAGTGCTTGTAGAAAGGTGGGCTGAAACATGCCCATCTCGATGCCAATAAAAGAGAAGAATAAGCCAACTGCACCAAGTGAAAATGCGGCCGGATATCCAATTAATAAAAATACAATCAGACCCCCAAACATGATGGGGGCCATGAGATCTTGGCTAATCATTGGAGAGGTCTTTCGTATTTAGGATCGATTTGTATCATTCCGATAATGGCTGCGTAGCGCTTGATAATTTCTGAAATACCTTGGAGTGTTAGCAAGAAAAAGCCCAAAGTAATAATGCCGCGCACTGGCCAGCGAATCAGACCTCCTGGATTACTTGAGGTTTCATTTTGAATTACTGAAGTAATAAAAAATTCCCAAGAGTAGTAACCAATAATGATGGTCATTGGTAAGAAGAAAATAATGCCACCCCAAAAATCCAGCCAGAGCCGAACTCTATTGGGGTAAAGGGCATAGAGCACGTCAACCCGCACGTGTTCATTCATACGAAAAGTAGTGGCGGCACCAAACATCACCATGCCGGCAAACAAATACCATTGCGCTTCTAGCCAACCGTTTGAGCTGATGTTAAAACCGTACCGAATCAGCGCGTTAGCTGTGCTGACCAGTACGGCAATAAGAACCATCCAACTTGCTAAAACTCCAAAACGGTCATTTAGTCGATCAACGAAATTTGCAAAAACTAAAAATTGTTTTGGCATTTCAGTTACTCGCTTAAGTTTATTTGACTGGATTAGTTAGCATGAAGCTCATGAGAGTTTGTTCGGCAACCTTGTTCCACAGCATTTGATCGTTGCGGAATTTTTTCCAAGGCTCGTAAATTTTCTTGAACGATGGATTCTTGGCAGCTTCTTCCTCATACATTTCAAAGGCGGCATTAGATGCTGCTTTCATAATTTCTGTGGAATAAGACTGCAACTTAACGCCATTCTTGATTAAGCTCTGTAAGGCAATTGGGTTTTTGTAGTCGTACTCAGCCATCATATCGATGTTGCATTCAGCACAAGCTGAAGCCAACGCTTCTTGATATTGCTTAGGCAACTTTTCCCATTCTTTGATGTTGACGTACATGGAGTACATCGAACAGGCTTCCCACCATCCTGGGTAGTAGTAGTAAGGAGCAATTTTGTAAAAGCCTAACTTTTCATCGTCGTAAGGACCAACCCACTCGGCTGCATCAATCACGCCTTTTTCAAGGGCAGGGTAAATATCCCCACCAGCGATTTGCTGTGGAATAGCGCCTAAGCGAGACATCACCTCACCGCCGAGGCCGGCGATACGCATCTTGAGACCTTTGAGGTCGGCAACCGTTTTAACTGGCTTTTTAAACCAGCCACCCATTTGAGTTCCGGTGTTGCCTGCCGGGAAGGAAATAATGTTGTAGTCGCGTAAGAACTCACGCTGGAGCTTTAAGCCGCCACCCCAATACATCCAGGCATTTTGCTGACGTTGGTTCATACCAAAAGGGACAGTTGTGTCAAAAGCAAAAGTTTTGTTCTTGCCTACAAAGTAATAACCGGCGGTATGGGTGCATTCCACGGTTCCTTGTTGGACGGCATCCACAGTACCAAAAGCAGGAACAATCTCGCCTGCACCAAAAATACGAATTTGAAACTTGCCATCAGTTAAAGCGGCTACCCGCTTAGAGATGAATTCGCCACCACCATAAATCGTATCTAGGCTTTTAGGAAAGCTAGATGCGCAGCGCCACTTCACTTCTGGCATAGATTGGGCTATTGCGGGTGCGGCCAATACGCCTGCGGCCGCCCCAAGTGCAGTCTTACCTAAAAAGTCACGTCTTTTCATTTGCCTTGCTCCTTGTTTAGTAATTGTTTGGTGGCATTTTTTGCTTATGCCTTTTGCTAACTTCAAAATCAATTAAAGCGAAGTGCAACAGTGTTATTCGAGAGGATTGCACACTGATTTCCAGAAATGCACCTCACTTGGGCAGATTGCTTAATATTGGTGCTAAACCCTTGCCTCATCATGGCTTAAATGCGTTGCATCAAATCCACATTTCTCGGGAAAACCCCGAGTCTATTTGATGGGGAATTACCCTAAGTAATGGATTTCTTTGAATTTTTTCAAAGCATAATCGATCCGTTGTATTTTATTTAATAAAATTAGTTAGGAGCTACTGATGTCAACATCAACTAAAGCAGCCCCAATGACCGCCGAAGAGCGCAAAGTTATTTTTGCTTCTTCATTAGGTACGGTTTTTGAGTGGTACGACTTTTATCTTTACGGTTCTTTGGCTGCCGTTATTGCCAAGCAGTTTTTCTCAGGCTTAGATGCTGGTTCTGCCTTCATTTTTGCTTTGTTAGCATTTGCTGCTGGTTTCATCGTGCGTCCATTTGGCGCGTTGGTGTTTGGTCGCTTGGGCGATTTGATCGGTCGTAAATATACCTTCTTGGTCACCATCCTATTAATGGGTGGTGCAACCTTCATCGTGGGTATTCTGCCTAACTATGCAACTATCGGCGTTGCCGCTCCAGTCATCTTGATCGCATTGCGTATGCTTCAAGGTTTGGCATTGGGTGGTGAGTACGGCGGTGCTGCTACTTATGTTGCAGAACATGCTCCTCATGGTCGTCGTGGCGCTTACACAGCTTGGATTCAGACAACAGCTACTTTGGGCTTGTTCCTCTCCTTGCTCGTGATTTTGTTCACACGTGAATTCACTGGTCCTGACTTTGATGTTTGGGGTTGGCGTGTTCCTTTCATCGCTTCAATCGGATTGTTGGCGATTTCTGTATGGATTCGCTTGTCCATGAATGAATCACCAGCTTTCAAGAAGATGAAAGAAGAAGGCAAATTGTCTAAAGCCCCTTTGACAGAGTCATTCGGTCAATGGAAGAACTTGAAGATTGTGATCTTGGCATTGTTTGGTCTGGTTGCAGGTCAAGCGGTGGTTTGGTACACAGGCCAGTTCTATGCTTTGTTCTATCTCACCCAAGTATTGAAAGTAGATGCTAAGACAGCGAACTTATTGATTGCTGCTTCATTGGTAATCGGCACCCCGTTCTTTGTGGTATTCGGTAGCTTGTCAGACAAGATTGGCCGTAAAGTGATCATCATGGGCGGTTTGTTGTTGGCTGTAATTACTTACATCCCTAACACACCAGTTTCCGTATTTAATGCTTTAACTCACTTTGCTAACCCTGCGTTAGAAAAGGCAATGGCAGCTGCACCAGCAACGATTACTGCTGATGTGAATGAATGTACATTCCAGTTCAATCCAACTGGTACAGCGAAGTTCACAAGTTCTTGCGATATTGCAAAACAAGTGATGGCTTCTAATTCTGCTAGCTACACTACCATTCCAGCTCCAGCGGGAACCGTTGCTGTTGTGAAAATCGGTGATATAGAAATCCCTGGTTATACATCTAAGGGTATCGATCCTGCCGAAGCAAAAGCAAAGGATGCTGAGTTTAAGAAATCAATTCGCGAGGCTTTAAACAAAGAAGGTTATCCAGCTAAAGCTAACTCGGCTGATATCAACTACGTTGCTGTATTGTGCTTGTTGGTGTACTTGGTGATCTTGGTCACTATGGTTTATGGCCCAATCGCTGCGATGTTAGTTGAGATGTTCCCAACCCGCATTCGTTATACCTCTATGTCCTTGCCATACCACATTGGTAACGGTTGGTTCGGTGGCTTGTTGCCGACGATCTCCTTCGCCTTGGTAGCGCAAAACGGTAACATTTACTACGGTCTCTGGTACCCAATCATCATCGCTGCGATGACATTGGTAATCGGTACACTGTTTGTTAAAGAAACCAAAGACGTAGATATCTACGCACGTGACTAAGCGGATTGACTAAGATTCTTTAGTCTGCATCAAATAAGAAACCCGATCAGAAATGGTCGGGTTTTTTTATTCCCACAAATCTTTTTGATTGCGATTGTTTAAGAGCTTTTGATTTTGCTGCGCAATAGAGGTTTCTCTTGGGCCGGGAATTAGAGTAATTTCAGCACCAGCAGCACTTACTCCGGTTTTTAATACACGCAAATACCAGCCACTAAAGCCTGTTTGAAGCATTGCTTTAGCTGCACCTTTATAGCCCAACTTCGCATTGAACTTGAAACAAGGCTCACGAAGTTTTACCACTGCGAATTCTAGACTCCCTATTTGAAGTCGATCCCCTGCAAAGACTTGAGTTTCTAAAAGTCCTTCGATCGTGAAATTTTCTCCAATAGCGCCATGTTGCAATTCAGTAGGTTGCTTGGTTTCGCGGGTGAGCAGTTCATTCCAGAAGATATAGTGTTCGGCTGGATAAACATAAATTGCTTTTTCCAATCCACCATGCACGGATAAGTCTGCCTGTTCATCCCCTCGAACACCAAGCGTAGTGATTTCAACTGGGGCGGGATTTTTTAAATCACTCACCACTTTTTTGTGAATAGCAGAGGCAACAGATTTGTAATTAGGGTGATGGTTGCCAAACAAGGGGGCTACTTTGCCTGCAGAGATGGAGAGAAGTCTCATAGATTAAAGAGGTAATGAAGGGGTAATAAAGTGATAAATATTAGTAGCGGCAGCGTGCATCACTCTTGTACTTGGTGAAATACACAATCAGGTCGGCCTCGGATTTATATTGGGTGTAGTAAATCACGGCACGCGCATCACCTTTATATTTTGTATAGAACCAGACGCCAGGCTCGTTATCGCTCGAGTATTGGGTGTCATACACAAT
>CANCQD010000083.1 GCA_947380285.1 Burkholderiaceae bacterium | reverse complement strand
CACTGAGCCACACGGTCACTAAGCCTTGTCAGCACCTCTCAGGGTGCTGAGTCGGGATACATTACATGCACGGTATTCTGATCATCGCCCCAAACTGGATTGGGGATGCTGTAATGACTCAGCCTTTACTGGCAAATATTAAAGAGCAATACCCAGAATCAAACATCGACGTTCTAGCCAGCAATTGGGTGGCGCCTATCTATCGCGCTTGTTCAGAAGTTCACGAAGTAATTGAAGCGAAGTTCGAGCATAAGCAATTGCAATGGGACTTACGTCAACAGCTAGCAAAAAAACTTGCAGCAAAAAAATATCAAGCGTGTTTTGTATTACCCAATAGCTTTAAGTCGGCATTGATTCCCTGGCTCGCCAATATTCCTTTTCGAATCGGCTATCGTGGCGAGTTGCGCTTTGGATTAATCAATCTCCCCTTAGATAACCCAAGCAAAATAAATCGCCCGCCCATGGTCGAGCACTATCTTGCGCTGAGCCAACTTCTTGGTAAAGATCAAGCATTAGCAATATCCAATAGCCCGACACCAAAGTTAAATGTTTCCCCCATAGCAAATCAATCCGTACGGGCAAAATTGCAAAGCGCCAAGATTGATCCTGAAAATATTTACGTCATGTGCCCAGGCGCCGAATATGGTCCAACTAAGCGCTGGCCAACAAGTCATTTCGCAGAACTAGCACAAAGATTAATTGCTAGAAACCCAAATAATCAGATCATTCTTTTGGGCAGCAAAAGTGATCACGCACTTGCCCAAGAAATTCATTCCCAAGCTAAGCAAGATGACCACATCCATAATTGGTGCGGAAATACCTCACTAGATGAAGCGATTGCTTTGATTGGTTTAAGTAAGGCCGTCATCAGCAATGACTCAGGTCTAATGCATATCGCAGCAGCCCTCAAAACACCTCAAGTAGCCATTTTTGGCTCAAGCGATCCAGCCCATACCCCACCTTTATCGGATAAGGCCAAAGTGATTTGGCTAAACCTAACGTGCAGCCCATGTCATAAAAGAGAATGTCCATTAGGCCACCTCAATTGCTTAAACGACATCCTCCCCGAACAAGTATTCGCTACACTGAATACATTGCAGTCATAAACTAGGAAAAGTTAGCCATGACCAAACTTGCCAGACTCTTTCACAGTGCAGATGATGTAGTGGAGGCATGGCGAGATGCCTTGCGTCATCGCGATGTACAGGGTGCCCTGGATATTTGGCTGGATGATGATTCCATTACCTGTGTCCTCCCCGAAGGTCATCGCCTCAGTGGACATGCAGAAATTCGGGAGGGCTTAGAAAGACTTCTCACTAAGCAGCCTTTATTTTTAGAGCCCATTGCTTGTATTAGCCATTCCGTTTTAGGTGCCGCCGTATATGACACTACTGAAGCTGTTCATCTTCGACCCGATCAAGTTGAAGCAGAATTTTTTCTAAACATTACGCTCGTGTTGCTACAAGATAGTCAGGGTTGGCGCATTGCCCACATGCATGCCAGCCATTCCACTGAAGAGACTTTCGACGCTCCTTCTACGCCACACGGCTTGCATTAAATCCATGGATGATCAAGTGCTACGGTCACTCATAAAGTGGCCAAATGTGCCTGATTGCTATGGCTGGCTGGCTTTAGATCGCCGCGGTCATTGGCGTATGCGCGATGAGTTTACTCAACTAAATAATCTTCCTGGCCAGATCATTCAACACTCAGCTTTAAATGAATTTATCGCACGCAACTATGCGTGCAATGAACTCGGGGAATACTTTTTCCAGAATGGGCCACAGCGCGTTTTTATTACCCTAGATGCCACCCCTTGGATAGCGAGAATTATTCCTGGCGACAATGGTCCTCATCTCATCAATCAATGCCATCAAATCATGGAACCCACTGCCGCACTTAGTGATGAGAATGGAAATATTTATATTGTTGGCAATGTAGAGCAATTCATTTGCAACGGTAATAGCCAAGAAAAAAATCAGTTGATTAAAAGCAATAGTCAGACAATTGCTTTGTTACATGATCATGATTTAGATCATTTTTCTGAGCTAGCCAAACTACGTGAAGAAGCTTGTAGTTTTGGAGGATCTTGGATTTGGGATGGAAAACAGTTACCCCTAGATCCCATTCACTCTAAGGAATTAACTTCTCGCTTTAAATACATAGCAAAACCGGAGCCCTAACTCGGCATTTGCTTGCCCTGCTCCTTGAGCTCATCTTGATACTGCCGTTGCATTTCCCGTAAACGGGCATCGATACTAGAGCTTTGATAAAAATCAGCCCCGCCAGCAGAACGTGCAATTCTTAGCTGCTCAATCGCTGAAGGCCAAGCACCTTCAAGAGCATATTTTTCACCAAGCGCGTAATGGCGCATAGGCACATTCTTGGCCTGATCGTAGGCTTTAGATAATAAGGTCCACCAGACTATTTCATTAGGCTGAGATCTTGTGCGGGCCTTTAACCATGAGATAGCATCATTTGTGCGGCCGAGATTTAACTCCGCATTAATCATGGCGGCACCTGCAGCATAAGACTGAGGATAGGCTCGCAAAGTAGCTTGGGCTATTTGCAACGCCTCTTCACCCTTACCTTTTGCTAGGGCAAGTTCGGATGCGGTGATATCCAATGAAAGGCTTTGTCTTTGGATCGGAGATCCTGGAGCGCTTGCCTTCTGAGCCAAATTGCGAGCTTGCTGCAAATCCGCTTCTGCCTGATCTATTTTTCCTTGACGTTGCGCTATTAAAGCCAGTCCATAGAAACCTTCTAACTGCTTACCAATAGGCTGTTGTTTGCTCAAGCTATCAAAGGTATTTTTTAAGTCGTACATTCCGCTAGAGGTACCCGCTTGCTCCATGCGTGCCCGTGCCTTAATAAAATAAAACTCTACGGATGTAGGGACGTTACGTGATACGGCAGTACGGGCCCTATCTTGCATATCGGCAATACGATCTGTTGTTAGTGGATGGGTGCGGACATAAGAAGGCACGCCTTTATCCATAATGCCCGTAGCTTTTTGTAAACGCTGAAAAAATCCTGGCGCACCATTTACGTCATATCCACTGGCATCCAAGATCTGAAAACCAACACGATCAGCCTCACGTTCAGCATCCCTAGAATAGGAAAGCTGATTACTAATTGCTGCCGCTTGGCCACCCTGCATTAGGCCAGCGCCAGCCTGAGGATTACGGGACATCGCCAATGCACCAAGAACCATACCTGCAATGGCAATCATCATGTTTGTAGTTTGCTTATCCATCTGACGGGCTAGGTGGCGCTGCAATACGTGGCCTGTTTCATGACCCATTACAGAAGCTACCTCAGAATCCGATTCCGCACTCACAATGAGGCCCGTATGAAAGCCAATGAATCCACCAGGCAATGCAAACGCATTAATAGTGCTATCTTTTACCGCAAATACTTCGAAGTTGTAAGCGCCGCTTCCCTGTTCATTGGCACCTCCAAGCTGTAACTTCCTGGCGGCCTGCAATAAACGACGCTCCATCTGATTTAAGAAATCATAGATCGGCAAGTCATTTGAATAATCGGGATCTGGACGAATCTGACGCATGATCATTTCGCCATATTTACGCTCGTCCACTCGACTCAAGGAATCCCCACCTGGATCGCCCATATCTGGCAAAACAATATTAGGCTGACTCTGCATGGAACTGCGTGTAGGCGCATTGGTGGGGCGAGCATCGGGCGACTGCATAGCCCTCCCAATATTCTGAATGGCGGCAGAGTTACCCTCTACAGATACATCGCCAGCAGGAGCAGCATATGCAGGTAATCCAGAGCAAGTCAGACCCACCATCAGCTGAACAGCTAAAGTGCGGCGTAAAAAAGAGGTTTTTGTAACAGACTTTATGTCTTGCATCTCTATATGGTAAAACTTAACCCATGAACAAACTAACTCATTTTGATGCCAGTGGGCAAGCACACATGGTAAACGTTGGTGATAAGCCTAACACCCACCGTATGGCCATTGCTTCCGGCACGATCACGATGCTTCCTGAAACCTTCCAAATGGTAGAAGCTGGCTCCCATAAAAAGGGGGATGTCCTAGGTATTGCCAGAATTGCGGGGATACAGGCATCCAAGAGAACTTCTGACCTCATCCCCTTGTGCCACCCACTGGCGCTAACCCACGTTAGCCTGGAATTTAAAACCAACCCCCAAGAAAGCAGTATTACCTGCCAAGTCAGAGCAGAGACCACTGGGCCAACTGGCGTTGAAATGGAAGCTCTCACTGCAGTCCAAGTGGCCCTGCTCACCATCTACGATATGTGCAAAGCAGTGGACCGTGGCATGGTGATGGGTGATGTGAAACTGCTTGAGAAGAGCGGTGGCAAGAGCGGAGAATGGAAAGCTGTTTGATTTTTGCCGAGGGCCCAAGATAAAAGCCGCTTCATGAGCGGCTTTTTTTAGAAGCTTATTTACCAATCCTGCATTCTGATGGCAATAACTGAGAAATGAGATTTGTCTCAGTAGATCTGCATGACCAACCACCGGCCCAACTTGCCCCTTCTGGCTTAGATAAATCAATAGGCTTCGGGGAGTTAGCATCAGGCTCATTTGTTGGAACTAGATGAAGTGTATTTTTGCCTTCAGGCGCTACGCTGACTTGATAGTCAATTGCAATCACACCTGATGGAGTCACCTCAATTAACTTGACGCTACGGGTCGGAGTAAATGTAAACGATCCATGTGTCGCATCATCCATAGGAACAGTCCCTCTGCTAGCAAATGCCTCAGTCACTGCAAGCTTGGCACTAGACGATAAATTCATACCCTCTACCACCCTACTTCTCGCTATGTAGTCTTGATACTGTGGCACCGCCACTGCAACCAAGATGCCAATGATGGCCACTACAACCATCACCTCAATCAAGGTAAAGCCTGTCTCTTGATTGCTTTCTGCATTTTGAATATCTTGAATCCCATTGCTAAGCTTTTGCATATTTTCTGCCTCCTAAAGTGAAATACTGCATCATCCGTTTTTCCGCAGACACTCACAAGGAAGTGGGCAACAAAAAAGCCGGCATATTCGGCCGGCTTTTCTGATTTGATGCGGGGAAACTACGCCGCTTCTTTATGATTATTTTTCTTTTTGAGATAAGTACCTACTAAAAGAACGATGGCGACTCCAATGCCCTCAAAAATCATGTGTGCATCTTCAAATGCAGCCTGCATAGACTCCTTAATTGCCGGGTCTTCAACCAACATACCGCCTGCGAGCAGACCCAATAAGCCCGCACCCAAGGTAATAATGATAGGAAAGCGATCCATTACTTTTAAGAGTAAAGCGCTACCAAAAATAATTAATGGAATCGACAAGCCCAAACCAACGATGAGTAATACCAATCTAGTTTCTTCTGGACCTTTTTGAGCCGCAGCCGCTACCGCCAATACGTTGTCTAAACTCATAACCAAGTCAGCAACCAAGATAGTTCTAATCGCTCCCCAAATATTTGGATGGGCATGCATATCCTCTTCCTCACCACTATCGGCCAAAAGCTGAACACCAATGTAGAGAAGCAAAATAGCGCCAACAATCTTGAGATACGGTAAGGTCAGCAACTGAACTGCAGTAATTGTGAGAACTACACGCAAAATAATCGCCGCAGCACTGCCCCAAAAAATGGCCTTCTTTTGTTGAGCTGGGGGCAAGTTGCGTGACGCAAGAGCAATCACCACGGCGTTATCACCCGATAACAAAATATTCGCAACAATAATTGATAAAAGAGCAGCCCAAAATGCTGGCCCTGAAAATACTGAGAAATCCATAACGTCTCCTACGATTTTTATGTTTTATTTTATGTTTTAACTACTATTTACTACCAAAAAAGGATGCTGGTTTAACAGCGTCCTTTTCCTGATTGCAAATTACAACATGGCTTTCAATAAAGCAGCCATTTCCGATGGGTTCTTTGTTACTTTGAAGCCACACTCTTCCATCACAGCAAGCTTGGCATCTGCCGTATCGGCACCACCAGAAATCAAAGCACCTGCGTGACCCATACGCTTGCCTGGAGGCGCTGTTACGCCGGCAATGAAGCCAACTACTGGCTTCTTCATATTGTCTTTGCACCAGCGGGCAGCTTCAGCTTCATCTGGACCACCGATTTCACCAATCATGATGACTGCGTCAGTCTCTGGATCTTCATTGAACATTCTCATAATATCGATATGCTTCAAACCGTTAATCGGGTCGCCACCAATACCAACTGCTGTGGACTGACCTAAGCCAATAGCTGTCAACTGACCAACCGCTTCATAAGTCAATGTGCCGGAGCGACTAACAACGCCGATGCGACCTTTCTTATGAATATGACCAGGCATAATGCCGATCTTGATTTCGTCTGGAGTAATAATCCCTGGGCAGTTAGGGCCAAGCAATAAAGTTTTCTTGCCGCCAGCAGCTTCTTTAGCATGCATCTTGTTTCGTACTTCCAGCATGTCACGGACAGGAATGCCCTCAGTAATACAGATCACAAAGTCGAGATCAGCATCAACAGCCTCCCAAATCGCAGCAGCAGCGCCAGGAGGCGGAACGTAAATTACAGAAGTAGTTGCACCAGTTTGCTGGGCAGCTTCTTTAACGGTTCCATAAATTGGAATATTAAAAATAGACTCACCGGCTTTTTTAGGATTTACACCAGCAACAAAGCAATTTTTGCCGTTTGCGTATTCCTGACATTTTTCTGTATGGAACTGACCGGTCTTACCAGTAATACCTTGTGTAATAACTTTGGTGTTTTTATTGATCAAAATAGACATATCGAAATTCCTGGATTATTTGTTTTTGGCAACAGCAGCAACTACCTTAGTAGCAGCTTCAGCCATTGAATCGGCGCTAATGATTGGCAAACCAGAGTCTGCAAGAATCTTCTTGCCCAGATCTTCGTTGGTGCCCTTCATACGCACAACCAAAGGTACTGTGAGGTTGACTGCTTTACATGCAGTAACAACACCATCAGCAATCACGTCACAACGCATAATGCCGCCAAAGATATTTACCAAAATCGCTTCAACACTCTTGTTCTTCAACATGATCTTGAATGCTTCAGTGACTTTATCTGCTGTAGCACCACCACCAACATCCAAGAAGTTCGCTGGCTCGCCACCGAACAACTTAATCGTGTCCATCGTCGCCATCGCCAAGCCTGCACCGTTTACTAAGCAACCGATATTGCCATCCAATGAGATATAAGCAAGATCAAATTTAGAGGCTTCGATTTCAGCAGCATCTTCTTCGTCGATATCGCGGTAAGCAACGATCTCCGGATGACGATACAAAGCATTTGGATCAAAGTTGAACTTTGCATCCAGAGCCTTGATTTTGCCGTTTCCTTCAAGAATTAATGGGTTGATTTCAACCAATGAAGCATCAGTGTCCCAGTAAGTCTTGTACAAGTTCTTAAATACATCACGAGCCATTGGGATAGATGCTTCAGGCACACCAATGCCTTTGGCAATAATGTCGCAATCAGCATCTGTCAAGCCAACCATCGGATCAACAAATACTTTAATAATTTTTTTCTGGATGAGATTCAGCAACTTCCTCAATATCCATACCACCTTCGCTTGAAGCCATGATCACATTCTTTTGCGTGCCACGGTCTGTAACGATGCTGAAGTAGTACTCTTTTTTAATATCAGCGCCATCTTCAACGAGGAGACGATTTACTTTTTGACCTTCTGGCCCAGTTTGATGAGTCTTGAGCTGCATGCCTAAAATTTCTGAAGCATATTTCTTCACTTCATCCATGCTCTTAGCCAATTTCACACCGCCGCCTTTGCCGCGACCACCAGCATGAATCTGCGCCTTGACAACCCATACTGGTCCACCGAGTTTTTCAGCAGCTTTCACTGCCTCATCAACACTAAATGCAGGGATGCCGTTAGGAACTGGCACATTAAATTGGCGAAGAAGTTCTTTACCTTGGTACTCGTGAATTTTCATAATTACTCCGAAACGGTATCTTTTTTAGTAAGCGATGAGGATTAGTAAAACCGATGTCGCCACAATCTCATACTTACTCTAGAAACTGGCTAAATTTGCCAAATTTGAATAAATGCGAACGGCTTGACCGACTTCATAAGTCTAGCATGCTGCAACGCCGCAAATTGGCTCTGATGATCCGTAATTGCCCTAATCAGGGCTCTGGCCGCCAACCACCTTAGCAACCACCTCAGAGCTAAAACCCTTAGTAGCCAAAAAGCGATACTGCCTAGCTCGCTCCTTTTGATCTTGGGCGCGTACACCATATTTCCTAGTCCAAAGATCAAAAGCGCGCTGAAATTCTGTCTCTTTTAGAACCCCAAGGAGCTTTGCTGACTGCTTGGAATCCACGCCTGCTCTGTCAAGCTCATCGGCAATCTTTCTGATGCCGTAGCGCTCGCTCCGGCGGCGCACCAAGGCTTCAGCAAAGCGCTCATCTGATAGCCACCCCCGAGCCTCAAAGTCCTCCAAAACAGCCTCAATTTGAGAAATCCTCGCTTCAGGCGTTTGCTCAAGCTGCTCACCGCCCAGCTTGCTCCATCTCGCCTCTGATTCTGCTAATTTTGCAGCCAAGCCCTTCCGGCTATATTCCCGTTGCGACAAAAGGCGCAAAGCCCGAGCTTTGAGACTCGGGCTTTGTTTGTCCTTCTTGTTGCTACTGAATTCTGACATTGAATTGTTCAACGCGCTTATTCGACTTCTTCTTCCTCGCTCAACACATCAGTTACTACTGCTGAGCCAGATTTAACGCCTAACTTCTCACGGATTTTTGCTTCAATATCTTTAGCAATGGCTGGGTTCTCTTTCAAGAACTCGCGCACATTGTCTTTACCTTGACCAATGCGATCACCGTTATAGCTATACCAAGAGCCTGACTTTTCAACGAGGTCAGCTTCGACACCCATATCAATAATTTCGCCTTCTCTAGAAATACCAGCACCGTACATGATGTCAAAAATTGCTTCGCGGAATGGAGGAGAAACCTTGTTCTTCACAACCTTCACACGGGTTTCATTACCAACAACCTCATCGCCTTTTTTGATGCTGCCAATACGACGGATGTCTAAACGCATAGAGGCGTAGAACTTCAGCGCATTACCACCAGTAGTGGTTTCTGGAGAACCAAACATCACACCAATCTTCATGCGAATCTGGTTAATGAAGATCACAGTAGTGTTGGTGCGCTTGATAGCACCAGTCAACTTACGCAAAGCCTGACTCATCAGGCGAGCTTGCAAGCCTGGTAAGGAGTCACCCATATCGCCTTCGATCTCAGCTCTTGGAACCAAAGCAGCAACAGAGTCGATCACGATCAAATCAATAGAACCGGAGCGCACTAATGCGTCTGCGATTTCTAAAGCTTGCTCGCCAGTGTCGGGCTGAGAAATTAACAGATTATTTACATCCACACCCAAGCGTGATGCGTACTGCACATCCAAGGCGTGTTCCGCATCAATAAATGCACAAGTCCCACCAAGCTTTTGCATTTCCGCAATGGCATGCAATGTCAAAGTCGTTTTGCCAGAAGATTCTGGACCGTAGATTTCAATCACGCGGCCACGCGCAAGACCGCCAACTCCAAGGGCAATATCTAATCCGAGTGAACCACTAGATACCACCTGAATATCTTGATTAATTTCAGCATCGCCCAATCTCATGATTGAACCTTTACCAAACTGTTTCTCAATTTGCGCCAGCGCTGCTGTAAGTGCTTTTTGTTTGTCTCCGCTCATTCCTTCAAATTCTGAAGAGGCTGATTGCTTTTTGTTATCCAAGGCCATTTTTGATTCCCTTTTCGCTATGTACTGGGCTTTTTCCCGAAGTTTTATCTACTGTGCAACAACTTAGGAGTTACTGTATATAAAAACAGTAGTCTTTGCAAGCGACTTTTCTGGGAAATTTACGGATTTTTTACTAAGCCACGTTCGATTGGGGTGCGATCCCAATAGAAAAAGAGGGGTATGGCGACCGCCCAAGCCAATCCAACAAGGATAAATCCAATTATTTCGCTGCCAGGAACCCAAGATCCAGCCCCCATCCGAATCCCAGCCTCATAGGATATGGGTCCGGCAATACCCCCTAAAACAGCCCCTAAAACAGGTCTGCCACGTAACCAAGTCAAGGAACCATTAATGGTGGTGGCTACCAACACCCATAAGACCCACATCCAGAGTGGCGATAAAAATGGTGAGGGCCAATCATCCCCAAAATCCAGGTAACCCAAGTGCATGATGAGAGAGTCAGTAACTAACCCAAAGGCAAAGGCTTTGGATAAAAGACTTATTTCTGTTTTTGGTGAAGGTGATCGCCAGGCATGAAAAGCGATGTAGGCCAAAGTCCCAATTACCGCCCAAAGCACATCCTTGTTGGCCGCGCCCAATACACAGGCAAACCAACCAAGCTGGAAAATAACAAAGTTCCAAAATTTAGCCATATACCTAGCAACCTAAGAAAAAGGCCACTGCCGAGGGGCAATGGCCTTTAGATTTGGTGGCGAATCAGGGATTTGAACCCC
>CANCQD010000082.1 GCA_947380285.1 Burkholderiaceae bacterium | reverse complement strand
ACTATCCAGTCTAGGCAGGACGGATTGGAGCGGTAAGGGCTTTGGGCTGATTTATCTGTAGGAATTGCCCTACCAGCCTGTCCCTATTATAAAAATAGGCTAAATCCTTAAAGAATTTATGGTGATCCACCTGTTGGGGTTCTTTAAGGATTGAATTCTTAAAAACAAAGATTCTCTTTAAAAACAATGAGGTACCAAATTACCCAAAAAAGGATACCTCTTGATATGGTTCGTTAACGAATGAACTTATGAGTAAAAAGTTCGATAGCGATGATACTTTTTGCGATGAGGTGCAAAAAAAAGACCGACGAAGCAGTCTCTAGTCTAGCTGACACTCTATCTACATATAGAGTTCTTCGCTGCTTCTCTTTCTGATTGGATTTTTAAAGCCAATAAAGATGCGGTTGTTATCTGAGCATTCAATATAAGCCATATGAAAATTAACTATCAGTCGCTGATTATCAGTGAGGATGTAGCTAGAATTTATTGAGATTGCTTGATTTTCTGGATTCAGAATGTAGGGTTCTACTGAATATTTACCGAATCGGCAAATTTTGAGCAGGTAATCTTGCGCAATCAGCTTGTCATGGATTTCTTTGTCGGAACAGTGTCGAGCGCATGATTTCGTAAGGTCTGCATTGCAATGGAGGCAGTATTGCAAAGCTCGTTCATTTTTCTGCGCATCAAGCTTGAGGTTGACCTTATTTGTATGTTGATGTTCCCCGCATTCTGGGCATTCATCGTGCATTTGGCTTTGATGCTCTGGGCAGACTGTCCAAAATTTGAGGCGCCACTCTGGGCGAAAGTGCGGAATCTTGTCTTGTTCTAGGCAGTGAGGACAAAAGCGAGAATAAGGAGTTTTATTAATCTCCTTAAGAACTGCTTGTCCTGCTCGTGAACTTGTCACCAGAGGTTCAAACCACTTGGATATTGCATTTAGATGGCTTGGTGGCAAATCTGCGCTATGAGCAAATCGTTTAAATAATTTGCAATAAGAGGCGATATCAATATCTTTAGGCGGACCTAGTCTATGGGATATGAATACATCATCAAATTTCATTTGATGTAAATAACATAATCTTAGTAGCCAGGAAGCTGGCGATTCTGTTTCAATGACGCGCGGGGCGGTTAAAAGTCTGTAGTGTTTTCTCATGTGTTGAAGCTCCGAAAAGAGTAAGTTGATTGTGAGTGGTCAAGCTAGGTAGCTTTGACGTGGTGTGGTCTTTATCGACAATTAAGTTAATTAGATGTTGAATTTTTAGTTGGTCATTCCATGGGGTATCTTTCTTGAGTTGTTTAATTCCGTTGATATAAATACTTGATGAGAGTTTTCTTCTCTTGACTTGGTGGTTAAGGGTCTTGTAAATACGCTCTATTCCCTTTTGTACTACTTGCCCCGCAATAGCAGTGCTTGGAACCTTTCCGGGCCGAACTGAAAGGCTATGCCCATCGTCCTCTAACTGTCCAAATGACCAAATGAGGCGTAAAGCCGTATCTAATTGAAGATTATTTAGAAATGATAGGGGGTGATTTTTTGGTTCAAAAATCCCAAATAGTTTTGCCCCAATTAATCGAGATACGTATATTTCTGCTTTGCTAGCCAATTTACTTGGTTGATGCATGGGCAAAAAAGATGCCCCGCATTGGCAGTTGATTAGGCTACTTCTACGCCATGTGATTTTCCGTCCACATTGGGCACAGCTATCAATGAGTTGATTGTGGTGAATGTGACAGGCGGTCACTAGCGTAATATCCCACGCTAATTGCACAATGCGCTTGCTTGCCAAGCAATGTGGACATATCTGCGGGTGACGCTGACGTGCTAAGTATGGCTTTTGAAGCTTATGACCCAATATAAAAGTGGTAACAACACTCTTTTGTTTAGATTGAGCGACAAATCTTGGCACAAGCTTAGAGTGGTTGGCTCCAAATAGCCTGCAAATCTCAGGAATGCGATTATCGGGAATGTAAGTAAAGCCAGTTAATCCCAAAATATTGGAGATATCGCAAAATTGCACAAGATTTAAATCGCACATGCGCAGGACGTAGCCAGGGCCCGATTCCTCGTCGTGAATCTGGTCATGATTGGGAAAGGTGGTGGGCCTTAGCCAGTCCAATTGCATCCTAAACGGCCATGAGGGATGGAAAGATTAGGTCTCTTGCATCTATCAGGTGCTGCGCCGTTAATGCTGACGCCTTTTCCTGCTCAGCCACATCAATTGCGGTAGTTAGCAGATTAGCTAAGTTGCGCAGGTTGCCACCTGTCCACTCATGCAGTTGTGAAAATAGATTTGGAAGGATGCTTATGTCATAGATTTTGGTCGTTTGTGCAACATAATCATTTAAAAGACGCACCCAACTGGTATCCATTGCGAATATCGGCAGCTCAAACTTTGATGGAAAACGCGTACGAAATTGTTCATCTGCAATTACAAACAATTGTTCAAGAGCTGGCGTTCCAACCAAAATAATGTTGATTGAGGTATCGCTTAGCAGATGCTTAATCATCACCAAGAAGTCTTGTGCAAATTGTTTTTTATTGCGATTACTAAAGACATCGCTGACTTCATCAATAAAGAGCGTACCAACATGCCCTTTAAGCGCGCAAACCACAAGCTTTTGTAGCTTATCTGCCGTAATATTTCTATCTTCTCGCTTGTCGGTAATGGGATGGTTGAGTTCACCCAAAATACCAATGTAAAAAGACTTGATAGTCGTGTCACTTGAAACCTTGGTAATCAATACGGGGGTATTGAATCGCTCGGCATACTTTTTATTTAGATAGCCCTTAAGGTGTTCTATGGCGGTGGTTTTGCCGGTACCACCACTACCCATAATAGCGATACCTCTATTTGAGCGATTAATGCGCTCGCCAGATTGGATAATCTTGATGCACCCGTTAACCGATTTTGCGTAGGCATCATGGGTAATAATTACATTTCTCATCTGCTCGGCTAGTGTGATTGGTTTGATGATGTTCATATGTGTTTCCTTTCTTACTCTTCTATAAGTTTGTTATTGGAGATGCCAACACTCTCGGGCATAAAGTCTTGCCCAATTGTGTTTTGTGTAATTTCTTTTGTCTCAACATCAATAAGCCCCCTATCGCCGTTTGGATTGCCCCCATGAATGTTGCTAGCCCTAGCTTCTTTGCCGCTAATTTTTTCAGGTCTTACCCCATTAGCAACAAGTTGCGTTACAGCATCAGATTGCTCTATGCGTGCATTCCAGTCCTTTTGCTTAATGCCATTAGCAATCAGGTCTTGCTTGATTTTTTCTCGTTCTAACTTATGTTTGTAAAGGGGCTTGCCTTTGGCCTGGGAATAGTTTTTTTCTGGAACGCTAATCCATTGATTAGATTTTGGGTGTAGTACAAAAACCTCGCCAATATCATTGACGTCTTGGCAAATTTTCAGTTTTCGCTTGGGACCTATAGAGTGGACTAGTTCGCTTAACTCACGACTTCTGTAAGTTAGCCCATTGAGCTCAATCCCCCCATGCTTGCAAGCTCTGTCAAAAGAGAGGGAGGTGAGAATTCTTAACTCATCTGATAAGGGGGTGAAGTGAATCTTAGGTAGACTGCCATGCTCTCTCAGGGCTTTTTCCATCTCTATATAAGGGCTGGTATTGGTTCTCTTATTCAGTTTGTGGGGATAAATATCCACTACAAACTGATGAAGGTATTGAACTAAATCATCAAAATACACCCGAGCCTTTTCTAGTTTCTTAGATTGTTTTGACTTAACTTCAGTGGGCTTAGTGGGGCGACCATGATGTGGCAGCGCTCTAGTAAATTGAAGCATTAAATTTTCAACAGAACCTTTTTCCCATGGCGAGCGAACTGCAGAAAACTCGATACTAAATCCAAGATTTTTAGCCATCGAGTGCAAAATCTCTGAGTGATGAGATAAGGCGTTATCTAGAACCAGTTTCTCCCAAATGATGGGTGTAGTGAGCCATTCGTGTGCAAGTCCATATTCCTCTTTAAGATGCCTCTTGTCTTCTAGTGCCCCGCTAATAGCCCTCACAATTCGCCCAATCGATTCGCCTTCATATCCAATCCACATGCTAAGGATGTAGCCCGTATAGCGGTCTTTGAGTACCGTAATCGTAGGCCTTGCCATAGGCTTTCCTGTAAGGCGGTCTACTACGTTTAAATCCAGCACGGTATGGTCAAGCTCAACCGTTTCAAAAGCTCTGGTTGGCCATCTGCCACCTGATGAGTGGCGGTGCTTGTATTTGGCTTCTGCCGTTCCTAGGCGAATGCGGTCTCTTTCGTAAGCTGGCACTCTGTAAATCATTCGTTTGACGGCGCTCATGCTGATGCTTCCGTTAATGCCACGTCTTTCAAACTCTCGATTAATTCTGGCGGTACAGGTTTCAATATCATCCGGTTTTTGGATGCCTGTTTTTGGGATGAAATAGTAGTCATCCAGAATTTCCTTAGCAATTTCAATAATTGCCAAGGATTTTTTGGAGGCCCTTTTTTGCAAAAGAAAGCTTTGGGTGACGTTTTTATAGTTTGCGGGATTTCCGCCGGCTTCTCGCATCCAACGCATAGCAGTAGATGTGCTGGGCGGTTTGTCATCTACAATTTCTTGAGCAATCTGACGTATTGCTGCCTCAATTTGCTTGCGCATACCCTTGGAGATGCCTCTTTGTTCTAATCCTTTGCAGTAGGCATAGACCTGGGCTTCGTAGTGGAGCTGGTATGGAGATTTTTGTATGTGTACATTCTCAATTTGACCCGGCTTAGTTATTAGCCCGCTGGTGAGCACTTTCATTTCGCCATGGTCAATCTTTTGGCAAATTTCATGCTCTAAAAATTCGACTGGTCGATTTTCTGCTCGATTAATGAGCGACACAGTGCGCTCTCGTGGTCCAGGGGCGCTCATTCTTTCAAATGAAAATTCCACACCGCCATAGCTTGCTGAAAAGCCGTCTTGAATTGAATAGCCAATCATTTGCATTCTCCTTGCAATGGAAATACGAGACTTTCAAGGGAGTAATCAAAAAAATGATTGAGCTTGAGTTGACGCAAGCCAACGCAGTGAAGAATATGGTCAGTTAATAGGCCAGTAATAGCTTGCAAATCATCCATTCGTATTCCCTGAGGGTAATTGCTCACTGCTTGAATGATTTTTTGACTTTGCTCGACGGGTATTAATAATTTTGCGCACCGATGAATATATGCGGCTCTGAGATGCCTGTCCTTTTTTTCAATTTCCCAGTCAGATATCCACTCATAATGGATTCCTTGAGATTTGTAGCATTCAAAGGCAGCGCAAATCTTTGCCCACATTTTTTTCTCGTATGCAAATACAGTTGGCTTTACTTCTACATAAGATGGTGGCGCTGACTTATAGATAACCCGAAAATCAGGTGTATATTCCCCGCATTCACCTAAGTTGATGGTCTCGGGCTGACACTCAATGCGAACTACTTCTTGATTGAGTGCAAGAATTAAGGCGCAATCACGCTCTAGGATAGATTCGCAGATGATGAGGTCATCTTGTAGCGCTGGAATATTGAGGTAGTTAATTCGGCGATGTGGCGCCTTTCTCTTTCCGCCAGGCTGCCTTGCGGGCTTATATGCTGGACCCGCTTGGGTGTTAGTGGAAATCAAGTTTCCATTTGATGTTGTGATAATTGCGTTCATGTATTTCTCTTTCATGACATTTATTTTGCGAATTCTTTATTTTTTAGGTAAAGAATCCCCCTTGTCCGCTGGTGCGGTTTTCTTAAAAAATTCGAGGGAATTTATTTGCTTGTCACAAAGAAACGGATATACTTTGTTTACGGACGCAGTAACCCGATTTAATCGGTCAAGCCAATTTAACCCTCAGGGTCGAGTTGGCTTTTTACATTTTGGTTGCCCCCATTTCTTCTAAAGAAGTGGCTGCGCCTACCAGCCACGTGGCTAGATTGGCGGCTAAGCTGTTCAATTGAGTATTAAAGGATTTCTCACTAAGGTGGAGACATCTCTTTAATAGAACGAAATACTGAGATTGCTGCTGGAAAAATGTTGTCCGCGATCCATTGAAGTCAGCTTTTGTTATGCGCTGAAATAAAGGATGAGACGTTTTGATGTCGCGAGCATTGCATGGGAAGTCTTTAGTGACTTCGTTGCAAAAGCTATTGCGTAGATCTGAGTCAATTTGATAGAAAGACCTGGTTATGCAAGCCTTAAGACCGGTTTTAATGATGCTAGATGCATTCATATTGCTTGACTACTTTCCGAAGGACCATCCCCTTGAAGGACGGCAGTTATATGCGAGTGAGATTGAATTATATGCCTTGTAAGGGTATTTGTCAAGCGGAGATTGTAAAACCCAGTCAATGTCAATAGTTTTATTGATTTTTTTGAAAATAATTTTCGATTCTCTTCGGCTATGAAGTGGCTTATCCAACCTGGGTTTTCTTTTGGCACTTTCATAAAGCCCCTTTGGATATACACACAACGCCAATCCCCTTATCCGTTAATGAATCAATGGAGATTTTGAGGGCCAAGTGGCAATACGTAGGAGCAGGGGTATGGCCAGACAGGCGATACCGACCTGGCTTATTTAATTTTTTGGTCATTTGGTGTGAATATTTAAAGAATTCTCATTTTGAAATAGGGTTCACCTAAACTCAAGGAACCATGAATCCGATTCAAACGTCCCCAATCGAAGAGTTGAAGCAGAAAAAACTCCGTGGAGGGCAAAAGAAGGCGCCCCTCGAAAAAGCACGCGTTAGGTTATGGGCCTTAGAAGTAAAGAGTCGCACCAAACTTAGTTACAAGGCTTTAGATGAAATGTTCTTAGGTGATCCCGAGGAGACTTTTGATGAACCACCAAAGGTGTTTGAAAAGATTAGTCGCAATGGAGTCTCTCCGGGTGGTAAAGGCCGAATTAGTCTTGCTGAATTGATAAAAGCGGTTAATGAGCACTCTGATTTTGAAGGCACGGCGATTGTTTTTAATTCCAAACTCTGGGAGTTGTTTGAACTTAAAACAATCAGCGAGCAAGATATATTTAGCCGTATTGATGATGTATTTCGCGAGCATGGAGTGGAAAGATATCCCCTTCCAAAGATAGAAAGCTGGCACTATGGACGCAATCCAGATGTCGATGTTCAGCATCCAGTCAATCCAATGGAAATGTTGCGACTACAAGCCGCAGATTTAAATGAAATAACTCGGGTATATCTGATGATTCTTTATTATTTTTTTGTTAAAACAACAATATCGGCCCGTTTTGAACGGGTGCTGAAGATACATACCGATTCATTGGGAGATTATTTTTATAAGAAGTTGGGGGATTTTGGCCAAGAGTGTTTTTTGGAGGCACTCAAGAGAGTTCAGAGTGTTCAAGTGGTACGCGTTTTTGAACCGTCCTAGCCAGCAAGCTTCAGACCCTTATTTAGCATCTTGCAGCCATTAAAAACGGGGTAATTTTAGAGATTTGGTCGTCTCAGATCGGCCGGGAGGTGATCTTCATTGGTTACGTCGTTACGTCTTTCGCTAACTCAATAGGCATAAAAGGGCTTAAGGCAATACAACAGCTTTATCACCTAAGACCGCCTGTGAGTGTTTTGTAAACTAATTTTTTGGGAAACCTGAGTATCCTACGATCGTAGGGTACTAAATACTGATCATCTTAGCCACACTAGTACTCATTTATTTCGCGGTGATATTTGATAATGCTTGGTAACTGGTTAAAACCTCTTTTTTTGTTAATGGCGCTAGTCTGCCTACCAGCTGTTGCCCAAGGACAAGACCAAACACGCTCTAAATTTGACGGTTTTTATACTGATTTAGGTCTTGGGTACCGTGATATCAATACATCCACCAGTTCTGTTTTGACACTAAATGGATCTGTGATTCCCTCCAGCATCAGCTCAAGCGGGTCTAGTCATACCCTGGCAGTTCTTACTGCAGGATATAGCTTCAATGTTGCGCAGAACTATTATTTGGGAATTGGTGCCAATATTTCTCCTTCCAATGGCCTCACACAACAGCTCCAAATTCAGGCTTTAAATAAAACGACTACTGTGAGTGGAGTAACGTCCTTATATAACTATGGATTTTTTATTTCCCCCGGTCTTCAAATGGAGGATGGCTTGCTTTATCTAAAGGTGGGCAAGCAGACGCAAGTGGATAATTCGAATACAGGCCCAAACTTTAGCGGCTACTTATTGGGCCTTGGTTATAAGCAGTTTGTATATGATTCAATTTATCTTTTTGGCGAGGCCAATTATTCGTCCTATGATGCTCAGACTACGACAAGAACGATTGTCTCTTCGGGCCGCACAATCAATGCTTCTGTAACAACATCAGCGCAAACTACTAGGCTGCTTTTGGGTCTAGGGTATCAATTCTGATACTTTATTCAAAAATTCATACAGACAAGTCTTAGAATAGCAAGAATGTCTCAGTACCTATCTTTCTATTACGCCTCACTAGCATTGATTCTGCTGTCAATGTTGATTTCAGGAATTCAGCTATCCAAAGGGGTTGAGCGAAACCAGAGTTTTTATCTCATGTCTATTGCCAGTTTTATTGGTTTTATAGGCGCAGGCTTGGTTGTTGTGGCCTATATATTTTTTGGCAATAATTTAGATCCGTATCGCTTTTTCGAAGAGCTCCCACCTTCGCCCTTTAAGAAATTATTATTTTTAGGCTACTTTACCTTTGGCCTAGCAATGCTGTGTCAGCCCCTTTACTTTAGGGCACTTCGAAAAAGAGTGTCAAAGAGGATTATCCTGGCTAGCTTAGGATGTGTAATCCTATTTTTCCTTACTTTTTTAGTTGTTGGACAAGGTGGAAACTATTTGGACCGCTCACTTGGTGCTCATATATTCATTCTTTGTCTTTTGGGCTGTATAGTGATAGAAGCTACCGCTAGTAGCAAAATATTTCCAACGATATGGCTCAATCTGATCCGCTCTGGAAGTGTCATATTCATTACTATTTTTCTTATGTGGATGGCATTTATCTTTGCGGTTAATCGCCAAGGTGTATTTTTGGGATTTACGATTGCTGAGATTTCACAGTTTGATGTTTCTGCTCGCTTTTTAAGAGGCGCTCTGTTTGTGTTTCTCCAGTTATTAATCCTAATGCACTGGATGGAGAATTTTTCCCATAACGCAATGAAGGTGAAGGCTAGGGATGCGCAGATTCAAAATCTACTTCAAGAAAAAGATATCTTGATTGAAAATTTATCTAATAAAAACGCTTTAGTAGAGACGGGCGCCTTATCGGCAGGCTTAGCCCATGAGTTCAATCAATTTTTGGCTAGAATCGAGCTCAATAGTGATGAGGTGATTGATAAAATAAATCGCCCCGATGTCAATCTAGAGGACCTGAAGTCTTCCATGAATAACATTCTCAAGGCTAATCATTCTGCAGCTAATCTTATTATTAGCCTAAAAAAATTATTTCAGTCTGGCAAGGATGCTGCTGCATCTATTAATTTAGACAAGCTCGTTGAGGACGTAGCATCTCTTTATGCCGACCGAGCTAGAAAAACGAAGATTCTGATCGAGTTAGATCTGCGCGCCTCAGAGCCTATCATCGTGTGGGACTCCTTGATGCGCCAAGTGGTGGCTAACCTAATCTCGAATGCAATTGAAGCGCTTGATTCGCTAGATAAAGAGAGAAAAATGATTCATATTGAAAGTAAATATGACGAGAAAGGGTGGTATCAACTAAGCGTTACCGATAATGGCTTGGGAATCAGGCTAGAACAGGCAGATAAATTGTTTAGCTTATTTGCAAGCTCTAAATCTTCTGGAACGGGGATTGGGCTTTGGTTGTCTCACTACATTGCCGAGCGCCATCAAGGTTCTTTGAGATTTGAGAATCTGCCAAATCATGGCGGTGTCACCTTTTCCCTGGATATTCCTCCTGGTGAAAAGTCAGTTGGGGGTAATGGAAGTGTGATGGCAATCTAACGCTATACCTTCCCTTCGTTCGCAGGGTATGTGCAACCGGGTTCATTGGTCATAATGTATTTCAATAGGTTCAAATGAATTAATCAAGCAGAAAATGAATTCGAAAAAATACATCTTTTTGGTGGAAGACGATGATGAGTTGCGCTCTGATCTGGAGCGTGCTTTGCAGTTTTGCGGCTATACCATTTTCTCTTTTGCTAATCCTGAACAATTTTTACTAGAATTTAAGCCTCTAGTGCCAGCGGTATTAATCACCGATATGCGTATGCCAAAGCAATCGGGCATTCAATTGCAGGCTGAGCTCATTGATAAAGGGCACAAGATCCCGATCATTTTTATTAGTGGCGAAAGTTCAGATGAGCAAATTGTCAAAGCCTTTAAAAATGGCGCGTTTGATTTCTTGTTAAAGCCCTTTAGCCGTGAAGCTTTCTTAAGTGCGGTTGCTAGAGCCATCGAGCAAGATACCAATGCAATGCAAGAGCTGATCCGCAAGTCGCAATTATCTGAGGCTCTAAAAACGCTATCACCGCGTGAACGTCAAGTCTTTGAGCTGTTGGCTAAAGGATATGGCAATAAAGAGCTGGTAGATGAGTTAGGAATTTCACTGCCAACCGTCAAAGAATACAAATCTGAAGTGATGTATAAATTACGCCTTCGCTCACTTGCAGAGCTCATTGCGCTCAATACCAGTCTACTGCATAGCTAAGGCGACACTCTCGCGATATCTATATA
>CANCQD010000081.1 GCA_947380285.1 Burkholderiaceae bacterium | reverse complement strand
ATGGATATACGCCAATGTTAGCTTCTATGGAAGACTGTGTTCAAGCCGCTGTAACAGGGAGATTAAAGTGAGTGGAAAAATTTACCAGGCGAAACATGCTCAGGGTGAGAGTATTGAAGGTGAATGCCTGAGTGCATCTGACGGCTTTTCAGCTCGCTATGACTTAGACCGCCTTAAGGGGGTCTTTTCCCGTCCAGCCCATAAGCTATTTGGACAATCTTATAAAGACAAGATATTGGTTTTGGATGCGGCAAAAGGTGGGGTTGCCAGCGCTTGGATGCTCTATGAAATGAAATCTAGAAACCTTTGCCCATCAGCCATTATTTTTAATGCTGCAAATCCAATTTTGGCCCAAGGTGCAGCGCATGCTGGAATCCCTATGCTGAGTGGTTTTGATTGCGATATTACTCAGGCTATCGCCAGTGGAGCGAAACTACGTATTGATATCGAAAAGCAAACTGTAGAAGTAATCTCGTGACTACTTAAAAAATAGAATGGTAATCCGATAAGCTCGGCCGAATACGACCGGGCTTATTTTTTTGGACTGTACCAATCGTAATGAAACAAATCGGCTCTTCATCCTTGGTAAGCTGAAATAAGGTTCTGATGCGATCACTTTGCAGTGCCCTGCCGCTTGATAGCCCAGAGCCAAAGCCAAAGGCATAAGCACTCAGGAGGATGTTCTGAATGGCACACCCAAGAGAAACTAGCTTCTCCTGTTTACTAATGTCATCATTTGCGTCTCGGTAGTTTGCACTAGCTAAAAGGAGTAGTGGGCCACGGGATGCTTTGTCGCGCGCCTCTTGCTGTTGTATCTCCGTAGCACCTTGATCGCGATCTAATAGGCACTGGTGGAATACCTCCCCAAGGGCGGGGCGACTACTCTCCTGAATCTCAATGAAGCGCCAAGGAACCATTCTGCCGTGATCAGGGGCAGCATTGGCTGCCAAGAGAATGGTTTCTTTTTGGCTAGGACTAGGACCTGGATTCCCTAATCTTTTGGGTGAAATATGGGTTCTGCCATGAATCAGTTGTTCGGCGAATTGATCCATAGGCATTAGGCGTGCTTAAGAGACTCTTTGGTAATACAAATTTTGCGGATGATTTGCCTCTGCAAAGAACATCCATCTTTCAGCAAGCAAGCCTAGATACTGAATCAGTAACGCCAGAGTGATCATCAAGGTACTCGGTGTGGTGATGGTGTAAGCCATCAATATCATTGGTATTACATAGGCGCAAAGCAAAATAATTTTACGTAAATTAGCAATGACCCGATCGGTTTGGTGATGAAAGAATTCACGGGTATTAAAACTACCGCCCATTAGACCCATAGAGGTCTGTCGGATATTGGAACCTTTAATTCCAGTAGCAGTTGAGAGGTTTGATTTTGGTTTGAGATCTCGATTGCGTCTCCAAATCCAGAGCTTTAGATTAAAAGACAGGAATAGCAGCAAGAAAGCAACTATAGATAATGGCGCATCAATAATCTGTGCAGTTGTATCACCCCATAAAGCAATGAGTAGCTCTAGCAGAATCAGGCCAGAGGTCAATCCTAAAAGAATGAAGTTGCTCAGGGTTGAGGGATGTGACCATTCTTGGATAAAACGAATGCACTGATAGATCTTTGCTGTACAGACCCAAAGAGCTAGCGTAGTGAAAAGGAGGGCAAGCCACAACCATTGCGGCACTTCGCTAATGTAGGCATAAAAATAAATAGCTGCGGTTACTGCCATGAGTGCTGGTAGAGCAATGACTTCTCTAGATAGCCAAGAAGTTCTCCACATCATGGCAGCTCTCCAGGCTCGCTCAGGATGACCTAAGTGAAAGAATGAGGCCACTAAACCTAAACCCAGAAGTGCTAACGCAATGGGGAGTGCAAGATTGGTGAGGAATGGATTAGGGGTAGTTTGGCTATATAGATTCGATAGTGCCAGGAAAAATAGCAGACCTTGTGCCATTCCAGCCAGTGTCGTGAAAAAGATAATTGAAAATTGTGGTCGCATTATTTGTCATTCCTTGCTGCATCAATCGTTTCCATAATGGAGCGCGGTAAATAGTGATTGGCAGGTTGCGTTTCCCATTCGGGCATGAGTGCGTACCCTGAGCGCTCCTCTATTGCTTTGCTAGCAGCAGATTCAGGATCATGAACATCCCCAAAGATGCGTGCGCTAGTAGGGCAGGCGAGAACACAAGCAGGTTTTCTCTCTGATTCTGGCAGTGTCTCACTATAGATTCGATCAACGCAGAGAGTGCATTTGGTCATGACCTGACGTTCTTGATCTAGTTCTCGAGCGCCATAAGGGCAGGCCCAAGAGCAGTAGCTACAGCCGATGCATTTGTCATAGTCCACCAGAACAATGCCGTCTTCCTTACGCTTATAGCTTGCACCGGTTGGGCAAACAGGAACACATGGGGGCTCTTCGCAATGCAAACACGATTTTGGGAAGTGAACTGTTTGGGTATTCGGGAATGTTCCGGCTTCAAAGGTTTGCACGCGATTGAAAAAAGTGCCGCTCGGACTCGCACCATAGGCATTGAGGTCGGTAAGTGGGCCTGCTGACCCAGAGGTATTCCATTCTTTGCATGAAGTGACACATGCATGGCACCCCACGCAAACATTGAGATCAATAACGAGGGCTAATTGTTTATTTTGTTTACTCATTTTGTCTCCCCCGATTTTTTGAGGGCCATTCCAGGAACTTCAAATGCCTTTACTTGCGGCCAGGTTTCTTTTGGTTCATTTTCGTCTGCTGGTGCCAGCCTTACTCTGACGTCATACCAACCCGCTTGGCCGGTAATTGGATCAGAGTTGCTAACAGTAAAACCTCCTAACGGAAGCTCCTCTGAGATGAGGTGGTTTAGTAGAAAACCTTTTTTGGATTCATCTGCATCACTAGTTAGACTCCATGCAGACTCTGCCTTACCGATAGCATTCCATGTCCACACCGTTCCAGGGTCCACAGCTTCCGAATGTCTTGCCATGCATCTAACTTTGCCCCACTGAGACTCAATCCACATCCATGCACCATCTGTAATTCCACTTTTGAGTGCTGTCGCAGTATTAACGTAGAGATAGTTATGGCTGTGAATTTGTCTTAACCAAGCGTTTTGTGAGTCCCATGAGTGGTACATCGCCATTGGCCGCTGAGTAATTGCATTCAAGGTAAATTTAGTAAGGTCAGTTGCCTCATCTTCAAGGGGTGGATACCAAAAAGGGAGTGGATCAAAGTATTTGTAGATGCGTGCTTTCAAGTGCTCTGGTGGTTGCGCACCAGGACGTTTACCGGTCGCAGCTAATCTAAAGCGTTGCAATATGTCTGAGTAGATCGCGATCATGATCGGATCATTCTTCTGTCTTAACGCATTTTCTTTGGAGAAGTCTAAATATCCTTTGTTCCAGTTGCGCATGTATTGATGCTCTGGCGGCATATGATATTGATGCACGCAATTATTCTCAGCATATTTTTGCCACTGATTGGGGTTCGGTTCACCGCGCAGAGGTTTATCTCCATCCTTACCCCGCCAGCCGCTTAAGAACCCAATTCCTGAATCAGGAGTTGTCTGGAAGCGAGTAATAAAGTCGGGGTAGTCTTTAAACTTACGATCCCCCTCTGGCGTAGTAAATGCGGGAAACTTTAAGCGCGAAGCCAGTTCTATTAAAACCTCCTGAAAAGGTTTGCATTCGCCTAATGGCTCGAGAACGGGGATGCGAACAGAATCAACAGGACCATCAAATTCAGAAATGGGTCTGTCGAGCATACTCATTACGTCGTGACGCTCGAGATAAGTAGTGTCTGGAAGAACTAAATCAGCAAAGTCCACCATTTCAGATTGGAATGCATCGCATACTACTAAGAATGGAATCTTGAACTCACCATCATCATTTTTGGCATTGAGGTGTTCACGAACTTCCATCGTATTCATGGTGGAATTCCATGACATATTCGCCATGAAGATCATGAGCGTATCAATTGAATAGGGGTCACCCTTAACTGCATTGGTAATGACGTTGTGCATCAATCCATGAGCTGCTAAAGGGTGTTCCCAAGAATAGGCTTTATCAATACGCAGTGGCTTCCCATCAGAATCTAATGCCAAGTCCTCTGGTTGTGTTGGCCATCCCAATGGTGGTTTAGCTAGAGGCGTATTAGGCTTAATATCATTCTCAGAAGAGGGTGGCTTTGCATTCGGTGGCACCTGACGTGGGTAAGGCGCCTTATGTCTAAATCCGCCCGGACGATCAATGGTTCCTAGCAAAGACATGAGTACCGCTAAACCGCGAGTAGTTTGGAATCCATTTGAGTGAGCTGATAAACCACGCATTGCATGGAACGCAACTGGTCTGCCTGTGACAGAGTCATGCTTTTCACCCCATGAATCTGACCACTGAATTGGTAACTCAAATTCTTGTCCAAATGCGGTGTCTGCCATCTCAAGAGCAAGCTTGCGAATGCGTTCTGCTGGAATGCTTGTAATAGCAGCAGCCCATTCTGGCGTTGTCTCGCTTACTTGTCGCTTCAGTAGCTCAAATGAAGGAACTACTTTCTTTCCTTGATGAGGTCCTGGACCCATCACATATTCACCTAGTAGAGCGGGTGATGTGCCTTGAGCAAAACAGGGTTTAGCACTTTGGGATTTTTCATCCCAAATATATTTGTTATGCGGTAAATCTAAATTAATTGGATCGGAGTCGGGGTCATACAAGAACAAACCTTCTTCTGGACCTGAGTCCATGCATACCAATTGAGCAGAGTTGCTAAAACGTTTGAGGAAAGGTGCATCGTATTTCTCAAGACGAATTAACTCATGCATCAAAGCCATGAAGAGTGCGCCATCAGTTCCAGGCTTAATTGGAATCCACTCATCTGCAATCGCGGAATATCCAGTTCTCACTGGGTTGATTGAGATAAAACGACCACCAGCCCGTTTGAATTTAGATAAAGCAATCTTCATTGGATTGCTATGGTGATCTTCGGCTGTGCCAATCATGACAAATAACTTGGCTTGATCTAGGTCCGGACCGCCAAACTCCCAGAAGCTGCCGCCAATTGTATAAATCATTCCTGCAGCCATGTTTACGGAGCAAAATCCTCCATGAGCTGCATAGTTAGGCGTTCCAAACTGCCTTGCAAATAAACCAGTAAGCGCTTGCATCTGGTCGCGACCAGTAAAGAGTGCAAATTTCTTGGGGTCAGTAGAGCGGATTTTGGCAAGACGTTCAGTCAGAATCTCAAATGCTTTTTCCCAGCTTATAGGTTCAAATTCACCATTGCCTCTTTCGCTTCCCGCCTTACGTAGGAGTGGTTGCGTGATGCGTGCCGGAGAATTTTGCTTCATGATTCCTGAAGAACCTTTGGCGCATATCACGCCTTGATTCAGTGGATGCTCAGGATTGCCATCGATATAAACCAATTTACCATCTCTAAGGTGTGCCCGAATGCCGCAACGACAGGCGCACATATAGCAGGTAGTTTTTTTAATTTCAGTCGCAGGTGCTTGCTTGTTGACTGGGTCATGCACGGGATCGCTAGAAAATATTTTGAACATAGCCTTCTCAACTATTGAGGATTTTTTGCAAGAAGAATGGCCATCGCTGTAGATGCCACTCTAGAGAAAACAGAATCAGACCTTGATGTCAGCGTAATGGGTACTTGGGCGCCTAAAATGGTGCCTGCACACTCTGCTCCAGCCATATAAACAAAGGATTTATAGAGAATATTGCCAACCTGTAAATCGGGCATCAGCAAAAGATCGGGATCTCCCGCAACCTTAGAGTAAATACCTTTTGTTCTTGCTGACTGAGCTGAAATCGCATTATCAAACCCAAAAGGACCTTCAATAATGGTGTCTGGAAAAATAGGATGAGCAATGTGTTCATCAACAATTTCTTTTGCATCCGTGGTTGAGGACATTGCTGGGTTGATGACTTCAGTAGCGGCAATGATTGCCACTTTTACATTACTAATACTTAATCTTTTTAAAGCATCAAGACTATTGGCTAGAATTTCTCTTTTGAGTTGCGCGTTAGGTGCGATATTCATGACCGCATCAGTGACACCTAGTAGCTTGTGATAGCGAGCAAGTTCAAATAAGAAGAGATGGCTTACCCGTTTATCAGTTCGCAAGCCATCGCGACTCACAACTGGCCCCATGAGATCTTCGGTATGTAAAGATCCCTTCATTAAAACTGCTAGCTTTCCCTCTTTCACCATCTCTATTGCCTTTTTGGTCGCTAAGATGGGATCTTTAGGTGTATCAACAATTTGTATGCCGTCTAAAGAAAGTCTCTCAATAGCAGCAAGTTCTTCGATATCTTTCTTGGGGCCAATCAAGATAGGGGTGCACAACCGTCTTTTGATAAGATCAAAAACGGTTTCTAGTGCCGGCGCGCTTAGTGGGTAAACCACTCCAAGGGGTAGATCACTCTTAGCCTCCTCGATCATTTTTTCTAGTAGTGGAAATTTCACGTTTAGATTTTTTCTAAGGTAGCCGTGTTGCGCTGCTGATTAGGAGAGGGTTTGAGAGATGCGATCAGATGCTTCTTTAAGCTTGGGAATATGTTCCATGGCTTGATTTAATGGCAGCCTTGCAGTTGCCGCATGAACAGCGATGGCTGCTACCACTTCACCCGCAGAGTCTCTTACTGGGACAGCCACACAAGAAACGCCCAGGACATATTCTTCGTTATCCACTGCATAGCCAGTGCTAACAATTCTTTCCATCTCGGATTCCAGCAGGTGGCGATCAGTGATGGTTCTATGGGTAAATTGTTCAAGCGGAAGATTTTCTAAAATCTTGGTGCGCTCATCTGCGGGTTTGTATGCGAGTAGTAATTTTCCGCTGGCACTGCAATGTGGTGGTAGCACTGTCCCCGGCGGAAGATGAAGACGTAAGGCCCAATCTGCTTCAACGCGGTCTAAATAAAAGAGTTCACCACGTCTTAAGACAGCAAGGTTGCAGGTCTCGCCTAGATCAGAAACGAGTTTACGCAGAATGGTATGACGGATTGCGGAAACGGTATCGTGGGTCAGTGTCGACATTGCCAAGTGTGAAAGGCGCTCGCCAGGGGCGTAGGTTCGGCCCCCAGGCTCTCTTGCTACTAGTCCCGCTTCTTCAAAAATAGCTAATGTTCTATGCAACGATGCCTTGGGCATTCCAGTAATTTGCATTAGTTGGGCTAAGGTAGCTGGCTGTTGTAAGCCGGCCAGGGCCTCCAAAATCACCACACCTTTTAGCATGGAAGAGTTTTCGCTCGAGTTATCTCTTTTAGCGGTATCTAACTGTTCGATAGGATCTAATTCAAGCATGGTTGTTAAATCTCATGAAATGTGTCATTTTGTTCATTCTAATAGAACAAGGTTGTAATTTCTAGGAAAAATGTTAGTATTTTTACTTATACGAAACAACTTGTTCCGTTGAGTTAGATCATTTATGCTAATCAGAATGATTAATAAAGGCTAAGATAAGCCTAAACAGTAGTTCGATAAGAGGAGATTGGGTATGCGTAGAAGCAATCTATTAGTCGCCGTTCTGTCTATATTTGCGGTTTTAACGGGCTCGATTGGTTGGGCACAGCATGCACAAGCTCAGGCTTGGCCTACTAAACCCATTAAATTTATTGTTCCTTACCCGCCAGGTGGGGGCACCGATGTGATTGCGCGAATCATGCAAGAGCCACTCAGTCAGGCTCTTGGGCAGCAGATCATTATTGATAATCGTGGTGGAGCTGGCGGTTCGATTGGAACGGATATTGCAGCTAAGTCTCCATCAGATGGTTATACCGTCTTGTTCACGCTTTCCTCGCACACGATTAATCCGGCCATCTATCCAAAGCTAGCATTTGATACGGAAAAAGATTTCTTGCCAGTTTCTTTGGTGGCTTCTTTACCGCAAATTTTGGTGGCTAATCCTGATTTTCCAGTGAAGTCGGTTAAGGATGTAATTCAAATGGCTAAGGCCAAACCAGACTCTGTGTCTTATGCTTCAGTGGGCAATGGTTCCCCTGGTCATTTAGCAGGAGCCATGATGGCAAGTTCTGCAGGCGTCAATATGATGCACATTCCTTACCGTGGAGGTGGCCCGGCAATTACTGATGTCATCGCTGGACAAGTTCCTTTATTGTGGGTGTCCATTCCAGCGGCAGCAAACTACGTTAAGACCGGGAAGCTTAAGGCTCTAGCCGTATCCACTGTGAAGCGTTCGCCAGTGTTTCCGGATGTTCCAACCATGGTTGAGCTTGGGTTTAAAGATTACGAGGTTGACTCTTGGTACGCTATGTTTGTTCCTGTAGGTACCCCGCAAGCTATTGTTGAAACTCTCAATAAGGCCGTTATTAAAGTTTTAGCTGAGCCAGCCGTAAAAGAAAAATTATTAGGACAAGGTGCTGAAGCGGTGGGAAGCACCCCTGCGCAGCTCGGGGCAATCGTTAAGACTGAATTGGTAAAGTGGAAAAAAGTTACCAAGGATGCTGCAATTAAAGCTGAGTAAAGCCAGCATATCCACTAAACATTTAATAAGTAAAGATATATGACACCAGTAGAGAATATTGTTGAGCGTGGCCGCGTAGCTCAAAAGGTATATGAGGTTTACACGCAAGCTCAAGTGAACTTGGTAGTAGAGGCGGTGGCTTGGGCCATTCTGGAGCCAAAGCGCAATCAAGAGTTGGCCGAGCTTGCCGTTCAAGATACTGGCCTAGGAGATGTTGCTGATAAGTTTAAAAAGAACTTTAGAAAAACCTTAGGTTTAGTTCGCGATCTTAGTTATGCAAAAACAGTAGGCATTATTTCTGAAGATTTAAAAACTGGCCTTACTGAGTATGCTCGTCCAGCAGGAGTGGTGGCTGCGATTACACCTTCAACCAATCCTGGCGCAACCCCCATCAATAAAATTTTGAATGCCTTGAAGTGTCGTAATGCAGTCATTATTGCGCCTTCTCCAAAGGGGCAATCTACTTGTGCACGTTTGTTGGAATTTGTTCATCATCAATTGGATCAGGTAAAAGCTCCGCGTGACTTGGTGCAGATGTTGCCATCACCGATTACTAAAGATTCCACGAATGAGTTAATGCGTTTGGCTGACTTAGTGGTTGCAACGGGATCTCAATCTAATATTCGCGCCGCCTATACTTGCGGTACACCTGCTTTTGGGGTAGGCGCAGGCAATGTGCTCGTAATTATTGATGAATATGCGGATCTTGCTAGTGCAGCCAGCAAAATCTTGCAGTCGAAAACATTCGACAATGCTACAAGCTGTTCAAGCGAAAATGGCACAGTGATTTGTGCGCAGGTGTACGATAAGGCGATTAGCGCTCTTGAGGCGGTTGGCGGCTTGATGTTAGATGCAGCCGATAAGAAGCGTCTTGAGGATGTCATGTTCCATCATGGCAAACTGACTTCAACGCTGACGGCTCAGAATCCAGCAGTTATTGCAGAGCGTGCTCAATTACAAAATCCTAAAGCTAAATTAGCTAAATTTTTTATGGTTGAAGAGCAAGGATTTGGGCCAGATGCACCTTTTTCTGGAGAAAAACTCAGCCCAGTGCTGACAGTTTGGAAGGCTGCTGACTTTGAAGCAGCCAAACAATTAATTGCTAACGTATATGCATATCAAGGGGCAGGACATTCTGTTGGTCTGCATACTGCGCAAAGCGGCGACATCCTAGAATCAAGGGCTGCAGGACTGGCCCAGCAACTGCCTGTCGCAAGAATTATTGTAAATCAAGCTCACGCTATCGCAACAGGCGGTAGCTTTGAAAATGGCCTGCCTTTTTCTTTGTCTATGGGTTGTGGCACTTGGGGAAAAAATAATTTCTCTGAGAATATGAACTATCGCCACTATATGAATATTACGAGAGTGGTTAGACCAATTCCTGAGCATGTGCCAAAGGTAGAGGATTTGTTGAAAGAATATTTCAGCCATTTCCCGCAGGCTTAATTCGAATATGACAGCTTCTTGTAAGAGTTTAGGTGAGGTGTTATTGCACTGGGAGGTGGTACAGCCTTCCAAGCCATTTCTATTTGCTCCCGAAACTGGGGTAACGCTGAGTTATGGACAACTCGCAAAAGAAGCACGCTATTTTTCTACATGGCTAGAGCAGCAGGGTATCAGCGAGCAGGGCCATGTTGGTTTGTTTATGCAAAACGGACGCCAGACCAGTACGGTTTTTCTGGCAACCATGTCTTGCGGACGAGTGATCACACCTTTAAACCTTTTAGCTCCTACAGATCAGTTAGCTTGGGTGCTTGATCATAGTGACATCGAGGTTTTGTTTTACTCTCCCGACAAGAAACAGGGATTATTCGCTGCTCTTGAAAAAACCAAAAGAAAGTTTTTATTAGTTGAGCTTGATCCAGATGCTGCTGAAGGCCCTTTCATGCAATGCGCCTCTGGAACATTGCCTGTAGTTGAGTCTTCACGGCCAGCGCTTTTGATGTACACCTCAGGTACAACAGGTACCCCTAAGGGAGTCTTGTTGACTCATGCTAATTTATTACATGCTGCGCGCTCTATGGCAGCATGGCATTCATTGACGCAAGCGGATATTGTATTGAGCTCATTGCCGATTTATCACATCAATGGACAGGTCATTTCCACCATTACTCCTTTTGTATCTGGTGGATCTGTTGTAGCTCCGCACGCTTTTTCTGTTTCGAATTGGTGGAGTTTGGCCATACAGTACCGCTGCACATGGATCAATATGGTGCCGACCATCATTGCGTATTTAATTAATGCTGCCAAGAGTGGTGGTGCTTTACCAAGTCG
>CANCQD010000080.1 GCA_947380285.1 Burkholderiaceae bacterium | reverse complement strand
GCCATCGATGAAAGTGGTCTGCCGCCCACTCGTGCAGAAATAGCTACTCAACTCGGATTTGCTTCTGCCAATGCCGCCGAAGAACATTTGCGCGCGCTTGCTAAAAAAGGTTACATCGAATTAACGCCCGGTACTTCACGCGGCATTCGGATTCCGCAACGATTTAATCAATCGCACAATAGCAATAAATACCGCCAGCTTTCTTTACCGTCAGGCGCATTACAACAACTCACATTGCCATTAATTGGTCGCGTTGCAGCTGGATCCCCAATCATGGCTGTGGAACATATTGAAAAGCATGTTCCAGTGGATCCAAATTTATTTAGTAAAGGCGCTGATTACCTATTAAAAGTAAAAGGTATGAGCATGCGCGATGCCGGCATCTTAGATGGCGATTACTTGGCAGTAAGAAAGACAACCGAAGTTCGTAATGGTGACATCGTTGTCGCTCGCTTAGATGATGAGGTGACTGTGAAGCGTTGGCAACAAAAGAAAACTGCGAATGGCATGGTCATCGAATTACAAGCAGAGAACCCAGACTTCAAAAACATTTTGGTAGATGATCGTCAGCCCAACTTTGCTATAGAAGGACAAGCGGTTGGCTTAATTAGGGCTGAAGGCCTTTAAGCAAGGTTGCATATAAGAAAAGGCCTCTGAGTAGAGGCCTTTTTATTTGCTGCCGTGAAGAGCGGTATTTTTGATTTACTTCTTACTAGGCGCCACTACGTTAGCATTCTTTGGTGAAGAAGTAATCGTGATCAATGTCTTTGGTCCAGTTAATGACCCTTCATTGAGTTCCACTGTAGCAGTACGATCACCTTTGGTGAATACCAAGATGCTCGTTTTTGTTTTCACTGCGCTCACAGTTGTCCAGCCGGCACGCGGATATTCAGATTGGAAAAATGCATAAATATCAGTGGGCGTTTGCACACCAGATAAAACTACACGACCGACCCAGTTATCACCGCGACCAATAATTAATGAATCCGCACCAATAATTTTTGAAGCTGCCGGCAAAGGCATATCACCCAACAACTGAGCCTGAACTTCTTGAACTTCCTGTGGGGTACCTGTTGGCGAATCGCCAGAGCTAGCGCATGCCCCTAACAATACCGATAGGGACAAAGTAAGAGCGCTGAGTTTAAGGGTGTGAAGTTTGATCATTTTTCGCTTTACAGAATTGATGCGACTTTCTTATACCTGCTGAAAGTATTTTAGGTGCTCTACCTATTTCGTCAAGCGAAATTACTGGAGGCGCGTGAGGGAATCGAACCCCCGTACGAAGCTTTGCAGGCTCCTGCCTAACCACTCGGCCAACGCGCCATACTCTTGAATCAAAAATGGGAAGCTTTTGAGGGCTTCCCATCGAACTTGGAGCGGGAAAGGAGGTTCGAACTCCCGACCTATACCTTGGCAAGGTATCGCTCTACCAGCTGAGCTATTCCCGCATAACAGGGCGATAGTTTAACAAACAATCTCCAAGAAAGCATTATTCCTTACAAAACATAAGATGCGAGGGAATTAAATTACCCAAGAAGTCTTAACTGGCTGGGCTTTATGACGCTTAGTCGATTTTTCCAGCGATCTGCGGGAAGGCCTTTTTCATGTAATAGAGCATCGACCAAAGCGTTAAAAATGAAGCAACCCAAATTAACCAAGTGCCTACTTGTGCGCAATTTAGCCAGCCAAATAAGGTGTCATTCAGCAGTAAAAACGGAATAGCTACTAGTTGGGCAGTAGTTTTAAGTTTGCCAACCATGTGAACTGCCACACTTTTTCCCGCACCCAATAAAGCCATCCACTCCCTTAAAGCTGAGATTGTGATTTCACGACCAATAATGATGAGCGCAACCCAAACCTGTACGCGGTCCATATTCAATAAAACTAATAAAGCAGCAGCAACAATGAGCTTGTCTGCGACAGGATCTAAAAACTGCCCAAATGCAGATTCTTGTTTTAGGCGGCGCGCTAGAAAACCATCCAACCAATCCGTAATAGCAGCGAAGATGAAGATGATTGCTGCAATCAGATTCTTATCAAACGGGGAGAGCCAGGAACTGGGAAGGTAAAACACTGCTACCAACAGCGGAATGGCTGCAACACGCAACCAGGTCAGGGCAATTGGTAAATTGAATGGCATTGGATAAGCATAAACCAAGAACAGTCAATGCTCCTAGTGAAGCTGGCGATATATCTGTTCAGCAAGCGTTAAAGAGACGCCTTCTACACTTGCGATTTCCTCAATGCTGGCATTGGTGACACCTTTTAGCCCGCCAAAACGAGCAAGTAACTTTTGACGACGCTTGGCGCCGATTCCCTCAATCTCCTCTAATCGTGAAATCGTTCTTGCCTTGGCACGCTTAGCGCGCATGCCTGTAATAGCAAAGCGATGAGCCTCATCTCGTATTTGGGCTACCAACAATAAGGCCGCACTGTCAATACCTAATTCAAGGGCTGGTCGACCGTTAGCAAAGATCAAGGTTTCTAGACCTACCTTGCGCCCTTCACCCTTGGCCACACCAACAATCAATCCGACATCCATTCCAAACTCGGCCAATACTTGACGAGCCATCTCTACTTGACCTTTGCCGCCATCAATCAAAATCACCTGCGGTATTTTTTCTAAAGGAAGTTCTTGAAAATTAGCGTAACGCCTATGCAGCACTTGTCGCATGGCAGCATAGTCATCACCTGGAGTAATGTCATTAATATTGAAACGTCGATACTCACTCGATTGCATGGCATTGTTTGCGTAAACCACACAAGATGCTTGCGTTGCTTCACCTGAGGTGTGACTAATATCAAAACATTCAATTCTTAACTGCTCAAGACTTTCTAATTCAAGACTTAAGACATCCGCCAATGCACGCGCTCTCGCCAACTGTCCACCCGTCTCTACCAAACGCTTAGTCAAAGCAATTTTGGCATTGCCTTCTGCCATCGCAAGCCAGTGACGCCTTTGCCCTTGAGGTTGATGCAAAAAGGTAATTTTTCTACCAGCTTGTGCATTGAGTAATTCATGCAAATCTTCAGGCGGAGATTCATTCAACTGAGTAAGATCATCGCTAGCTGATTGCAGGGCATGATTTAAAACCAATACCGGCGGAATTAAGTTTGTAGTTGTCTCATCCACATGCTCTTCCAAATAATGCTGTGCAATAAAGGCCTCTAAAATTTCTGTGGGGGGCGGCAACTCGCCTGAGGTAGTCCGCAATCCCTTGGGGAAATAAGCCCTATCCCCCAAGTGACGTCCACCACGTACCATTGCCAGATTGACACAAACCATGCCTTCCATTTGCGCAACGGCGATGATGTCTACATCACCCTCACCCTCCGCCACTGTATCCATTGCTTGCTGCTGCAAAACACTTGATAGGTCTGCGATGCGATCGCGCATCACTGCCGCCATCTCAAACTCCATCGCCTCGCTATGCTTGTGCATTTCTTTTTCAAGCTCTGATAACACTTGACTATGATCGCCCTCTAAAAAACGGGTTGCTTGAGTAACATCTTGCCCATACTGTTCAACGCTCAGACGGCCAACACAAGGTGCGCTACAACGATGAATCTGATGCAAGAGACAAGGGCGACTGCGATTCTTGAAAACAGAATCTTCACAAGTTCTCAGACGAAATACCTTCTGAAGGATCTGCACACTATTACGCACCGCCCAGCTATTAGGGAATGGTCCAAAGTAATGATTACGCTTATCCACCTTGCCGCGATATGAGGCCAATCTTGGAAACTGATGCCCCGTCAACATCACATAGGGATATGACTTATCGTCTCTAAATAAAATATTGAACGGCGGAGCTAACTCTTTAATGAGATTGTTCTCTAGAATGAGGGCTTCAGTTTCAGTCCGTGTTACCGTAGTCTCATAGCGAGCAATTTTGCTCACCATCAGCTCAATACGCGGTGATAACTGAGTGCGCTGAAAATAACTAGAGACACGCTTTTTGAGGTTACGAGCTTTGCCCACATACAGAATATGTCCCGCTTCATCAAAAAAGCGATATACCCCCGGCAATCCGGGTAGCCGTTTAACATCCTGCTGAAGGGTTTCGAAAAGCGATTTACTCATGCGTTGGGATATTTTCTGCCAAATCGTTGATAACTATGGTGATGCCGGTGTTTGCTGGCGTCTAGCCCGAAGCTTATCAAGCATTCATGGGCAAGAGGTCCGTATTTTTTGCGATGACCTACCAACCCTCAATTTACTCGCTTCTGGGGTGGAACAATCTATTAAACAAAGAATTGATCTCCAGCCATGGGAAGCCAGTCACACCAATGCTCGGCACCCAGTGCAAATGCCAGATGTTGTGATTGAAGCGTTTGGTTGCGAATTACCTGAACGCTATTTGGCCGGCCTCTTCATCGCACCAATCAAACCTATCATTGTGAACTTAGAGTATTTAAGTGCGGAGCCTTGGGTGGCTGAGTTTCATGGAAAGGCCTCACCCCAGTCACACGGCATTCCAAAGTATTTTTTCTTTCCCGGCTTTCAAGATGAGGTGGGTGGACTATTGCTTGACCCCATCCCAGCAGAAGGTCATCTCGTGAAAGAAAAAATTCCTCAAGATCTGAAAGCTACCTGGTCTCAGTTACGGAAGGACGTAAAGCGGATCAGTGTTTTTTGCTACCCAGGAGCCCCTCTCAAAAAATGGCTGGATAACTTAGCTAGCCTTGGCGAGAATGTCGACGTTCTTCTTGCTCATGGTCATGCTGAACAATTAAATCTTTACGGTGAGCAACCAATCTCATTGCCAGCGAATCTGCAATTGCTATCCATACCATTTATTTCTCAGGATGAATATGACTGGGTGCTATCGCAATGCGACTTTAATATTGTGCGTGGAGAAGATTCTTTTGTGCGAGCTCAACTTGCCGGCAAACCATTTATTTGGCACATCTACCCCCAAGAAGATCGTGCCCATGAAGTGAAATTAGCAGCTTTTCTGGACTTATATCTTGAAGAAGCTAGTCAAGAATTAAGGTTGGCTACGATTGCCGCCATGACCTGGGCAATGCCTAGCGAATGGTTTGGAGACTTAGGCCATTGGAACGCACATGCCAAGCAGTGGCGGGCTCATTTACTCGAAAAACAAGCGGATGGTGGCTTGCCAGCGCGTTTAATCCGCTTTGTCGTCTAATCCCAAGCAATAAAGGCTTGCGGGCGGTTACAATCTTGTTTTTGATAAAAACCGCAGAAAAATAGCTCTGCCCCCAGGAATAGCAAGATGAAAACAGCACAAGAACTCCGCGTTGGTAACGTAGTAATGATCGGCACTGATGCCATGGTCGTTTTAAAAGCCGAATACAGCCGCTCTGGCCGCAACTCCTCCGTTGTGAAAATGAAGTTCAAAAACCTGTTAACCGGTGCACCGAATGAAGGTGTTTTTAAGGCTGATGACAAGTTTGATGTTGTGATCCTCGACAAGAAAGAATGTACTTATTCTTATTTTTCCGATCCAATGTATGTATTTATGGATACTGAATACAACCAGTATGAAGTTGAAGCGGAGTTCATGGGTGATGCATTGAACTACCTCGAAGAAAGTATGCCTTGTGAAGTAGTGTTCTACGAAGGTAAAGCACTCTCTGTTGCAATGCCAAACTCTTTGGTTCGTGAAATTATTTACACAGAACCAGCAGTTAAAGGCGATACCAGCTCAGGCAAGGTTTTGAAGAACGCAAAATTGGCAACTGGCTATGAATTGCAAGTTCCTTTGTTCTGCAACACTGGCGACAAGATAGAGATTGATACTCGTACTGGTGAATATCGTAGCCGCGCTAACTAATTGGTCTACTACAAGCGTAAAAAGCCCGGCATTGCTGGGCTTTTTTATTTTCAGACTACCCTTCATAATATCTAAACCATGAATAATGAAATTTCCCCCAAAATCGCCAAACTTGATCTTGCAGATCTACCTCAGTTAATCGACTGCGTGCGGAGCTGTTATGGTGAAAGCTACCCCAACACGGCGATGTATGACATTGGCCTATTAGAAGAAATTGTCGAGAACAAGTTAATGCATTCAGTCATTGCAAAATTAGACAATGGCCAAATCATCGGACATTGCGCCCTGACTTTTGATGGAGCACACAATGTATCTCCAGAGGCTGGCAAGATGATGGTTGATCCCAATTTTAGGGGACATCACATTGCCGAAATCATGGCTAAAAAACGTATTGAGATTGCACAAGAGCTGTCTTTACCTGGATTTTGGACAGAATGCGTTACAAACCACCCTTATAGCCAACATGAAATGATTGCGTTTAACGCTAAAGAGACTGGATTATTTATTGGAGATGTACCCCCAACGATATCTATGAAGGGTCTAGAAAATCATCCCGATACTCGGATGTCATTGTTGGCTTTTTATCTGCCACTAAACGATCGCCCCCACACCATTTATATGCCGCCTCAACATGCGGAACATGCTAAATCACTGGCTCTTGATTTAAACCTGCCACGCAATATTGTGAGCACTAATATAGCTGCGAGCGGGAAAACGACTTTTCATACCGTAATTAATTCCAGCATTCAAACTGCAAATATTGCTATTGATCGTATTGGTAGTGACTTAGTCGCTGCAGTGATGCATGAGCTCAGACAGCTAGAGGCTCTCAATCTTGCTTCTATCTATTTAGATATTCCAATAGAGCAAGAGACAGCAGCACATGCCTATCTTGAACTTGAAAGTATTGGATTTTTCTGGGGATCTTGGATGCCCAATTTTTCAACGAAGGGCGATTCGCTAAGACTGCAGAAAATTTATCAGTCAGTGGACGTAGATACTATTGTCTGTGCAAGACCACAAGGGTACGACATTAAAAAGTTTGTCCTCTCCGAATGGGAGAGGGTTTCCAAGAATTAATCAGACTCTACTGAATTAAATTTAACTGTTGCAGCAAGCCCTTGGCATGCTGGTATTCAGACTCGCTTTGAAGCGTATCCCATGAGCTTGCAGAGGCAGTAGGCATGAGGCGATTTAAACGGGTTGCCGACTCCACCTGTTTAGCTTTGGTTACTTTTAACTTAGAAAGTAACTGGTCTGCAAGATCTGGACGATTGCAGATTAATACCGCATCACATCCAGCATCTAAGGCCATCTCAGCACCCTTTACTACTGATCCCGCTACGCTTGCACCCTCCATGGATAGGTCATCACTAAAGATCACGCCTTCAAAGCCCAATTCTTGACGCAGAATGGAATGAAGCCAAATCTTTGAGAATCCTGCTGGGTTCTTATCTACCTTTGGATAGATCACGTGTGCTGGCATTACCGAAGTCAAACTGAGATCTAACCACTCATAGGGCTTGGCATCATCGTTCAAGATTTCTTTTAAAGAACGTTCATCGACCGGAATAGCTACATGCGAATCTGCCTCAGCCCAACCATGCCCAGGAAAGTGTTTACCGCAGTTCGCCATACCAGCTAAGCGCAAACCTTCATTTAGACTTTTTGCTAACGCAAAGACAATTTGTGGGTCGCGACTAAAAGATCGATCGCCAATGACACCGCTACGACCAAAATCCAAGTCAAGAACCGGGGTAAAACTGAAGTCAACGCCACAGGCACGCAGCTCAGCTGCAAGTACGTAACCACAAGCGGTTGCTGCAGCCATCGCAATAGCAGCGGATTCGGCTGGGTGATTCGATTTATTCTTTGCGCCCCAGAGCTCGCCAAGCTTACGCATTGCGGGTAGGTGAGTAAAGCCATCGGACTTGGCGCGCTGCACTCGACCACCCTCATGGTCAATCGAAATCAGGACATCTGGGCGAAGCTTCTTAATCGAAGCAGTTAATTTGGTGAGCTGCTGACGATTGGTAAAGTTTCGGCCAAACAAAATCACGCCACCAGTCAGTGAATGCAAGATACGACGACGATCTTCCGCATTTAATTCCAGACCAACTACATCTAGAGTGACCGGGCCTGGGTTCATGGTGGCTTTACTCATGGATTCCTCTTTGTAGATTCTTTATTTCTTGTTTTTACTTTTGAGTAACAATGACATGCGCAATTGCCATATCCTGTTCATCGCTTACTGTCACGTGAGCCTCCCAATTTCTCTCTTGCATAAATTGAGCCAATGCTCCGAGGTAGCTAGTTACGGGCTTGCCACTGGGCTCATTTAAGGTTTGGAGTGAGCGCCAGGTCATTGGCATTCTCATCCCAAGTCCAATCGCTTTTGAAAAGGCCTCTTTGGCTGCAAAACGGGTGGCTAAGAACGCAATACCTCGTTTATGATTTCTGGAAAGACGATGCTTGAATACCAGCATTTCATCGGGACCAAGTATTTTTTCGGCTAAGCGACCATTAGTTCGATCGTAAGCCGCTTGTAAGCGCTCAATCTGCAGAATGTCAGTGCCGATACCAATGATCATTTTTTTAAATGGATGTTTACCGTGATTGATTCTTAAGGTTTGGCCCTACCCTGAATCATCAAGGCCTTCATATCAGTGATTGCTTTTTGCCAACCCTTAAATAAAGCCTCAGCAACAATGGCATGGCCAATATTCAGCTCAGATAATTCAGTAATGGCGGCAATTGGCTTGACATTACCTTCGTGTAAACCATGGCCAGCATTGACTCTCAGGCCAATACTTTTTCCAAATATGGCGGCCTTACGAATACGCTCTAATTCGGATACTTGAGCGGCACCAGATAAATCAGCATAACGACCGGTATGCAACTCCACTACAGTTGCACCAACTTCTTTAGCTGCCTGAATTTGTTTCTCTTCAGGATCAATAAAGAGGGATACTCGAATGCCAGCATCTTGTAATTGTTTCGTGGCCGATTTCACAGCCTCAAAGTGACCCGTTACATCTAGGCCACCCTCAGTTGTAACCTCTTCGCGCTTCTCGGGAACAAGGCAGACATCATGTGGTTTTACCTTGCAAGCAATGTTGATCATTTCTGGGGTGACTGCGCATTCAAGATTCATGCGGGTTTTAATGAGTGGACGCAAAGCCAATAAATCTGCATCTTTAATGTGACGACGATCTTCCCGTAAATGTAAGGTGATGAGATCTGCGCCTGCTTCCTCAGCCAAAACTGCCGCTTTTAGCGGATCGGGATACACAGTACCACGCGCATTACGCAAAGTGGCGACGTGATCAATATTAATACCCAGTTCAAGGGCTAGGTGGCTGTTCATTGATATAGATTACTAGATTTTCCTTAGATCAATCAAAATCTGGCGAGTAGTTAATACCTGATCTTGCAAATGCAAGCCCAGCAGAAAACGCATCAATTGCTTACTCTCCAAAAGAGTCTCTGGATCAGAAAAATCTCCTACCGCAATCGATAAAAGGGATTTGCCGGTCAGAACAGGCCAATGCCCTGGATCATCTACCTGAACAGGACGTACCCCACGCTCTGGTTGGTATATGTACTGTTCTTGAGCTAGCGGTGCTTCATTAGTTTCGACGCAACGGTCTAAAGCGGCTGCGTAACCCGTTTCTTGGAGTAGGGATAACTCAAAGGGCCTCAGAATTTCCTCTAGCCCTTTAGATTCAAACTCAAGGTTGGAAAGAGCATTAATTGTCTCGGCGTAGCGATCGTAAAGCTTTTCATAATCGTCTTCGCGCGCTAAAAACTTCACGAGTAACTCGTTAAGATAAAAACCGCATAGTAAAGCATCTCCCACCAAGGAAGGCATACCACCCACCCACTCCGACTTTGTTAGGGTGCGCAGCTCGGATTTACCGCTCCAAGAAACCAGAAGCGGCTGGAAACGCTGCAAGACAGGTCTTAAGGTTGAGTGCGGGCGTTTTGCACCCTTAGCAATCAAAGCCATACGACCATATTGTCGAGTAAAAACATCCAGAATTAAGCTGGTTTCTTTATAGGGAATGCTGTGCAATACAAAAGCAGGTTCGTCAGCAACACGAATCGAGGCCATAGAAATTTATTCCAGACCTTGCGCCCGCAATTCAGCGCGATCATCTGCCCAGCCTCGCTTGACCTTAACCCAAGTCTCCAAAAAGACTTTGCCGTCAAAGAGCTTTTCCATATCGATGCGGGCATCAGTCGAAATCTTCTTGAGGCGCTCACCCTTTTGTCCAATGATCATCGCCTTATGACTATCGCGATCGACCAAAATGGTTGCCGCTATGCGACGCATCTTGCCATCCATCTTGAACTGATCAATTACAACTGTGCTGGTATATGGCAACTCTTCGCCAGTAAAGCGGAATACCTTTTCACGCAGGATCTCGGCAGCTAAAAAACGCTCACTACGATCCGTGATGGTATCGCCATCATAGACAGCTTCCGCTTCAGGCAGATAACCTTCAAGCACGTCGAGCAATCTTTCGATATCACCAGGACTCTTTGCACTCATCGGCACGATTTCAGCAAACTCGCATTTCTGATCTTCGTGACCACCTAACTCACACCAAGGGCGAGCCATCTCTTTAATGAAGCTGAGCAAAGCCTGATCACGTTCTGATGGGGTCTGAAAACGACTATTAAATAAATCCAATTTGTTCAGAACCAAGACAACTGGTAAGTCATCTGGAAGTAACTTCAATACCTTCTTGTCGTCTTCTCCAAAGTAACCAGCCTCAACCACAAAGCAAGCTACATTCACATCTTGCAAGGCAGTAGTGACGGTGCGATTTAATGCTTTATTCAAGGTATTCAGTAAGCGTGTCTGAAAGCCGGGGGTATCAATAAAAATGAACTGCGCTTCTTCACGATTCTGAATACCCAGAATACGATGCCGTGTTGTTTGTGCCTTACGAGAGGTAATACTGATCTTCTGCCCGACCAAAGCATTGAGAAGTGTTGATTTACCCATATTAGGACGCCCAACAATGGCGATGGTGCCGCATCTAAACACGATTAGCCCTTCAGCTTAAGATTGAACTGCTCTTCGGTCACT
>CANCQD010000079.1 GCA_947380285.1 Burkholderiaceae bacterium | reverse complement strand
ATTAGCCTATGCTGTGAATGCAAAAGCCCCTGAATTAATGGCGCGCTATGCCGCAGAAAATAATGCTACTTTTCTCCACTACTCAACCGATTATGTATTTGATGGTGGCAAAGAAGGTTTTTATATTGAGACTGATGCTCGTAATCCACTAGGCGTTTATGGAAAAAGTAAGGCCGCAGGAGAAGAGCTGATAGAAAAAGTATTTGCAAACTCAACCCAAGGTCAATTTGCTGTTTTCCGAACCAGTTGGGTGTATGGAGATGGTGGTAATTTCATTCGTACGATATTGCGTTTGGCAAAAGACCGTGAAGAGTTAAAAGTCATTGATGATCAATATGGAGTGCCCACTAGTGCGCAATGGCTTGCCCAAGTAAGTCTGGATTTAACGCTAGATTCTCAAGGGACGCTAAAGCAGTTTCCATCGGGCATTTATCACACCGTTCCCGCAGGTGAGACTACTTGGCATGGTTTAGCCTCTTTTGCGGTCCAGGTCGCCTTAAATGCTGGCGTTCAGCTCAAAGCCAAGCCAGACACTATTAAGCCTATTTTGGCGATTGAATACCCCCTTCCAGCCCCTAGGCCGATGAATTCCCGTATGGACTCAAGAAAACTTCAGGAGCAGCTTGCTCTTTCGGAGGGTATGTCAAAATCAGGTCTATTCCAGAGCTCATGGAGCATATATGTGCAGCGGTATGTTCAGGGGCTCGCAAAAAGCGGCCTTATTTAAAGGGTATATCGTATGGCGGTAAGTAGGAAAGGCATTATCTTGGCGGGCGGGTCTGGTACTCGCCTCTATCCAGTGACGCAGGCAGTCTCAAAGCAGTTAATGCCGGTCTACGACAAACCAATGGTGTATTACCCATTAAGTACCTTAATGTTGGCTGGTATTCGCGACATTCTGTTGATTTCTACACCACAAGACACTCCTCGATTCTCTGAGCTCTTAGGAGATGGCTCCCAGTGGGGTCTCAATATTGAGTATTGCGTGCAGCCTTCACCGGATGGTTTGGCACAAGCATTTACTTTGGGAAAAAATTTCGTAGGCAATAGTCCGAGTGCATTGGTGCTTGGCGACAATATTTTCTATGGCCATGAATTGGTCGACCAACTGAATAGTGCTAATGAGCGCACTGTTGGGGCATCTGTATTTGCTTATCACGTGAACGATCCAGAGCGTTATGGCGTTGTAGAGTTTGATAAGGACTACAAAGCACTTTCGATCGAAGAAAAGCCGTTGAAGCCTCGCAGTAGCTATGCTGTAACCGGCTTATATTTTTATGACAATCAGGTGTGCGATATCGCAGCCTCCATCAAGCCTAGTGCTCGAGGTGAGCTCGAGATTACTGATGTGAATCGCGCCTACCTTGAAAAGAATGAGCTGAATGTGGAGATTATGGGCCGTGGATTTGCTTGGCTCGACACTGGCACCCATGATTCTTTGCTTGACGCTGCTGGCTTTATTGCCACTTTGCAGAAGCGCCAGGGCCTCATGGTAGCTTGCCCGGAGGAGATTGCCTATCGCCAAGGCTGGATTACCGCGGACACAGTGCAGAAGGTTGCCGCACAACTCAGTAAAAATAGTTACGGCCAATATCTTGGAAAAATCTTGAACGAACTCAATAATGCTGCTCAGCCTGTTGCTTTGTCCCATAAAAAGATTATTGGGTAATGATGGCCTCTAAATTATTCATTACGCCAACAGCAATTCATGATGTGTTCATTGTGGAGCCAAAAGTATTTGGTGATGAACGTGGGTGGTTTACTGAGTCATTCAACGCAGAAGACTTTGCAAATGCAACTGGTCTTGATGTTCAGTTTGTACAAGATAACCATTCATTCTCTCGCCAGTGGACTTTGCGGGGCTTGCATTATCAAATGGAAAAGACTCAAGGTAAGTTGGTACGAGTTGTTGCGGGAAGCGTGTTTGATGTGGCGGTTGATATTCGTAAAGATTCACCCACTTATGGCAAATGGGTGGGCGTTGAATTAAGTGCTGCGAATCATAAGCAAATGTGGATCCCAGCGCAGTTGGCCCATGGCTTTTTAGTACTCTCTCCAACTGCCGAATTTCTTTATAAAACCACGGATTACTATCACCCGCAGAGCGAGGCTTGCCTTGCTTGGAATGATCCAACGGTTGGAATTGAATGGCCATTACCCAGTGGCGCTCAGCCCAATATGAATGCCAAGGATACAGCCGGTCTTTTATGGGATGCGGCACCGAAGTTCTAGCCATCTCGGTCGACACAAAAGATAAGATAATGCTCTCATGAGCAATTCATCTGCCAACTCTCAAAATCCCAAGATCTTATTGGTAAAGCTCTCCTCATTAGGGGATGTGCTGCATAACTTGCCAATCGTTTGGGATCTTCGGGCGCGTTTGCCTCATGCTCAAATTGATTGGGTGGTTGAAGAAGGGTATGTTCATTTGCTCGCGCCACTGCTTTCCAAAGAGGGCTTTCAAGGAATTGATCGCATCATTCCGTTTAGCTTGCGGCGCTGGAAAAAGAATCTCTTCAAACTTTCTACCTGGCAGCAATTTTTTGCATTTAAGAAAGAGCTTCAGCAAACTTCATATGACATCATCATTGAAACTCAGGGTTTACTGAAATCAGCCATCGTCTGTTCGCTAGCCAATAAGGCCACAAATGCAGTGATTGCGGGCCTAGCTAATGCAACAGAGTTTTCTGGTTACGAGCCGATTGCAAGATCTTTGTATAACCACTCTGTGCAAGTCCCGACACAATGTCACGCAGTAGATCGTTCACGTTGGGTAACGTGTTCAGCCTTGGATTGGTCCTTAATAGATCGCAAAAGTGCCCCTCAGTTTTATCCAGAAACTTACATCAATTCTTTAGCTCTAGACTCGACAAAAGTGCTTGCAGCATTAAGAGCGCCGTATATCTTGTGCTTTCATTCGACAGCTAGAGAAGCTAAGCGTTGGCCTAATGAAAGCTGGGTAGCTTTGGGTAAAGAGCTGGCCAGCCGCGGTTATCAAGTGGTTCTGCCTTGGGGTAATTTTGCTGAGAAAGAAGTGAGCAATGACATTGCCTCGCAGATTCCTAATGCATTGGTACCGCCTGCTTTTTCAATTCAAGATGCTTTCTCAGTCATTACAGGTGCTGCATTGACGGTCGGCGTTGATACTGGACTTACACATCTTGCAGCCGTACTAGGTAAGCCTACGGTAGAAATTTATTGCGACTCACCTAGGTGGAAGACCGAAGGTTATTGGTCTGACAATATTCGTAATGTTGGAGATATCCAGAAGCCACCGATGGTGACTGAGGTGATTGAAACTTCTTTAAGTTTGCTGAATTAACGCAGTAAAGCGTTGATTGCCACTAAGTCTTCATCTGTTAAGGCAGCTGCGTGAGCTTTTAATTTGATGGCATTGAGGATGGTGCTGTATCTCGCTTGCTGGAGCAAAGAGCGAGTATTAATCAATGAATCTAATGCAATCAATACGTCAATATTAATTAAAGTCCCGACTTGAAAGCCAAGCTTGCTGGACTCTAGGGCAGATGATGATGAGCGTTCCGCTGCCTCATAGGCTTTAACGCTAGCTAAACCACCATAGAAGCCAGTAAAGGCGGTCCTTGTGTTTTGAGCCGCCGCACGACGGTAGGTGTCGTAATTTGCTTTAGCTGCATCCACTAGAGCGGCATTTTGACGAATTAAGGAGCTGTTATAGCCACCTGATACCAGAGGAATGGTCATTTGTAGTGCCAATGTGTTGTTATATACATTGGTACTAGCTGGCGTGTAATTATTCGGTGTGCCGTTTGAGGTGTTGTACCCCGATGTGCCCACTAAATTGACGGTTGGATAATTTAAAGCCTGTGCACCACGATAGGTACTCTCTGCAAGGCTGACGGATAGTTGGCCTGCTAATACATTGAAGTTTGCTGATTCTGCTTGATTAATCCAGTCATCCAAGGTTTGACCAGGCGGCAGAATGGGGTTAACACTCTCCGCGATAGGATAGCCTTTGGAATCCTTGCTCTTGCTGCGTGGATCCTTAAGGACGCCCTCAATTTTGGCTTCTTTAATAAGCGGCTTGATTGCACCTACAGGGCGTCCAACGATTTGCTCAAGTGCGCCGCGCTTCACAATCAGGTCGGCCTGTGCAGCAATCTCCTGGGAGTTGGCTAAATCTAATGCTGCTTGTGCGGTATTGACATCAACAATTGTAGCGAGACCGGCATCAAATTTTGCTTGGGCTGCTTCAAGTTGTTGCTTAATCAAATCCTTCTTATTTTTGAAGAGCGCCACATTATCTTGACTCGTTAGCGCATCGAAATAGGCTTGTGACACACGTAAGATTAAATCTTGTTGCGCCAAGAAAAAGCGCATGTCTGCTAATTTGGTATTGAGATCGCCTTGCTTAAAAAGTTCCAGCGCACCTACGTTGAAGACTGGCTGAGTTAGGGTGACGGTATAACTTTTTTGATCAAATACTCGTGAGTTGCCAGCGTTATTGGAGACTACTGTGCTGCCTGTACCATGCTGATAGTAGCGAGTTCCACCAGGAGTAGCATTCGCTTGTGGCATCAACAAGGAGAAACCTTGCCAGTAGAGCTCTTTACTAGCCTGATAGTTAAAACGAGCGGCTGTTAATACGGGATCACTAAAGGCAGCCTCTTGGTAGAGCTGTATTAAATCGCTTAATTGCCCTTTGGCCTCACCGGGTTTGTTGCCAACCAAGTTGGATGGTGCAGCACCTGCCGCTACTGCGGGTTTGGTAGGCAAGGGCGCGATTTGCGGTGGCTGTTCCAATCCAATGAGGGTAGAAGCACTCATTGGAGTGGGTAAAGCAGGCCTTGTAGCCGCGTTAGGGCTTTGCGCAAAGGCATTGCAGGACCAAGCGCTCAAACCTAATGCTTGACTCAGGATCAAACCAAAGGCGGTAAGTCTAGATAATCTGAAGCGGGCTAGGGTCATGTAATTCGGATACTTTTCAATGTGCCATGCAGTTTAAGGCTAATTTATTCAAATTGCTCATTTAGGCACTATTTTGCCAAATACCCTGAATTGCTTCTATATACCTATAAAATTTGGCTCATGGATATAATTTTGTTACTAAAGGCAGTCATTCTGGGTGTGGTCGAGGGATTAACGGAGTTTTTGCCGATCTCTAGCACTGGGCATCTAATCTTAGTTGGCGATTTGCTGGACTTTAATGATGATCGTGGCAAAGCCTTTGAGGTCATTATTCAGTTTGGCGCCATTTTGGCGGTTTGTTGGGAGTTTCGTCAAAAGCTCATCAAGGTGGTTGGCTCTTTTTCTAGCAGTTCTGAATCCCGCCGTTTTGTCCTGAATTTATTGATTGCATCGATCCCGGCGATGGGACTAGGCTTTTTGTTTAGCAAGCACATCAAAGCAGTTTTGTTTTCTCCAATCCCGGTAGCTAGTGCATTTATTGTGGGTGCCCTCATTATTTTTTGGGCTGAGCGTCGCCAGCAAAATTTTGCTGATGTGTCTAATCAAATTAAGTCGGTGGATTATTTAACCCCATTGGATGCACTCAAGGTTGGTCTTGCTCAATGTGCTGCTTTAATACCCGGTACATCACGCTCGGGCGCAACCATTATTGGCGGCATGTTATTTGGTTTGCCTCGCGCTGTAGCTACGGAATTTTCTTTTTTCTTGGCTATCCCAGTGATTGGTGGAGCTACTGCCTATGAGTTGCTTAAACTTTGGAAAGCCCCTGTAGCCTTTTCTGGTGAATTTACTCTCGCTATTGTTATAGGTTTTATAGCTGCATTTATTTCTGCTTTTGTATGCGTGCGCTGGTTAATACATTATGTGGCTCACCATAATTTCATACCATTTGCTTGGTATCGCATTGCTTTTGGAGTACTGGTTTTGTTTACGTCCTACACTGGCTTAATTGCTTGGTCCCATTAATCTTTAAGTGACTTAAAAAGCTCAGGAAATTCTTATGGATGCATCAATTGACGCAATAACGAATAATATTCAGCTGGCTCTGGCGCCGGTATTTTTGTTAACTGCGGTTGCTACTTTAATTAACGCTATTTCAGGTCGTCTTGCTCGATCTGTCGATCGTATGCGCGCAATTCGACACTCCGTTGATCGGGGCGATGTGAAAGATGTGACATTGTTACGGCATATGAATAAGGAGGCTGATGAAGCCCAAATTCGTGGCCGCCTTTGTACGGCAGCCATCTTTTTTGACGTGCTCAGTGGCGTCTTTATCTCAATGACAGTGCTGGAATTATTCTTCTTTCAAGCGGGCGCTGTGCGTTCATTGCAAACGACTTATGTTATTTGGACATTTGTATTAGGGCTAATCTTTTTTATGACCTCACTATCAATTGTTCTGGCTGAAGTTGTTTATGCTTACCGATCTGCCGGCTGGAATATCCCAAAAATAGACTAATAGTCGGTTTAATAAAATACCCCCTCAATAAAAGACGAACTATGAACAAAATCCTCATCACCGGCGGAGCAGGTTTTCTGGGATCCCATCTCACCGAGAGGCTACTCAAAGAGGGTAATGATGTTTTGGTGGTGGATAACTATTTCACTGGCTCTAAAGAGAACGTAGCGCATCTATTACCTAATTCTCGTTTAGAGCTCATGCGACACGATGTCACTTTCCCGCTGTATGTAGAAACCAATCAGATTTACAACCTCGCTTGCCCAGCATCCCCAATTCACTATCAATACGATCCAGTGCAAACGACTAAGACAAGTGTGCATGGTGCAATTAATATGCTGGGTCTAGCTAAAAGAACCAGGGCTCGTATTCTCCAAGCATCTACTAGTGAAGTCTATGGCGATCCAGAAGTCCACCCCCAGCCAGAAGAGTATTGGGGTAAGGTCAATCCCATCGGTATTCGTTCTTGCTACGATGAAGGCAAGCGTTGCGCTGAAACCCTCTTTTTTGACTACAACCGCCAACATAATTTAGACATCAAAGTTGTGCGTATTTTTAATACGTATGGCCCACGCATGCATCCCAACGATGGTCGAGTGGTGAGTAACTTTATTGTGCAGGCATTACAAGGCAAGGACATCACTATTTATGGTGATGGTCAGCAAACCAGAAGCTTTTGCTATGTCGATGACTTAATTGATGCCATGGTCAAAATGATGAACTCAGAAGATGGCTTTACAGGGCCAGTGAATATTGGTAACCCGGGAGAGTTCACGATGTTGCAGCTTGCTGAGACCATTCTGAAGCTCTCGGGTAGCAAGTCTAAAATCATTCATCAGCCACTGCCATCGGACGATCCCAAGCAACGTCAACCTAATATCGAGCTAGCTAAAGCAAAATTAGGTTGGCAGCCAAAGGTCAACCTAGAAGACGGTCTCAAAGAGACGATTGCTTATTTTAAGAAGGTGGTTGGTTAAGTAGTGATTGAAAATAGCAACTCTTCTAAAAAGCGTTTTGATGAGCGCATTCGCTCTTTTGTTTTAAGGGCAGGTAGAACTACTGCTGGACAGCAACGCGCTATTGAAGAATTGGGCCCACAGTTTCTCATTCCCTATCAAGCCTCCAATCTCAATTTAACTGAAGCATTTCAAGGCTCAAGTAAGCCAAAGATTCTAGAAATTGGTTTTGGTATGGGGGAGACAACTGCCAAGATTGCTGCCTTAAGATCTGGTGATGACTTTTTGGCTATTGAAGTCCATCCGCCTGGCGTTGGAGCATTGCTGAAGCTGATTGGTGAAAATCACCTGACAAACTTAAGGCTCATTCGTCATGATGCTGTTGAGGTGCTCGAGCAGATGATTGCACCAGATTTATTGGATGGGATTCATATTTATTTTGCAGATCCTTGGCATAAGAGGCGTCACCACAAACGTCGCCTGATACAGGCTGAGTTTGTTCGATTGCTGGCTTCTAGATTAAAGCTGGGCGCTTATTTGCATCTGGCAACGGATTGGCATAACTACGCAGAGCAGATGCTCTTGGTATTGAATGCAGAGCCTGCTCTACAAAATACTTCAAGTGAATTGGTAAAGATGGAAACCTTCACCTTATATGACGCTGCCAAGCAAGGCGAGGTCTTCAATGAATTTAAACCTACTCTTGAGCAACTTAATGCTGAGCATCAAGGTTATGTAACCCGACCAGAATACCGTCCGGTAACTAAATTTGAGAACCGTGGCATCAAGCTGGGCCACGGTGTTTGGGATTTGGTCTATAAGAAAAAATAAGCAGAAGAGCGCTTAAGTAGCAGGGCTTACAAGCCGACGCAGACGTATTTCATCTCCAAGTATTCATCCATACCGTAAACACTGCCTTCACGACCAAGGCCGGATTGCTTAATCCCGCCAAAGGGTGCAACTTCATTAGAGATTAAACCGGTATTAACGCCAACCATCCCGTACTCCAAGGCTTCAGCCACTTTCCATACACGGCCAATATCGCGACTATAGAAGTAGGATGCCAAACCAAACTGACTATTGTTGGCAAGTTTGATCACCTCTTCATCACTCTCAAAAGGAATAATTGGCGCTACTGGGCCAAAAGTTTCTTCATAGGTAATGAGCATCTGACTGTTTACGTTGGCCAAAATAGTAGGTTCATAAAAGTTCTTGCCCTCTGTTGTTTGTTTGCCGCCGGTAACGAGTGTTGCGCCTTTGCTAAGGGCGTCAGCAACATGCTTTTTGACTTTTTCTAGTGCGGCAGTTTCAATCAAGGGTCCTTGAGTGATGCCGGCTTCCATACCATTGCCGACCTTAATCATTTCAAGGGCTTTGGCAAACTTTTCCACAAATGCATCTTGTACCTTTTTGTGAACATAAAAACGATTTGCGCAAACACAGGTTTGACCGGAGTTTCTAAATTTAGAAGCCATAGCACCATTCACTGCTGCATCAATATCAGCATCCTCAAATACGATGAATGGGGCGTGTCCGCCTAGCTCAAGAGCGAGCTTTTTGACGGTTGGAGCACATTGCTCCATGAGAATGCGACCGACCTCTGTTGATCCTGTGAAAGAGAGATGGCGAACTGTCGGTGATGCACAAAGGGTTTTTCCAATAGCAATTGATTGATTTGCATCCGCAGTGACAATATTGATAACTCCATCTGGTATGCCAGCACGCTTGCCAAGCTCAGCTATGGCGAGAGCGGATAGTGGCGTCAGCTCGGCTGGCTTAATCACAATGGTGCAGCCAGCCGCTAATGCCGGCGCTATCTTGCGCGTAATCATGGCGATAGGAAAGTTCCATGGCGTAATTGCAACACATACACCAATGGGTTGCTTGATTACCATCAGGCGCTTATCGCTCCAGGTGGTTCCTAGAATTGAGCCTTCAACGCGTTTTGCCTCTTCTGCAAACCACTCCACAAAAGAAGCGCCATAAACCACTTCTCCAGCAGCTTCAGCCAGAGGCTTGCCTTGCTCAAGTGTCATGAGCTTTGCTAGATCTTGGGTATTTTCAATAATCAAATCAAACCATTTGCGCATGATTTGGGCGCGCTCTTTAGCTAACTTGCTGCGCCAAGAAGGTAGCGCTTTTTCTGCTGCAGAAATGGCTAGTTCGGCATCCTGAGTTTCAAGGTTGGCAACATTGGCAATGATTTCATCAGTGGCAGGATTGGAAACCGAGAAAGTCGTTTTAGAGCTAACCCATTTACCGTCTATAAAAGCTTTTTCTTGGAAAAGATGAGGATCTTTGAGTTGGCTACGAATATCTACTTTTTGCATGATGTTTTAACCTTGGTGATGTCCAAGCTATTTTATCCCCCAATAAATAAAACAGCCTCCAAGCGTATTCAGCTGGGAGGCAGGGGTTTGGTACTACTAGATTGAGGGGTTAGCCTGCTTGAGTTTCTGCGGTACGCAGCTTCTGGGCTAGTAAATCTAGTACGCCGTTCACATATTTGTGGCCGTCAGTGCCGCCAAAGGTCTTGGCGAGCTCTACAGCTTCATTAATGGCTACTTTATAAGGTACCGAGAGGTCGATTGCTAGCTCATATGCGCCAATCAGCAGTGCCGCATGCTCCACGGGAGATAGCTCATTAATTGGGCGATCTAATGCCGGTGTAATGATGGCTTCTAATTCATCGGTGCGGGCTAAAACCCCATCGAAGATTCCTTGAAAAAGATCAAGTTGGCAGCGACGAAAAGCAGGATCTTCAGCGAGCTGCTTAGTAATCGCAGCGCCATTGGGAATGCTACCGGCACGACGCATCACTAGGCTTTGATAAACGCCTTGTAGGGCGTACTCACGAGCGCGACGACGCGGCGTAAGGGATCGCTTAGGCGCTGGCTTCACTTCTTTGCCGGCTGGTAGGGAGTGTGGAATAGAGGGGTTCTGGCTTGATGTTGACATGCGAATTATTCTTCTTCACTCGAGTTGATTTCGATATCGATATCCGGCGTCAATGCCAGCGCTAGATTAGCCATCTCTACTACCGCTTGAGCACATTCTGAACCTTTTACCTGAACACGAGCATGAGCTTGTTCATCAGTATCGCAAGTTAATACACCATTAGCGATTGGTAATCCAGTATCGATAGAGATACGAGTGATACCAGAAGCAGATTCATTGGAGACCAATTCAAAGTGATAAGTCTCACCACGAATAACCGCTCCTAGAGCAACTAAGCCGTCAAACTCACCAGTCTCAGCAAGTTTTTGTAGAGCAAATGGAATCTCTAATGCGCCTGGAACTGTCACTAGCTTAATGTCAGATTGATTAACACCCAAAGAAATTAATTCATTAATACAGGCATTGGTTAAAGCAACACAATGGTCTTCATTGAAACGCGCTTGTACAACGCCAATCCGAAGATCCTGACCATTAAGATCGGCTTCTAATACACCTACAAAGTCATTAGTACTAGTCATATCAATTCTCTAAAAATATTTATCGCATTAGCGATATTAGGGGGTGTAAGGCTTGTAGCCTGTCACTTCGAGCTTATAGCCAGATAGGCTTGGCACTGGATTTGGCTTAGCTAACAAGCGCATTTTCCCTAC
>CANCQD010000078.1 GCA_947380285.1 Burkholderiaceae bacterium | reverse complement strand
CAAAGGCTTTACATTCCTCTACAGCATCACCCATCACCACACCACCACCAGAAATAATCACTGGGAACTTAGCATTTGCCAAGAGTTCTGCAGCCTCATCCAAGCTCTTCTCGCCGCCAGGTCCGCGATCAAGACGATTAGGCTGTGGGATTTCTACTTCGATCTCGCCATAGAAATAATCACGTGGAATATTGAGTTGGGTTGGACCCATTTCAGATAAGGCACGATCAAAACAGCGGCCGGTAAATTCAGCCATACGCTTAGGATTGTTAACGTGACCTTGATACTTTGTGAACTCTTCAAACATTGGTAATTGGTTAGCCTCTTGGAAGCCACCTAAACCCATACCCATCGTGCCTGTTTCAGGAGTAATAATTACCACTGGACTATGCGCCCAATAAGCTGCCGCAATTGCTGTAACGCAGTTACTAATGCCGGGGCCATTTTGTCCGATTACGACTCCATGACTTCCGCTCACGCGAGCATAGCCATCAGCCATATGCGCAGCGCCTTGTTCATGAACCACTGGAATCAAGCGAATGCCTGCTGGAGCAAAAATATCCATTGCATCCATAAAGGCAGAGCCCATGATTCCAAAAATATCCTTCACCTTGTTGGCGACCATGGTCTCCACAAACGCTTCGGAAGGGGTCATTTTTTGTGGGCCGGTAGGTAAATTAGCGCCAGACTTAGACATAAAGCTCTCCTAGGTATTCAATTAAACGGAACATTTTGTTCTACAATATGAATAATAATAGCGTATTTTTGGTAAAGTCAAGCATATAAACCCGAATATGGAATATATTTGACAACATATTAAGACTTTTAAAGGCAAGAAAATGGCTGAAAGCACCTCTTCAATTGATTTAATGGGTTTGCAGCCTGAAAAACTGGTTTCTCTACACTCCGCCTTCCCTGAGTGTAGAAGCTTTGCTGACTTTCAGATCCCCGCCTTTAATAAGCCAAGTGAGCTTGTGCCCGCTGTTGATCCAAGCTACCAACTGAATCCCGAAGCCACCTTAGCCATTTTGGCTGGCTTTGCCTTCAATCGAAGAGTCATGCTTCAAGGGATGCATGGCACCGGAAAATCAACCCATATAGAACAAGTCGCAGCACGTTTAAATTGGCCCTGTTTGCGAATTAATTTAGATGGTCAAATTACTCGAATGGATTTGATTGGAAAAGATGTTATTAGCCTAGAAGATGGAAAGCAAATTACCCGCTTTCAAGAAGGTCTCATCCCCTGGAGTCTGCAACGCCCTATCGCACTCATTCTGGATGAGTACGATGCTGGCCAACCAGATGTGATGTTTGTTATTCAGAGAATGCTGGAGCGCGAAGGTCGCCTGACTTTGCTGGATCAAAATAGAGTAATTAATCCTAATCCTGCATTTCGAATCTTTGCCACTAGCAATACTGTTGGCCTAGGAAATTGGAATGGTTTATATCAAGGAACTCAACTGCTTAACCACGGTCAAATGGATCGTTGGGATATCGTTGCAGCCCTAAACTACCTCGAGCCTAGTGAAGAACAAAAAATTCTGATGGCGAAAGTCCCAGAGCTTTCTGATGCACAAGGAAAAGCAATGATTAGCCTTGCCAACCTTACTAGAAGCGGCTTTGCAGCTGGAGATATTTCCACTTTAATGTCGACGAGAACTCTGATTACCTGGGGTGAAAATTGGCGCATCTTTAAAGATCTACAAATTGCATTTTCTCTGGCATTTTTAAATAAATGTGAATCAGAGGAGAAAGTCTTAGTGGCTGAATACTATCAACGCTGCTTCGCTAGTGAACTAGATTTAAGCAAGCAGTAATACAAGACACGCGCAAACTCACCTTGCAAACTCAAACTCACCAAGACTTCGAACAGCAACAACGGTGCGGCGCAATGATTCGATCATTGTCCGGAGAATCCAGTGTGCAGATTCGGGATTGGCAGCTCTTTCATAAATCCCTGCCTCTTGATTCAATTGCACCGCACCTCAATCTTGATAACCTCAAAGCATCATGGGCTTATCCGCGCGGAGTACTAGATGGCATAGCGTTGCGCCTCCGATATTCCAATGCCAATTTACATGCCTCGCTAACTCCAGAGGGCATGATTGAATCTCTAATATTTGAAGTCTTAGAACAAATTCGCGTGGAAAGTAACTGCCCGGATGAACTTAAAGGCAGTCAACAAAATATTCAGACCCAATTTATTGCTTGGATGCAGCAATTCATTTCCAGCGGAGGTGCCGAGGGAAGTATTGGCCTTTTACTGGTCACCATTTTCTCTACAGTCTGGATGAAATTAAATAGCCAGCCTATTCCGCAGTTAATGCAAGATATTGTGGAGGCTACTCGAGCTGGTATAGCCGAGAACATGGGTCCACTTCTAGTGAAACTAAAAACGACCCGCAATAACCAAGAGGCTTACGCACAGACTGCGCATGAGGTAATTAAACTGGTATCTGGTTTGATTGCCGAGGAATATCGCAACAATCCCAGCATTCGCACTAAACGAAAAAATCAGAGTTCTACCCATTTGAAAATAGAATGGGTACCGCCACATGCAGGAATTATTTCAGCCGACTTTAAAAGCCCTGCAAACTCTTCTAGCGAAAAACTACTTCTACTTAAGAAATCTCTTGATAAGTATCACATTTACAACTCGAGCTATGACACTGAAGCTGAGGCTAAGAAAAAAATACGATCAGCTCAATTGGCAATCTATCAAGATCAATTAAATTCTGAGATTGGTAAGCAAAATATTCCTTGGGCAAAACTCATTCGCATTTATCAACAATTATTTTCTAGCAAGCAGCCAAAACGATGGCAAACAACTGAGGCAGAGGTGGTTCTTGACCGTCGCTACCTTACTCGTGCCGCGACCTCTCCGCTACAACCAGCCCTCTATAAGCAACTTGTAGACAGTAGCATGGTCAACTCCAAGATGACGCTACTGATAGATTGCTCTGGATCCATGAAAGAGCAGCGAGTCAAAATTGCTACTTGCATTGATTCCTTAGTGCGGATACTAGATCAAGCTGGAATAAAAACTGAAGTACTTGGGTACAGCACTAGCACTTGGCAAGGAGGAAGGCCTTTTAAAGAATGGCGTAAAAATGGTCAGCCCCCAAATCCGGGTCGCCTCAATGAAAGAGCGCATTGGATTTTTAAAGATTTTGATACCAGCTGGAGAAGATCCCGAGCTGGTATAGCCGCAATGTTGCGTCCAGAAATATATGCGGAGAGTATTGATGGTGAGGCACTCATATGGGCGGCAGATCGCTTAAAAAATACTGGCAGTCTCCGGAATTCCAGCAATACACTCATTCTTTTTTCTGATGGCTGCCCTATGGATCGAGCCACTATTGAGGCGAATGGTGAAGAATTTCTAAAAGATCATCTTCTGCAGGCCATTGCTTGGTGCGAACAGCAACCCCAGCTTCAATTATGGGGCTGCGGCATTGGATCAGAACTCCGCTCTGCATTTCAACATCGTCTTAGCTGGGATGAGGATCCCAATAATGTAGCAAAGACCCTAAAAAATTGGGCTAGTGAATTTAAGGCATCATCTCTTATCAATAAAAAATATTCATAACGAAGTAGTTGGAGAAAAATATCATGCAACTTTTAATTAGCGCTCTCGCCAAGAAAAATAAATTTATTCTTGCGCTTTGTGTCTCCCTAGGAATATTTGGCTCTGCCAATATCTCTGCCCAAACATGGCCGGATAAACCTATCAAGATGATTGTTCCATTTGCCGCAGGGGGCAGTGCAGATATTTTAGGGAGAATACTTTCTCAGGAGCTGAGCAAGAATCTTGGTCAAAATGTGATTGTTGAAAATCGGGGCGGTGCAGGTGGAAACTTGGGCGCAGAAATAGTTGCCAAGTCACCTGCCGATGGTTACACCATCCTCCTAGCCTCAGGCAGCATGATGACGGTTAACCCCTTCATTTACAAAAAAGCTTCTATTAACTATATAAAAGACTTTTCATACATCACAACTATTGCAACTGTGCCTATGGTTATCGCGGTCAGCCCAAAACTGCCAGTCAATACACTTGCAGAACTCATTGCATTAGCAAAGACTAAAGAACTGAACTTCGGATCGGCAGGCATCGGCAGTCAAATACACATGGCTAATGAAAATTTTATTTATTCCGCCGGCATTCATGCAACGCATGTGCCCTATAAAGGCGAGAACCCTGCTCTAAATGATTTGATCGCAGGACAAATTGATTTTATGGCTGGAAACTTTCCTGCAACCGGAGGATTTGCAAAAGCGGGACAAGTAAAAGCACTTGCTGTTACTAGCAGCAAAAGGTTGAAACAGCTCCCCAATGTTCCCACCGTTTCTGAAGCGGCTATTCCTGGATTTGAAAATACTGGCTGGTATGCATTAGCAGTTCCAATGGGCACACCACAATCCATCATTGACAAGATTTATATAGCTACAGAAAAATCATTCAAGGCACCTCCCTTGCTTGCCAATATGGAAACCAACGGCTTGACGCCAATGATGATGAAAAGCAAAGATGTAGATGCCAAAATTCAAGCTGAGTCTATAAACTGGGAAAAAGTTATTAAGGCGCGGAATATTCCTACTCAGTAAGAGTCGATTCAACGCGCTTGATGTAAAAAAGCCTCGCAGTGCGAGGTTTTTTTCTACGTGGCACTTAATCAATTCTGTACCAATTCAAGGATACCTACTTACAACAACCGCCTCCACCGCAATCTGATCCAGCACCAGCTGAATTAATGCCAAGAACTGGGTACAGCGGGCAAAATCTAAATAACCCTGTTGCCAGAGGAACGATACCAATCCAACCCCAAGCACCAACTACACCGCTTGCAGCCAAGCCAATCAAAACTAAACCCACTGCGATTCTCAGAACGCGATCAATACCACCAACGTTACATTTCATTTAAATCTCCTTTGATTAAGCTTTAACGGAACTCGGCATGTCGTCAATAACAATATGTTTATTTACATTATGTAATTTAACATATTATTTATAAGCAGACAAAAGAAAAAGCCACCCCGAAGGATGGCTTAAAAGATTTTTTGGAGGTACTGCCTAAAGAATGAACTACGAATTAATATTAATCCTCTAAAAACCTTTGCAATGGACCGCATGCATGTTTGAAGGCATATATGCATCAATTTGGTGCATTAGGAGTCTGGTTTTAAGGATTTGGCTTCTTAACCGCCAATGGGAGGTCATTAGTGGTGGCATAGAAAACAACTAATTCCACTGGCACAGAGCCTTGATTGATGCCGTGATGCCATTTATCCACCATCTCAATAATAACTTCACCCTTTTTAAAACTGCGCTGAATTCCGCCTTCTTGTACTACGGTAATTTCGCCATCAACAACATAAGCAGCATTAATAGCGGGATGTTTGTGAATCGGCAATGCAGTTTGCGGAGGAATAGTAAATTTCATTACTGCAATTTGAGGGGCGCCCGCCAAATAGGACGGCAAAGTGCTGCCAGTCCAATCACTTTCGCTACGGATTAATAAATCAGTAACCACCCCAGGATGCTCATCATCAGCATGGGCGGGGTTAAGTAATACTGCAAATAAAACAAGGCCGCCGATAAGAGACTTCATGAATTGTCAGTCCAACGCTTTAGTGATTTTCTTTTGCGTGATTAATTGAGTATTTTGGAATCTCAATAACTAAATCTTCTTTGGCGACAATAGCTTGGCAAGATAAGCGTGACTGTGGGTTAAGGCCCCAAGCACGGTCAAGCATATCTTCCTCGTTCTCATCAGGAGGATTCAGGCTATTAAAGCCCTCTTTAACAATCACATGGCAAGTAGTGCATGCACACACCATATCGCAAGCATGTTCAATGGGAATGTCATTCTCTAACAAGGCTTCGCAAATCGAAGTGCCTGGGGCAACCTCAACAACTGCACCTTCAGGGCAATACTCACTATGTGGTAGTACAACGATTTGAGTCATGATTCTTTTCTATGGGTATTCGGTTTGTATTTCGATTACTTAAATTTCAGCAACGTTCTTGCCAGATAGAGCCTTCTGAATACTAGCGTTCATGCGTTTTTGCGCAAAGTCATCGGTAGCCTTAGCGGCATGGTCGACAGCCTTGCGAACAACCGCGCTATCTGTTTCTTCATTTAAGATCTTTTGCAGAACTGCCATCTCTTGATCGACTTCCTTCTGCTCTTCCACACTCAGCAAAGAGCGATCGCTCGCTAACGCAGTTTGAACTGCATCGAGTAAACGCTGTGCATTGACCTGCTCTTCGCGTAATGACCTCGAAAGCAAATCCTCTTTAGCCGACGCAAAACCATCTTGCAGCATACGAGTGATCTCTGCATCGGTTAAGCCGTATGAAGGCTTGATATCAATTGATGCTTTCACACCAGAACCTTGCTCGGTAGCGCTGACAGAGAGCAATCCATCTGCATCGACCTGGAAAGTTACCCGAATCCGAGCTGCGCCTGCAGCCATAGCCGGTATTCCACGTAACTCAAACTTGCCTAAGGAACGACAGTCTTGCGCTAGCTCACGCTCACCCTGCACTACCTGAATAGCTAATGCAGTCTGACCATCTTTAAAGGTTGTGAATTCTTGCGCTCTAGCAACGGGGATAGGTGTATTGCGAGGGATAATCTTTTCTACTAAACCACCCATGGTTTCAATGCCAAGAGACAGTGGAATAACATCAAGTAGTAACCACTCATCATCCTTACTTTGGTTGCCTGCCAATAAGTCAGCTTGCATGGCAGCGCCCAATGCAACTACTTGATCGGGATTCAGATTATTTAAGGGTTGAGAGCCAAACAATTCACCTACAGCCCGTTGCACGTTGGGCATGCGGGTTGATCCACCCACCATCACTACACCCTTAACATCCTCAGATTTGAGGCCAGCATCGCGCAAGGCTTTTTTACAGGCGACTAAAGTTTTGCTCACTAAGTTCTGAGTAATCTCAAAGAACTGCGCCTGGCTAACACCAACATTGATAACCATACCATCAGCAAGAGTCTCGTGCACACGCGCTAATGGGTTGTGACTAAGTTGCTCTTTGGCATGTTTACAAGCCTGCAGTAGAGTACGGTGGTCATGTATTGATAGCGGTGGAAGCTTGGCCTGCTCTATCACCCAGCAATACAAGCGATGATCAAAGTCATCGCCACCAAGAGCGGAGTCACCACCAGTAGAAAGCACCTCGAAGACCCCTCTACTCATTCGCAGAATGGAGATATCAAAGGTACCCCCACCTAAGTCGTATACGGCATAGACACCTTCAGAGGCATTATCTAATCCATAGGCAATAGCAGCAGCAGTAGGCTCATTTAATAAACGCAGCACTTCGATACCTGCTAACTTTGCAGCATCTTTTGTTGCTTGTCGTTGTGCATCGTCAAAGTAAGCTGGAACTGTAATCACAGCGCCAACAATTTCATCAGAAACAGAATCTTCAGCCAATTGACGTAAACGTGCCAAGATTTCTGCAGAAACTTCAATCGGGCTTTTATCCCCAGCAACCGTTCTGAGCTTAAGCATTCCAGGCTGATCAACAAAGTCGTAAGGAGCGCTTTCAATATGCTCCACATCCAGCAAGCCGCGACCCATAAAACGCTTTACTGAAACAATGGTGTTCTTCGGATCAATCACTATGCTCTCAAGCGCTTCAAAGCCAGCTTGGGTTCTGCCATTTGGCAAGTAACGTATTACAGAAGGAAGTAGCTCGCGCCCTTGGGCATCTGGCAAAACCTTAGGTAAGGCATCACGTACGATAGCAACTAAAGAATTGGTAGTTCCCAAATCAATACCCACAGCAATACGGCGCTGATGAGGCGCAAGTGATTTACCGGGTTCAGAGATTTGTAATAAGGCCATAGATGATGAGTTTAGCTTGAGTAAGAACTAGATTAAAGCTGAAATGGTGTCATCAAGCTCAACTGCAAACTTATCAATAAAGAGTAAACCGCGAAGTAGTTCAGCGGCACGTACATAGTTCTTGGCACCATCAATTGCCTGAGCAATTTCTGCCAGCGTATCTTGCTTGGCTTCCTCTACTTCAGCCATTAAAGCATCTAAAGCAGATAAATCATCGGCCTGTTCATCTAGACTTTCACGCCAATCCATCTGCTTCATCAGAAAAGCAGTAGGCATTACAGTGTTAGTTTCCAGCTTGGCATCAACACCATGAAGCTGGCAAATGTAGAGGCCACGTTGAATAGGATTCTTTAGGGTCTGCAAAGCGGTATTGGCAAAGATTGCCATTTGCATCGCTAGGCGCTTCTCCGCATCACTTCCACGTGCATGGCGATCAGGGTGCACTTCCTTCTGAATCGCAAGGTATGCCTGCTCTAGCGTAGGCAAATCGATATTGAATTGCTGATTTAAACCAAAGAAGCGAAAGTAATTGTCAGACGCGGAAGGATTCGCCACAACCACACTCATCTTTTACGTTTGGATTCTGAAACTTAAACCCTTCGTTCAAACCCTCACGTACAAAGTCTAGCTCTGTACCATCTAAGTAAGCCAAACTTTTCGGATCTATAAATACCTTAATGCCGTTGGACTCAAATACCTGATCTTCAGCTGCAGGCTCATCCACATACTCAAGCTGATACGCTAAACCAGAGCAACCTGTTGTGCGAACGCCTAAGCGCAAGCCACAACCTTTACCGCGCTTTTCTAGGTTACGGTTTACGTGTGCAGCTGCTTTATCAGTTAAGGTAATTGCCATAGTGTTGACTTCGTTTTTTCGTTCTTTATTTCAGCTTTTATTTCGTTGGATGCTTTTCTTTGTAATCCGCTACCGCCGCCTTAATGGCATCTTCCGCCAAGATAGAACAGTGGATTTTTACTGGGGGCAAAGCCAACTCTTCAGCAATCAGTGAATTCTTGATCTCAAGTGCTTGATCCAAAGTCTTGCCTTTGACCCATTCAGTCACTAGGGAAGATGAAGCAATTGCGGAGCCACAGCCATAAGTCTTAAATTTAGCGTCTTCGATCACACCTTGATCGTTTACGCGAATCTGCAACTTCATCACGTCGCCACAAGCTGGGGCGCCAACCATACCGGTGCCCACGCTATCGTCACCCTTCTCAAATGAACCTACATTACGGGGATTTTCGTAGTGGTCGATGACCTTTTCGCTATATGCCATGGTATTTCCTCTTTTATCTCTCTATATTCTTTTTAGTGTGCTGCCCATTGAATCGTGCTGATGTCGATTCCGTCTTTATACATTTCCCAGAGCGGTGATAGCTCACGCAACTTGGCAATCTTTTCTTTTACCAGCTTAATAGTGAAATCTACTTCTTCTTCAGTCGTAAAGCGACCCAAAGTAAAACGAATTGAACTATGCGCCAACTCATCATTGCGACCTAAAGCACGCAATACATAAGAAGGCTCTAAGGAAGCAGAAGTACAGGCTGAACCAGAGGAGATCGCTAAATCTTTCAAGGCCATCAACATGGATTCGCCTTCAACATAGTTAAAGCTAATGTTCAGGTTGTGTGGAACACGATTGTCCATATCACCGTTGACATAAACCTCTTCGATATCCTTCAGACCGTTTAATAAACGATCACGCAATGCACGGATACGCTTGTTTTCATCAGCCATCTCGATACGGGCAATACGGAATGCTTCACCCATTCCAACGATTTGATGAACTGCTAGGGTACCAGAACGCATCCCACGCTCATGGCCACCACCATGAATCTGTGCTTCTATCCGAATGCGAGGCTTACGACGCACAAACAAAGCACCAATACCTTTTGGACCATAACTCTTATGAGCAGAAAAACTCATTAAATCGACTTTGATCTTTTCGAGATCAATTTCTACCTTACCAGTTGCCTGAGCTGCATCCACATGCAAAATCACGCCACGCGAACGACACAGGTCGCCAATCGCAGGAATGTCTTGCACTACGCCGATTTCATTATTGACATACATGACTGAAGCCAAAATCGTACCGGGCTTCATCGCAGCTTCAAGCTGTGCAAAATCAATCAGGCCATTCGGTAACACATCTAAATAAGTGACTTCATAGCCTTCGCGCTCGAGCTCACGACAAGTATCTAAAGTGGCTTTGTGTTCGGTCTTAACGGTGATGATGTGATTGCCACGATCTTTATAAAAATGTGCAGCACCTTTCAAGGCCAAGTTAATACTTTCAGTGGCGCCACTGGTAAAGACAATTTCTCTTGGATCGGCATGTACCAGTTGCGCAACTTCTGAACGCGACCACTCAACCGCTTCTTCTGCAGCCCAGCCATAAGCATGACTACGTGAAGCGGCGTTACCAAACTGCTCACGCAAATATGGCAACATTTTGTCAACCACGCGAGGATCAATCGGCGTTGTAGCCGAGTAGTCCATATACACCGGAAAGTGCTTGGGGCTAAACATCGGAACCGGTTGTTTTGGAAGATCTTGTGGTGCGTTCATGATTTATTTATCGGTAGGTAATACTGTTATTAACTTTGTCGCGCCAAATTGAATACTGAATTAATCAATGGTGCTTTAGGGGCTGCTTCTTTTTTAGCTGCCAGCACTGGGGCAGGTTTCTCTGCTTTAGCACTTTCAACTTTAATTTTCTTTTGTTGACGCATATCTTGAATCACAATACCGCGCCCTTCTTGCTGATGAACCAAATCTTTTAAGCTAACAGAACTGAGGTACTCAACCATTTTGGAATTCAGGTTGCTCCAGAGATCATGCGTCATGCAACGGCCATGATTCTCATCATCGGTATGACAGTTGCCTTTACCGCCACACTGGGTTGCATCGAGAGGCTCATCGACTGCAATAATAATGTCGGCCACACTCACTTCGGAAGATGGGCGCGCTAGGGTGTAACCACCACCAGGACCACGTGTACTTTCCACGATATTGAAGCGGCGCAATTTACCGAACAATTGCTCGAGATAGGAAAGGGATATCTTTTGTCTTTGGCTAATTCCAGCCAAAGTTACGGGACCATGCGTTTCACGCAGGGCTAAATCAATCATTGCGGTTACTGCAAAACGACCTTTGGTTGTAAGTCTCATATGTCACCTTGGTAATGGATTGTTATGGACAGCTAACAGTCGGGCGGGTAATACCCGACCATTCCACTCAACT
>CANCQD010000077.1 GCA_947380285.1 Burkholderiaceae bacterium | reverse complement strand
ATCGTCGCACTCATTCAAGAAATTGACTTGGTAATAAAACCAAATCTTTTTACTGTCTATGAGTACTATTTATTTACATCTGTCCCGAAGGACTTGATGCTTTCACTTAGTACCCACAATTATCGGTTGACTAATTTTTAAAGAGGGCTGACTTGTTTCGTATTTCATAAAACATTCAGCAGAGAGGTGAGACTATATCCCACTTTTTCTGGGTCGTCAACACCTTTCGTACTCTTCTACTTAAAAAACACTGAGATTTTTCTGAGTTTTAAAATAAATCCAATAAAAACAACGCACTAGGATTTGAAAATAAATTTAACTTTTTTTGAAAATTATTGATTTTTTTAGGGTTTAGCCCTAGTAAGACAAAAAAAACAGTCTATTTTTCATGCTGCTTTGGCCCATTTCCGATTAACTAAGGGAAAACCCTGTAACTTTCCACCATTCCTGCTAAGATGTTCATATGGACATTAAAAATGCGAGCAGTCACTTACCTTCAGGCCCAAATAGGGCTGGACAGGTTGTACCCGTTCGCGAGCTTCACGCCGGATATAGACAAAAAATATTGAATCATTTATTGCAACTTAATGATGAAGATAGACGCTTACGCTTTGGCACACAAACGCCAGATGAAGTTATATCCCACTATGTTGAGCGCCTTGATTTCAATAAAGACGTCATTTTTGGAGTGTTTGATTTAAACCTGAAGCTTATTGGCATGGCCCATTTGGCCTACTTGCCAGAGCATAAAGGTAAGGCAAGAGCAGCTGAATTTGGGGTTTCTGTATTACCAGAAGGGCGCTCTCAAGGTTTGGGTACGGCTCTTTTGGAGCGCTCGGCAGTGCACTCACGCAATACACGCATTGAGATCCTCTATGTTCATTGCCTAGCTAACAACAAAGCAATGATGCATTTGGCACAAAAGGCAGGGATGACTGTTGAGTACGCTTACGGCGATGCAGATGCTTGCCTTAGGCTGCCCCCAGCAAATCCGGGAACTATTGTGGAAGAGGCCGCCAATGAGCAGTGGGCTGGTATGGATTACGCCCTGAAAGAAAACCTCAAGCGATCCAATCAAGCATGGTGGTGGTTCTTTGGAAGACCCGATCTTGCACGTTAATTCCCGCCATTAATTTTTGTTGGGTGCGCCGCGTAATATCCAACCACTTAATGTGGTTAGATCTGAATCACTTAATTTTGTATTGGCCGGCATTGGCACTACACCCCAAGAGCCAGACCCTCCTTTAGAGATTTTATTTTTTAAATACGCTTGAGCATTTGTATCGCTCTTGTATTTTTCAGCAACCGCTTGAAAACTTGGTCCAACAATTTTTTTATTAACCGCATGACAACCCAAGCAAGCATTTTGCTTTGCAATTATGAATGCGTTCTCATCCTCAAGCTTCGCATGTGCAACAGTCACCAAAGATGAAAGCACCGCAAAAAACAAAACTATTTTTACAGTTGCTAGCTTTTTGAACATCGCCAATCTATAAACAATTATTGGAATTTTGGCGGAGTATTAGGTTGAGTTTGATCAGCTTTACCTTGTTTTTCTAAACGATTTTTTTCATCTACAGAAATAATATCGAAGTAGACATAAACATCCTTTACGCCGGTGGTATTACTTGCAACTTTTTTAGCAAGGTCTGCTTCGCTTTGAGTCAAGATACCCATGAGATATATGCTGCTTCCTTCAGCCACTATAGCCATAGAGTTTGAGGGCAGTTGATCAGTAAAAATCATTTGCGTTTTGATCTTAGACTCAAGATAAGAATCATTTGCGCGAGATGTGTAGGTGCTGTTAGGTCCAATAATCAACTCATTAAAGACAGAGCGCGCATTCTTCATTGCGTTTACATAAGCTCCTGCTTCACCCTTAATATCGGCATCCTTTACTTCGCCAGTCAGCAATACTTTTTGGTTAAACGAAGTGACGTTAATGTGAGCGTTTTCGCCAAATCGTTTTGCTAACGCATTTTCAGCCTCCAACTCAATACCCTTATCAATAGCCTGCACCGCTGGGGTACGTCGATCCGCCATTATCGTTGCACCTGCCGCCACACCACCAACTGCAACTACTGCACAACCTGTCATCTGAGATGCAATGAGAATAGCGAAAAATAATCTTCTGAGGAATGAAATTTTCATTTTGGTATTTTCTGTATTGAGGTGACAATAATTTTTAGTCGAGCAGCACATGATCTACACCATCACATAAGGCATGCAGTAGAACTAAGTGTGTTTCTTGAATACGTGCGGTACGTGTTGATGGTGCACACAAATGAATATCATCCTGATCTAATAGCTGAGCGATCTTTCCACCACCATTTCCGGTAAGAGCAATAATTTTGATGCCCATATTTTTTGCAACTTCAATTGCTTTAACAACATTCTTTGAATTACCAGAAGTGGAAATTCCCAAAAGAATGTCGCCCCGTTTTCCAAGACCCCGAACTTGCTTACTAAAGATCTCATCGTAGCTATAGTCATTTCCAATAGCAGTAAGAATTGAGGTATCGGTAGTCAAGGCAATCGCCGCCAACTCTTGGCGCTCTCTCTCAAAGCGTCCAATAAGCTCCGCCGAAAAGTGCTGAGCATCTGCCGCAGATCCGCCGTTGCCACAAGCCATTACCTTGCCGCCTGCACGCAAACAGTCCACCATTGCCAATACGCCCCTAGCAACAGACTCTGGCAGTAATTTTTCTGCCTCTTGTTTAACAGCAATACTATCCAAAAAATGCTGGGAGGCACGCTTACGCAAACGTTCGTTAATCTCTTTTTCCATAGCAATATTATGCGCCAAAGACGCCCCAATTTCAGTAGCAATCAGCATATCTCAAAAGCAACGTATCCTCTTAGTCATTATTCAACTTTTCTCAGGCAGCCCCTATGAAACTTAGCTCATTCGATTTTTTAAAACTGCAGGATTTGCCTGCTGGGGCGCTTTACATGGTTGCTACGCCCATCGGCAATTTAGGCGACATTACCTTGCGCGCCCTGCATGTTTTAAATGCGGTCGATGGGATTGCCTGTGAAGACACTAGACATAGCGCAGCATTACTACAGCAATTTGGCATTCATAAAAAATGTTTGGCACTGCATGAACACAATGAAATTAGCGGCGCACAAACTGTTATCCAACATCTTTCTAACAATGAGCGTTGGGCATACATTTCGGATGCAGGAACGCCAGGAGTCTCAGACCCCGGTGCAAGACTGGTAAATGAGGTTCAAAAAGCGGGCTTAAGAGTCATCCCCATTCCTGGAGCAAGTGCAGTCTCAAGCGCGATCTCCGCTGCAGGCTCTGTGATGCATAACTCCGAAGGGCGCTTTCAATTTTTAGGTTTCTGGCCCAATAAAACCAAAGAGCGAGATGCTCTTATGCAGGATATTTCTAGCAGTAAAAAAGCAAGCCTCTTTTTTGAGTCGCCACACCACATTAAAGAAACACTTACTTTGCTTGCAAAAAATTTAGAGTCTGATCGTCAGCTTCTAGTCTGCCGCGAGTTAACCAAAAAATTTGAGCAGCTTGTATCGCTCCAAGCCCAAGATGTTGCCAACTGGCTTGAGGTGGCTGAGAGCCTTAAGGGCGAGTTTGTTATTGTGGTAGCGGGTCGATCATCCAATAGCGATGAGACCCCAGAACATTCATCTCTGCTATTGTGGGCAGACGCCCTGAGCCCTTATCTAAGCAGCAAAGAAATCGCTGCCGTTCTTTCGCAAACATTAGGTCTCACCAAAAAAGAGGCCTACCAAGTTGCCTTAGACGCAAAGAATGAATAAATAGAAATAAAAAAGCTGGCATACCGCCAGCTTTTAGGCATGGGTCGAAGACTTATTTTGCGGCGGCAGGGGCAGCAGGCTCACTAGCATCTTTAAAATTAAGCTGAGCTACCGGCTTAATGATTTGATCTGCTGAGGCCAATGAATCTGTACGCTTGCCGTTGTTCACAAAGACCATTAATAACAAAATAATGATCAGTGGCACAAAAAAGCTTGCAAACACCATGATGATGAGTTGTTTTGGGGACTTAATCAGACTTCCGTGCTCGTTGCTCATAAGAATTTATCGTTTGACGGGTTTTAGAGTTGTTTGCCAAGATTATAACTAGAGAGTAGGGATATAGACACTTACAATGGTGGGGTAGCTAGCTTTTAACTAGCGCCCGTAGCTCAGTGGATAGAGTATTGGCCTCCGAAGCCAAGGGTCGCAGGTTCGATTCCTGCCGGGCGCGCCAAAATTCAAGGGGTTTTTGACGTACATCATGCGGAAAATCACGAAAACCGCTATCATTTCCTTCTAACTTATTGATTCTTATCGTGTCTACACATCTAAATACAGCCCTTTCAGAGCCCTCCCTAACCAATCCTTTGCCACCAGAGGCTCCATTACCGCATCGAAAAATCATTCGAAGCTGGCTAATCCCGATGGCACAAGGAGAAACTGGGCGCGCAATCTTACTCTTGGCGATCGACGCCTTTCTATGGTTAGCTTGCATTGCAGGAACGATCTTCGTAGAGAGCATTCTGCTTAAAGTTGTTTTTGGCCTTATTGCTGGCTTTGTAACGGGTCGCATCTTTATTTTGGGCCACGATGCTTGCCATCAAAGTTACACACCTAATCGCGAACTTAACAAAGTGCTAGGTCGAATTGCGTTCTTACCATCTCTCACACCATATAGTTTGTGGGATGTTGGTCACAACGTTGTGCATCATGGTCAAACTAATCTAAAGGGCTTTGACTTTGTTTGGGCACCTTTATCAAAATCAGAATATGACGCGCTTCCTCCATGGCGTAAGGCTTTAGAGCGCCTTTATCGCAGTGGATGGGGGCCCGTTTTTTACTATCTCATTGAAATTTGGTGGAGACGTGAATACTTTCCAAACGCCAAAAATAAACCCGGCGATCGTCCTATCTTCTTAAAAGACAATCTGCTCGTTACTGCATTTGCAATTATTTGGATCGGCTGCCTCATTGCCGGCGCCATCGCTACTGGACAATCTGTTTGGCTCGGATTAATCACGGGATTTGCGATTCCATTCTTGTTCTGGAACGGCATGATTGGTTTTGTGGTCTACGTACATCACACCCATCCAAAGGTTTCTTGGTATGACAAGAAATCTGAGTGGTTGCGCGCCCAGCCATTTGTTTCAACAACGGTTCATCTGACTTTTAACTGGATTTGGGGCAAATTGATGCACCACATCATGGAGCACACCGCCCACCATGTGGACATGAGCGTGCCGCTTTATCGCCTCGAAGAGGCCCAAACAACCCTGGAAACCATCCTTCCAGAGCGTATTTTTGTGCAAAAGTTCTCTTGGGAATGGTATTTCGATACCGCGCGTAAGTGCAAGCTCTATGACTTTGAGAACAAAGCTTGGCTCGACTTTGACGGCAATAAAATGGCCGATTCAGTCCGGGTTGTGCTCAGCCCAGCTCCAATGGGACAAAACGGGTAAAATAGATCCTCTGTATAGATTTGCCTTACCCGGATTGCCCATGACTACATCAACTCCAGCAGCTACCCAAGACACCTCCCAGAGCCTAAAATTTTGCTCTTCTTGCAGCCGTGAAAAACGACTTGAGGGTGGCACATGGATTCCAACAAGCAATCGCAAGCAACGCTGGATCTGCGCCAGCTGTTTATACAACCGCACCCATCGCACCGGTTCAGCAAAAACCTAATTTCACCTGAAGCAAAAAATTTAAGCGCCATCCCCAACGTAGGGGTTAGTTTTTCGTTCTCTGCCGAACGTCGACATTGGACCGTGTCCAGGAACAAATTGCACGTCATCGCCTAAGGGCCACAATTTCGTTTTAATGGCATTGATTAGGTCTGCATGATTGCCGCGCGGGAAATCTGTTCTACCAATCGAACCGGCAAACAAAACATCTCCAACAATTGCTAGACGATCTTCTTTGTCAAAAAATACAACATGACCTGGTGTATGGCCTGGGCAATGAAACACTTCAAGATCAACCTTACCCACCTGAACATGATCACCATTATTTAACCAGCGGTCAGGCTCAAAAACTTTAGCATGTCCAAAACCAAATCGTACTGTTTGCTCTGGTAATTGATCAATCCAAAAACGCTCGTCTTCCTGCGGCCCCTCAATGGGCACGCCCAACTGATCAGCTAAATCTTTAGCAGCAGCGCAATGATCAAGGTGTCCGTGGGTTAACAAGATCTTTTTAATCTTGCCGCCCATCTGCTTAACGCCCTCGAGAATCTTTTCAATATCACCGCCGGGATCGACAACAGCTGCATCTGAGGTCTCTTGGCAAACTAAGATCGAGCAGTTTTGCTCGTAGGGAGTAACGGGAACAATTCCTAATTTAATTGGCATACATACAAAGCGGTTCTATGAATCATTTGAGGAAAGCTAGTTTATGGGAGTCGGCATAAAATATCTCTAAAGGATAAAACAATGAATAGCCAAGATACATTTAAATTTGCAGAAACCCATGAATGGGCTGACCAGGAAGATGATGGGTTGGTATGGGTTGGTATTAGCAATCATGCGCAAGAAGCACTGGGTGATGTCATGTTTTTTCAAGCGCCTAAGATTGGTCAACAAGTAAAGCAGGGCGAAGCTATTGCCGTCATAGAGTCTGTTAAGGCAGCTAGTGATATTCATGCCCCAGTAAGCGGAGAAATTGTTACGCTCAATGAAGAAGTGGATACATCCCCCGAGCTCGTAAATGAAAAGCCGTATGGCGTTTGGCTATTCAAAATTAAGCCAACCTCAGATGAGACTCTTAGATCTGAATTAAGTCTACTCTTAAGCCTAGAAAAATATAGCTCTGGTCCTGGTGCCTAAAAATTAGATGGCAATGGGGTCGCGCTCAATTAACCAACGAATGCGTCCCTCCTTGCTAATGCGCCCCTGAGAGATTTCTCGCAAATATCGATCCATAACCTCTAAGATTTCTTGAAGATTCTTACGATCCTCGCACTCCACCAAAAGTTGGGCCCTCTCTGAACCCGCTACTCGCATAACCGCTTTTGGAACTGGATCGTAGACCCTGAGCCCATTCAATATATGGCCTTGGGCCTTTATATACCCTTTCAGACCATTTAAAAATTGTATTGCTTTATCCAAGACTTTTGCCTCTGCGTGTATCAAAGCTTGATATGCAAAAGGGGGAAGGCCCGCCTCTTTTCTTTCATTTGCAGTAAAGGTTAAAAAACCATCTACATCATGGCGCAATAAAAACTGAAAAACGGCCGCCTCAGGAAATTGGGTTTCAATATAAATAGCGCCGCCTGCTTCGCCATCCTTATTTGAGCGTCCAGCCCGTCCTGCAACCTGAACGAGCTGCGCAAATAATCTTTCTGCAGCTCTAAAATCTTGTGAGAATAATCTACTGTCAGCATCCAAGACTGCAACTAAGCCAATATTTTGATAATCGTGCCCCTTCGCAATCATCTGCGTCCCAACAACAATATCGACATTGCCTTCGTGTATTTCCTGAAAGAGCTCTTCGGCGCCCTTACTTTTTCTACTTGAGTCTGTATCGATCCGCAGCACTCTCGCATCCGGCCACATCTCCTCAATAGAATCTTCTATCTTTTGGGTACCTTGCCCCAAGGTGTTCAAGTCAGCATTTCCACAGTCGGGACAATGACTTGGAATTGCCCTTACTAAGCCGCAATGATGGCAACTTAAGACCGATTTCCTGCCAAGGGCGCCTGCTTTATGCAGCACCATATAGGAGCTACATTGCTCACATCTTGAAAGCCATGAGCAAGCTCCGCAACTGAGTACTGGCGCGTAACCGCGTCGATTAATGAGTATTAGGCTTTGCCTTTGATTTTCTAAATTTTTGCTGACTGCATTAGCAAGCGTTTTAGTAATCAGACTTTTTGACTTTGGCTTCTCAATGTCGCCAGGACTAAATTGCGTTTGTGGATCGCGAGTATTGATTAAATGTACTCTTGGCAAGCTTGCGCCCTGAGCACGTTGATCTAAACGAATATATTCATAACGGCCCGCCTTGGCTGCCATCCATGTTTCGAGCGAAGGGGTAGCAGATGCTAGCAAGATCGGAATCTTGAGATCATGAGCACGCCAAATTGCAAGATCGCGCGCTGAGTATCGAATGCCGTCTTGCTGCTTATACGATGGGTCATGCTCTTCATCGACAACTATGGCGCGTAGATTTGGCATCGGAGTTAATGCAGCTAAACGTGTCCCTAAAATAATCTGGGCTTTGCCCGTCATTGCTTCATACCAAGCAATGCCTCTGACTTTTTCACTCACGCCACTGTGAAGTACAACCATTTTTTTATCAGGAAAATACGCACGAACTCTGCGCTCTAACTGTGGCGTTAAGTTTATTTCAGGAACTAAAAGTAAAACTTGTGCGCTTGTATTTTCTAAAATCCCGCACAACCAATTGAGAAATACAGCGGTTTTGCCGCTACCAGTTTGTCCTTGCAAGAGAATGGCTTTGAACTCATTCGCTGGGCATATTCGTAATTTATCGAGCGCGAGCTTTTGGCCCTTGTTCAAAAATTTTTCATCAATAAATCCCTCACTCAAGTCCGGTTGAATTTTTTTCTTTTTCTTTTCTTCAGCTACTGCTAATTTTTTGGGGATCTTTTCCCAATCCTCTGGCTTCCTCCACATCTGAGGAATGGTGGGAATAATGGTTTCACCAAGCGCATGAATGTAATAGTGACTAGCAAAGTTCATTAGCCTCAAAACTGCTGGGTCTAGAGGTGGAAGGGGTGCGACCCTAGTTACCCCTTTTAATTTTTGAAACTCATATTCAGAGTGAGTACTTACTTTTATAACCAAGCCCACAAGCAAGGCACGACCAAATGGAACCTCGACTATTGTCCCGATATCCGGAACGCCCCCTAAGCCCTTTTCGTCCCACAAGTAATCAAAGCCCTGGGCAAGAGGCTTATCGACGACGACTTGAACAACGATTGGAGGGGGCATGATTTACTTCAAATCTCTATTTTTACTTGTGGATAAGTCTGTGGATATCATCCGAGGATTTTGATTTATAAGCTAATTTATCAGCTTTTGGTTTCTGCACCCTTTTAAAGCTTTTTAGTTATTTTACTTATAAATCAATGAGTTACACAGGTAAGCGAAAGTGAAATTTCATCTTTAAGCGCAATCTTACTGAATTTCGAATTTTGTCGCTATCTGTGCATAACTTTCATTAAAAATTTTAATGGCAAGTTAGCAATCACTTAGGATTATGACTTTGCCCTAAGAGACCTTGAGCTTTTAATGACCGCTTCCGCGAGAGCAGTAACGTTTTCAGTGGGGGTGAATTGTGAAATTCCGTGACCTAAATTAAAGACATGTCCGTCTAGAGGGTGCAGGCCGGATTTAAGGGCAGGAGCGCTCGCCAAATCCTCCAGAAGAAGGTTTGCTTGCTCAGCAATTTGTTTTGGCTCTGAGAACAAAATAAGAGGATCTAAGTTACCTTGCAATGCCAAAGGCTTATTCAAAGCAAGCAATTGCTTACGGGCACGACTAAGAGATATAGTCCAATCAATAGCAATCACATCGGCTCCAGCTTGTGCCATATCATTTAACCAAATAGCGCCGCCTTTAGTAAACATGATCACTGGAATTTTTCTGCCTTCATATTCACGAGGCAATAGAGCAATCACTTTCTGCATCGCTGCCAATGACATTGTTTGATACCAGCCATCTGGAAGCATGCCACCCCAGGTGTCAAAAATCATCAGCGCTTGTGCGCCGGCTTTTACCTGTTCAATTAAATAAGCAGCAACAGATTGAACGTTAATATCCAAAATATGTTGCAGCAAATCTGGTCGGCTAAACATCATTGTTTTAGCATGACGGAAATCATCCGAACTCGAGCCGTCAATCATGTAGCAAGCCAATGTCCATGGGCTTCCCGAGAAACCGATGAGTGGGACTCGCTGCTTACCGTCTTGAATCAGTGCTTTACGAATTTCTGATACGGCATCAAACACATATCGGAGCTGATCCATATCAGCAACTCGCAATTTTCTAACTGCCTCTTCAGTGCGAAGTGGGTGGTCAAAGCTTGGTCCCTCACCCGCAGTAAATTTCAAACCCAAACCCATAGCATCTGGGATGGTCAAAATATCGGAAAATAAAATGGCTGCATCCAATGGATATCGATCCAAAGGTTGAAGAGTTACTTCAGTGGCATATGCAGGATTTTTTGCAAGCCCTAAAAAACTCCCAGCTCTTGAGCGGGTGGCGTTGTATTCGGGGAGATATCGGCCAGCTTGACGCATGAGCCAAAGCGGTGTTTGATCAACCGCTTCGCCCAGGCAGGCCTTTAAAAACCGATCATTTAACAGCAAGGAAATAACCGGCTATTACTTTTTACGACGGAAACGAGCAATTGCAGCCAACTGCGCAGCCGCCATTGCAAACTCAGATTGGGCCATGGCCAAATCAAAGTCTGTGCCACGATTTTGCATTGCTTCTTCAGCGCGCTTCTTAGCTTCAGTTGCTTTAGCTTCATCAAGATCATGGCCACGAATAGCAGTGTCTGCCAATACGGTAACGCGATCAGGTTGAACCTCTAAATAGCCGCCCGCCACGAAAACAAACTCTTCATCACCATTGGCTTTCTCAATGCGAACTGAGCCTGGACGAATGCGTGTAATCAAAGGAGTGTGGCCGTGCAATATGCCAAGCTCACCACTTTCGCCAGGAAGCGCAACAAACTTGGCTTCCCCGCTGAAAATAGACTGCTCAGCACTTACTACATCGACGCGTATGGTTGACATAATTTCCCTAGATGAGTTCGATTAAAGCTTCTTGGCTTTCTCGATGGCTTCATCAATTGAACCCACCATATAGAACGCTTGCTCAGGCAAGTGATCCAATTCGCCGCTGCAGATCATTTTGAAACCACGAATAGTTTCTTTTAATGGAACATATTTACCTGGCGAACCAGTAAACACTTCAGCAACGTGGAAAGGCTGGGACAAGAAACGTTGAATCTTACGAGCGCGTGATACAGCCAATTTGTCTTCTGGTGACAATTCATCCATACCCAAAATCGCAATAATGTCACGCAATTCTTTGTAGCGTTGCAAAGTCATCTGTACGTCACGGGCAACTTCATAGTGCTC
>CANCQD010000076.1 GCA_947380285.1 Burkholderiaceae bacterium | reverse complement strand
GTCGGAACGATGCCATGGTGGGCCTCATATAGGGCGGGTCGCATGAGTTCAGTCATCGCCGCATCAACGATGCAAAAGTTTTTCTCAGCACCAGGCTTGAGATACTCAACCGTCGTTAGAAGCACGCCAGCATTGCCTACCAATGACCTACCTGGCTCAAGTACAACATCTAAGTGACCAAAGCCGCGCTCAGCCACTCGATTCAATAAGGTATTCGTAAAGTCAGTAATATCTGGGGGGGTTTCATCGCTATAAGAAATCCCAAGACCACCACCAAGATCGAGATGGTGAATAATAATACCCTCTTTTTTCAATTGCGCCACGAGATCTAGCACCTTATCTAAGGCATCCAAATAGGGTGCCGTAGTAGTGATCTGCGAACCAATATGGCAATCAATGCCCACAACATCTATTTGAGAAAGTTGTGATGCTTCACGATAGGTTTTTAAAACCTCGTGATATGCAATGCCAAATTTATTACCCTTGAGTCCAGTAGAAATATAAGGATGGGTTTGTGCATCTACATCAGGATTGACGCGTATAGAAATTGGGGCGCGACAGTTGAGCTTTGTCGCAACACGATTAATTTGGTGAAGTTCGGCAATGGATTCAACGTTGATGCACTTAACACCAGCTTGTAGCGCAGCAGCTATCTCATCAGCAGATTTACCAACACCAGCAAAGACTAAGCTTTTGGGGTCAGCGCCAATCGCTAAGGCCCGAGCTAATTCACCGCCGCTAACCAAATCAAATCCAGCGCCCAATTTTTTAAAGCAATCAATTACCGCTAAATTACTATTAGCTTTCATCGCATAGTGCACACGTGCACGGCGTTTACCTTGCGGATCAATGCAAGCCTTGTCATAGGCTTGGTAAGTTTCAGTGAGCGCTTTTTTGCTGTAGACATAAAGCGGCGTGCCAAATTCTTTTGCTAGATCAGCCAGTAGAATTTCTTCGGCATACCAATTGCCGTCGCACTCGGTAAATCCGGATAACTTAGGGAGAGGAATTGCTTTGCTTGTCATTACTTGGCCGATGAAGAATTGCTTGGGCTAGCAGAAGGTTGGGGCGGATATAGTTTGCCTTTAGTTTCTGGCTCTGTAGGGGCGGGTGGGGCTGGCGGTATATTTGGTAAATATAGCGGCCCCCTTACCCCACACCCTACAAGGGATATTAGAAGGCTAAAGCAGAGTGTTCTATTAAGAATCGCTATCATGAATGTCTCTAAAACGAATGATTGAATATAGCATGCAGGACTCCGGTATGAATCCAAATAATTCAGGTGTAGAAACCATTGATGACAAGCAGTTTTATCAACTGGGAAGTAATTTATTGCAATCTATAGAGGTTGCATTAGAGGCTGCCGATGATGCCTTGGACCTCGATTTGGATGTTGAGCGTCAGGGCGGCAATGTCATCAATATTCGCTTTAAGGATAAAAGCGTCATTGTGGTGAATACTCAGCCACCCTTGCATGAGATTTGGGTTGCCGCCAAATCTGGTGGATATCACTATCGATGGGCTGGCACTATGGCAAAGCCATTATGGCTTGATACCAAAACAGGAAAAGAGCTGTTGAGCGATCTGACTGAGTTTGCGAGTGCTCAGGCAGGTCAAGCCGTTAAGATTGGCTTAATTTAAGCGGCACCAGTTGCACTTAATGTTTCAATTACCTGGGCGTCAGCAACACTTTTAATCTGGGCTTTACCAATTCTTTCTAAAACAACGTAGCGGATCTGCCCGCCCTCGGTTTTTTTATCGACTTGCATGAGCTCCATATACCGTTCTGCGCCAAATTTTGGCGGTGTAATGGGTAAATTCATGGATTGAATGATTTTGGTGAGCCGCTGAACGTCTGCTTCGCTGATGTAATTGAGGCGACGCGATAAGTCTGCCCCGAGTACCATACCGCAACCAACAGCTTCTCCATGCAGCCACTCGCCATAACCCATTCCCGCTTCAATCGCATGACCAAAGGTATGTCCAAAGTTCAGGGTTGCCCGAATGCCGCCTTCTCTTTCGTCGGCAGATACCACTGCAGATTTAATTTCGCATGAACGCAAAACTGCGTGTCCCATAGCTTCATTGTCACAAGTCAATAATATTTTTGAATTTGCTTCAATCCAATCTAAGAATTGGGCATCGGCAATGGCGCCATGTTTGACCACTTCTGCAAGACCCGCAGAAAGTTCTCTTGGCGGTAAAGTTTTCAGAGTGTTCAGGTCCGCAACTACTGCAACAGGCTGATGAAAGGCGCCAATCATATTTTTACCAAGCGGGTGATTGATCCCAGTCTTGCCGCCAACGGAAGAGTCTACTTGGGCAAGCAGGGTAGTGGGTACTTGGATAAAGCGAATGCCACGCATGAAGCTAGCTGCAGCAAACCCAGTCATATCGCCGATGACGCCGCCACCCAAGGCAACTAACATGGTTTGGCGATCAGCCCCAAACTTTAATAGATCATCAAAAATCAGTTGGAGATTTTTCCAGTCCTTATATGACTCACCATCAGGCAGAACAATTGTCCTAACTGGTTTACCAAAGGTGCTGAGTGTTTTAGTCAGGCGTTCAGCATAAAGTGGAGCAACCGTAGTGTTACTGACGATATAGATAGAGGTCGCTTTTTCACAGGCGCTAAATAGGCTTGCTTGATCAATCAAATCTGTACCAATATAAATTGGGTAACTGCGATTGCCAAGATTCACTTCAAGTGTTTTCATCATAGTGCCAATGTATTTAAGCGGAAAGTTCAAGCTGCATGATTAAGGTGTTGACTAGTTGATTAACGCTGGGCTTTCCAGTCTCAATCACATGGTCGGCAATTTCGCGATAGAGCGGATCGCGGATCGCATATAAATTCTCTAGGATTTTTTTGGCATCACCGTTTTTAAGTAGAGGTCGTCCCTCGCCACCTTTAGTGCGATGCCAAAGCTCCATTGGGTTTGCATGAAGATAAATAACAATGCCATGCTTACTTAATGCTTGACGATTTTCTGGCAATAGAATTGCACCACCGCCAGTCGCCAAAATAATGTCTTGCTCGGCAGTAATTTCACGGATAGCCTGAGCTTCTCTTTTGCGAAAGCCATTTTCACCTTCCATCTCAAAGATGACAGGAATTTTTACGCCACAACGCTCTTCAATTACATGGTCGGCATCCAGAAAGCGACGCCCTAATTTTTTTGCCAAGACTTTCCCGACGGTCGACTTCCCGGCGCCCATGAGGCCGATCAGAAAGATATTGTTTGTCGAAGAGTTCACCCTTCGATTTTATTAGGGTTTGTCGAGAACGGTCGGGGTTAAAAAGACAAGTAGCTCTGTTTTATCTTGTAATTTGGATTTATGGCGAAAAAAATGACCAATGAAGGGTATATCTCCTAATAGAGGGATTTTGACTTCATCCTCCCTTTCAGTGGTTTGAAAAATGCCACCAATGATGGCTGTTCCTCCGTTTTCTACAGTCACCTCTGAGCTCAGACTTTTGGTATCAATTGCATAGCCCTGCTCTGTTTTCATGCCTACAGTGTCTTTATTGATGCCAACCAGCATTGAAATTTTTCCATCTGGATGAATTTTTGGAAGTACCTCTAAGCGTAAATTAGCTTTTCTGAATTGCAATTTACTGCCATTTTGACTAGACGTTTGGTATGGGAGCTCTGTACCTTGCTCAATAGTGGCCTTTACTTGGTCGCCGGTCATGATGCGAGGGTTTGAAAGAATCTTTCCCTGGCCCTCTGATTCAAGTGCAGAAAGTTCTGCCTGAAGAATGCGACTGGCATTTCTAGAGACCAAGGTGGCGGCCATCGTGGCTGGGTTAAAACCACCTAATCCAGCTCCTCCCAAGTCGATATTGCCAAGCAGCTTTTGATCTACGTTGCCTCCAATGCCATTAGCTTGATAGCCAAGCTTAACGCCTAACTCTCGAGCAAAGCGTTCATCTGCTTCGACTATTCGAGCCTCAATGAGAATTTGCCTTGGACTATTGATATGGTCTCCTCCAAAGGGCAGGGCGGCATCCTCACGACGAAATTTCTGATAGGCTTGTATTTCTGCATGAGGCCCTATCCAGTAGATTTCGCCATTGCGCAAAAGTCGCAATCCTCGGCTGGCCAAAATCGAGTGGAGAGCTGTTTGCCAGGGAGTATTTCTAAGGTCTACCGAAACATTTCCCTTAATGGCCTCACTTAATAAAAAATTAGTGTTTCCCAATTTGGCCATTGTTTGTAAAAGTTCTGTTATTTCAATGTCGGTAAATTGCAGGCTGATTGGGCTCAGAAAATGATTTTGTGAGGGCGGATGCCCAGCTGTTGCATTGGTTGATAACAGCAGCAGTAGGACTAACCAAGAGGTGCTATGTTTTAAGTATTTCTTGATGCATTCTGGATCGATCTTCATTCGCTTTTCAAGGCCCTTAGAACTAAAGATTTACCTTGGGAATTGTTAAGAGTTACAAGTTCTTTTTCGATATTGCTCAGGCGCCAATCTCCCAAAACCTGTGCTCCTTTTTCAAAGCTATGATGGCTTTTCCCCGTATGAAAGTAGGCTTGATGCGAAGTGCCCATTATGGAGGCGCCAAGGTAGCGCCAGCGGCGGAGCTCTGACTCATGAGTGGATATATGCGGCCTGCTGAAAACTCTGACTTCAGGCTTTTTATCTATTAAAGAGTGAACACTTACTTCAATTTCATCCATTGCCAGATATAGATCATCTTGATCTTGATGGATTTCATCGCGCATTAACGTCATCTCCTTTTTCAGGTCAGACAACTGCTTTTGAATTCCCTCAAGAGCATTTTGAGATTGGCTATTGAGTAAGCTATAAGCAGCAAAAAAGGTGGCAGATACTGCTATTAAGACCCCAATGAGAATGGCGGGGCTTCCCAATTTTTGGAATAAATGTTTGATAGCAACACCGTTGATGGGCTCTGAAAGGGAGCTGCCTTTGCCTTGAATTGAAGGCCTAGGTGAAGTGCTTTGCTGGGGAGGGGGTTTACGTATTCCATGCGGATCTGGGATGGCGGGATCATCACCCAAATCACTCAAAATATCATCAAAGGATTGGGTAGAAATATGGCGAGCTGGCATGCCCACATTCTTTAGTTTTAAGAGCTGTAAATCTATCGGTCTGGCTTTAGCCTTGTGTCAGAAATCAGTCTATTTCGGACTGCAAAACAAGGGTTTTGGAGCTTTTAGGGAAATTGGCCAAGCACCCTATAATTTAGACATATGGCCTTACCTCCAAAAGACAAGCCGCCGCTGAATCAGCGTCCCATTCGCCCATCCGATAGACGTCCTCGGCAGACGCGAGGACAGCCAGGCCTGCCACGTAAAAATTCAAGCAACCCGCTTATGAAAGCCTTGCTGATCATTGGCGTGGTATTTGCTTTAGTGATTACGCTCTTAATGGGTTATGCCTTTTTGGTGGCTAAGCCCAATCTACCCAAGATCTCGGTCTTAACGGATTACAACCCTAAAACGCCTCTGCGTATTTATACGGCGGATAAGGTCTTAATTGGTGAGTTTGGTGAGGAGAGGCGCAAGGTCATCCCATTAAATGAAATTCCTCAAAGCATGCGTAATGCGGTTTTAGCTATTGAGGATGATCGCTTCTACTCGCACGGCGGCGTCGATTACGTCGGAATTTTGCGGGCAGCTGCAACTAATTTGCGTGGCCATCTTTCGCAGGGTGCTTCAACTATCACTATGCAAGTAGCACGCAATTTCTTTCTCAGCAACGAAAAAACCTTTAGTCGCAAAATATACGAAGTACTACTCGCTTGGGAAATTGAATCTCAGTTAACCAAAGATAAAATTCTGGAAATCTATATGAACCAGATTTTCTTAGGACAGCGGGCTTATGGTTTCTCAAGTGCGGCACAGATTTATTTTGGCAAAGAACTAAAAGACATCACTATTGCAGAGTCAGCCATGTTGGCCGGTTTGCCAAAAGCGCCTTCAGCATATAACCCTGTTAGTAATTTCCGTCGCGCCAAGATTCGTCAAGAGTACATTCTGCAGCGCATGCGCGATCTGGGGTACATCACGCCAGAGGAATACCAAAAAGCGATGATTGAAGAGTTGCATATTCGCGGCCTAGGCAATGAATTTGCAGTTCGAGCTGACTTCCCGGCTGAAATGGTTCGCCAATTGTTATTCACTCAATATGGTGAGGCGATTTATTCACAAGGAATCGACGTCTACACCACCATCTTGAAGGCAGATCAAGATGCAGCCTATAAAGCCGTTCGCCGCGGAATTTTTGAATACGACCTGCGACATGCTTATCGTGGACCTGAAGGTTTTATTAATCTTCCAGAAGATGCTGTGAAGCGCCAGCGCGCGATTGACGAAGCATTGCTAGCTTACCCACAACTGGATGATTTGCAGTCTGGTGTTGTGCTTGATGTTAAGCCAAAAGAAATGCAGGTCATGATTGCTACAGGAGATACCATCACCATTAAAGGTGATGGAATGAAATTAGCGGCCGCATCTATTACCGACAGCACTCAACCTAAAAAACGTTTGCGTCCTGGCGCTGTAGTGCGCCTTCTGTCGGATGGGGGTCTCTGGAAGCTAGCCCAACTGCCGCAAGTTGAGGCAGCTTTTGTGTCTATGAACGCAGAGACGGGGGCAATACTCTCTTTAGTAGGTGGCTTCGATTTCCGTCGCAATCAATTTAATCATGTGACGCAAGCTTTGCGTCAACCAGGCTCCTCATTTAAGCCATTCATCTATGCGGCAGCCATTGAAAAAGGTTTTACCCCTAGCACTATGGTGAATGACGCGCCTTTATCAATTGGGAGTATGGAAACAGGCAGTCAGGCTTGGGAGCCAAAAAACTACGATGGCAAATATGACGGGATGATGCGCTTACGTAATGCTTTAGCAAAATCCAAGAACTTGGTTTCGGTTCGCATCATTCGTGCCATCGGCCCTTCTTATGCCCAGGAATATATTCAGCGTTTTGGTTTTGAGCCAGAGAAGCACCCCCCCTATTTAACTATGGCGTTGGGTGCGGGTTCAGTAACGCCGTTACAGATGGCCTCTGCTTATAGTGTGTTTGCTAATGGCGGCTATCGTGTAGACCCATTTTTAATTGACAAGATGGTGGACTCTAAAGGCACTGTGATGTTCGAAGCAAAGCCTACTCGTGCACGTGAGGATGCGACTCGTGTACTAGATGCACGTACCGCCTTTGTGATGGATAGCATGTTGCAAGAAGTAACCAAGACAGGTACCGCAGCTTCGGCACGCGGCAAGTTGGGCCGAACCGATATTGCGGGTAAAACAGGGACAACCAATGACTCTCATGATGCTTGGTTTGCTGGCTACAACCCTAAGGTAGTTGCGATTGCATGGATTGGTTTTGATAAGCCCGCAAGCCTGGGTGACCGTGAAACTGGTGGCGGGCTCGCTCTACCAATGTGGATCTCCTACATGGCAACGGCTTTAAAGGATGTACCGCAAGAAACACGTGAAGTGCCTAGCGGAGTAACTCAGGTAGATGGGGACTGGTTTATTCCAGAATTCTCAAATAATGGTGGTGCGCGCGAACTGCAATAGTTCGTTTTCAAAATGGCACGGCAAGCGCGCATAGTAATTCCAGGCCAAGCAATGCATGTGATGGTCCGCGGCAATAATCGCGAAACGCTTTTCTTTGCTGATGCTGATCGCCGCATCTATTTAGAGTGGTTACGTGAAGCTGCCAGACAGTTTGCCTGCGCAGTGCACGCTTTTGCCTTGATGCCCAATCATGTACATTTATTAATGACACCCCAAAAAGAAGATTCGCTTGCAAAGACCATGCAGTCTCTCGGACGTCGTTATGCGCAATATTTTAATCAGCAACACCATCGATCGGGGACTATTTGGGAAGGAAGGTATCGATCATCTCTAATTGATCCGGATTATTTTTTGCGCTGCCAGCGTTATATAGAACTGAACCCAGTAAGAGCTGGATATGAATCCAATCCCCAAAGTTCTGCTTGGACTAGTTTTGCAACGCATATCGGCGGCAACGCCGAACCTTGGTTGGTAGATCATCAGCACTTTTGGAAGCTGGGTAATACCCCTTTTGAGCGACAGATGAACTGGTCTAACTTTGTAAAAGAGGGCGCACCCCACTGGGAAGACCGCCAAATTACAGAATCGCTTATTCGATCAAAGCCTTGGGTGAGCGATATTTATGCAAAAAAACTCTTTAAAGAGGCGCCAGAAACAGCGCTTATAAGACATCGTGGACGCCCTAGAAAAATAAATACATTAAATTCAATAACTTAGATAGAAAAATCCTACCCTATAGTTGAATTAGGGTCTTGAATACTACGACTCTGTCCCCATATGTAGAATTCATATTGGTGCGATATCTAAATAAACGGGACAGACTCATTTTATTTCTATTGCATCAGTGTGGGTATTCACCTATATTTGATCCTCCAAAAGTAATCAGGCCTTTGTCGCCCCTCGGAAATACTATGACTACAAAATTAAATTCAGATCTTCGCCCAATCGCTCAAGGTTTATACGACCCTAGTAATGAGCATGATGCTTGCGGCGTAGGATTCGTTGCGCATATCAAAGGTAAGAAATCTCATGAGATCGTTTCTCAGGGTTTGCAGATTTTGGAGAACCTAGATCACCGTGGAGCGGTTGGTGCCGATCCATTAATGGGTGACGGTGCCGGTATCTTGATCCAGATTCCAGATACTTTGTATCGCGAAGAAATGGCAAAGCAAGGGGTGGCCTTGCCACCCTTGGGAGAGTATGGCGTTGGTATGATTTTCTTGCCAAAAGAACATGCTTCTCGTTTGGCATGTGAGCAAGAGTTAGAGCGCACCGTGCGTTTAGAAGGTCAGGTTGTTTTGGGTTGGAGAGATGTTCCGGTCGATGTGAAATTGCCGATGTCTCCAACTGTACAAATGACAGAGCCATTCATTCGTCAAATTTTTATTGGTCGTGGCAGGGACATCATGACAACCGACGCTCTTGAGCGCAAGTTGTATGTGATTCGTAAAACTGCTAGCCATGCAATTCAAGATTTACATCTTAAGCATGGTAAAGAATATTTCGTTGCTTCGATGTCTGCTAGAACCATTGTTTATAAGGGTTTGCTATTAGCTAACCAAGTGGGCGCCTATTACCAAGACTTGCAAGATAAGCGCACTGTGTCAGCGCTGGCTTTGGTGCACCAACGATTCTCTACTAACACCTTCCCAGCCTGGGAATTGGCGCACCCCTATCGCATGATTGCGCACAACGGTGAGATTAATACCGTCAAAGGTAACGTCAACTGGGTGAATGCACGCGAGGGCGCGATTAGCTCCCCAGTGCTTGGCGATGATTTACAAAAACTCTGGCCATTAATTTATCCAGGTCAGTCAGACACTGCGTGTTTTGATAACTGCTTAGAGTTACTGGTGATGTCTGGCTATCCATTAGCTCAAGCCATGATGATGATGATTCCAGAGGCATGGGAACAGCATACATTGATGGATGACAATCGCCGTGCTTTCTACGAATACCATGCAGCAATGATGGAGCCATGGGATGGCCCTGCAGCAATGGCATTTACCGATGGTCGTCAAATTGGCGCAACTTTGGATCGTAATGGTTTGCGTCCAGCGCGTTATTACGTTACCGATGATGACCTTGTCATCATGGGCTCTGAGGCTGGCGTGTTGCCAATTCCTGAGAGCAAAATTGTTCAAAAGTGGCGCTTGCAACCAGGCAAGATGTTCATGATCGATATGGAGCAAGGTCGCATTATTGATGACGTTGAGCTCAAGAATGCGGTATCTAAAGCTAAGCCATACAAGAGCTGGATTGATGCCGTTCGTGTGAAGTTGGATGAAGTCGATGCCAGCAAGGCAGATTTGGTAGATGAGAAAACCACCATTCGTCCAGCAGCTAAGTTATTAGATCGCCAACAAGCGTTTGGTTACACCCAGGAAGACATTAAGTTCCTCATGGCGCCGATGGCTATGAATGGTGAAGAGGCTATTGGTTCGATGGGCAACGACAGCCCATTGGCAGTTCTTTCAAATAAGAACAAGCCACTCTATAACTACTTCAAGCAATTATTTGCGCAAGTTACCAATCCTCCGATCGATCCGATTCGCGAGAATATGGTGATGTCATTGGTGTCATTTATCGGACCAAAGCCGAATTTATTGGATACCAACAATATCAATCCACCAATGCGCTTGGAAGTAAGCCAACCCATTTTGGATTTTGACGACATCACTAAGATTCGTCATATAGGTCATTACACCAACGGTAAGTTCCGCTCATATGAGTTGGATATTTGCTATCCAGCTTCTTGGGGTAAAGCAGGTATTGAAGCTCGCTTAGCCTCTTTGTGTGCTGAAGCAGCTGATGCTGTACGTTCTGGTTACAACATTTTGATCGTGAGCGATCGTCAGGTTGATGAAGAGCATGTGGCCATTCCTGCATTGTTGGCAACTTCTGCTATTCATCAGCATTTGGTGCAAAAAGGTTTACGTACCAGCGTTGGATTAGTAGTTGAAACTGGCAGCGCGCGTGAGACACATCACTTCGCACTTCTTGCGGGCTATGGTGCCGAAGCCGTTCATCCATACCTCGCAATGGAAACCTTGGCAGAAATGGCTAAAGGCTTGTCTGGTGATTTATCTGCTGAGAAAGCAGTGAAGAACTTTGTGAAAGCAATTGGTAAGGGACTGCAAAAAGTCATGTCCAAAATGGGCATCTCCACTTATATGTCTTACACCGGCTCGCAGATTTTTGAAGCAATTGGTTTAAATAGCGACATCATTGATCAATACTTCAAAGGTACTCCATCAAATGTTGGTGGTATCGGTGTATTTGAAGTGGCTGAAGAAGCCCTACGCATGCATACATCTGCATTTGGTAATGACCCAGTCTTAACGAATATGCTCGACGCTGGTGGTGAGTATGCTTTCCGTATTCGTGGCGAGAACCATATGTGGACTCCTGACACGATTGCGAAGTTGCAACACTCTACGCGTATCGGTGCAGAGAAGGGTTACCAGACTTATAAAGAGTACGCGAACATCATTAATGACCAAACTAAGCGTCAGATGACTTTACGTGGCTTGTTTGAGTTCAAGATTGATCCAAGCAAAGCAATTCCATTGGACGAAGTTGAGCCAGCAAAAGAAATCGTAAAACGTTTTGCAACGGGTGCGATGTCTTTAGGCTCTATCTCGACTGAAGCGCACGCTA
>CANCQD010000075.1 GCA_947380285.1 Burkholderiaceae bacterium | reverse complement strand
AAATATGCAGGTCAAACAGTAAAAGTTGACAGCGAAGAACTCATCGTGATGCGTGAAGACGACATCATGGCTGTTGTACAGAAGTAATTTCGGTATTTAAGAGAGGAATTTAATCATGGCAGCAAAAGACGTTGTATTTGGAGATAGCGCTCGCACCAAGATGGTTGAAGGCGTAAACATTCTTGCTAATGCAGTTAAAACAACTTTGGGACCAAAAGGTCGCAACGTAGTGATCGAGCGTTCATTTGGTGGACCAACAATCACTAAAGACGGTGTATCCGTAGCAAAAGAAATTGAACTCAAAGATAAGCTTCAGAACATGGGCGCACAGATGGTTAAGGAAGTTGCTTCCAAAACTGCTGACATCGCTGGTGACGGTACAACTACCGCGACTGTTTTGGCTCAATCCATCGTTCGTGAAGGCATGAAGTATGTTGTTTCAGGCCACAACCCAATGGATCTGAAGCGCGGGATTGATAAGGCTGTTGCAGCCGCTATCCAAGAACTCGCAAAAATCAGCAAGCCTTGCACCACTACTAAAGAAATCGCTCAAGTAGGCTCTATCTCTGCAAACAGCGACCATAGCATTGGTCAGCGCATTGCAGAAGCAATGGAAAAAGTAGGCAAGGAAGGCGTTATTACTGTTGAAGATGGTAAGTCTTTAGAAGATGAGCTTGAAGTAGTTGAGGGTATGCAGTTTGACCGCGGTTACCTTTCTCCATACTTCATCAATCAACCAGAAAAGCAAGTTGCCGTATTGGAAAGCCCATACGTTCTCTTGTTTGACAAGAAAATTGCCAACATTCGTGATTTGCTGCCAGTACTTGAGCAAGTAGCTAAGTCTGGCCGTCCATTGTTGATCATTGCAGAAGATGTTGAAGGCGAAGCCTTGGCAACTTTGGTTGTGAATAACATTCGCGGCATCATTAAGACTTGTGCTGTTAAGGCTCCAGGTTTTGGCGATCGTCGTAAAGCCATGTTGGAAGACATCGCGATTTTGACCGGCGGTACAGTAATCGCTGAAGAAATCGGCCTCACACTCGAGAAAACTACTCTTGAGCACTTGGGTCAAGCGAAGCGCATCGAAGTAGGCAAAGAAAACACCATCATTATTGACGGTGCTGGCGATGCTAAAGCAATCGAAGCGCGTGTGAAGAACATTCGCGTTCAGATCGAAGAGGCTACTAGCGACTACGACAAAGAAAAATTGCAAGAGCGTGTAGCCAAGTTGGCTGGCGGTGTTGCTGTGATTCGTGTTGGTGCTGCTACTGAAGTAGAAATGAAAGAGAAGAAGGCTCGTGTTGACGACGCATTACATGCAACACGTGCAGCCGTTGAAGAAGGTATTGTTCCTGGCGGTGGTGTTGCTTTGATTCGTGCAATGCAAGGTATCAAGGGCTTGAAAGGCGATAACGCGGATCAAGACGCTGGTATCAGCATCGTATTGCGTGCTATGCAAGAACCATTGCGTACGATCGTTAGCAATGCCGGTGAAGATGCTGGTGTGGTTGTGAATGCCGTACAAGCAAGTACAGGCAATAACGGCTACAACGCAGCTACTGGTGAATACGGTGACCTCGTTGCACAAGGTGTTATCGACCCAACTAAGGTAACAAAAACAGCATTGGTAAATGCAGCTTCTGTTGCTGGCTTGTTGTTGACTACCGATTGCGCTATCTGCGAAGCTCCAAAAGATGAATCTGGTGCTGGTGGTATGCCTGATATGGGTGGTATGGGCGGTATGGGTGGAATGGGCGGCATGATGTAATAGCCGTTAATTTCCTCAGCTATCTAGCTGTAGAAATAAGAGCGCCTGGTTCAAAAGACCAGGCGTTTTTTATTGGCAATGACTAAGCTATTGAGACAATAAAAAACCGCCCGAAGGCGGTCATTTATTGAGTATGAAAAGCTTAACTAACTGACTTGACCATATCTTCAACGACCTTCTTCGCATCACCGAAGACCATCATGGTTTTATCCATGTAGAAGAGTTCATTGTCTAGGCCAGCATAACCAGCTGCCATAGAGCGCTTGTTCACAATAATGGTTTTGGCTTTGAATGCCTCTAAGATTGGCATGCCAAAGATTGGGCTACCTGGAGTACGTGCAGCAGGATTCACCACGTCGTTAGCGCCAAGTACTAGCACTACATCGGCTTGGCCAAAGTCACTATTGATGTCTTCCATCTCAAATACTTGATCATATGGAACTTCAGCCTCAGCTAGGAGGACATTCATATGGCCAGGCATACGACCAGCTACTGGATGAATCGCATACTTCACGGTCACACCATGATGAGTCAACTTTTCAGTCAATTCTTTTAGGGCGTGTTGAGCGCGAGCTACTGCTAAGCCATAGCCAGGAACAATGATCACAGTGTCAGCATTTTCCATGAGGAAAGCAGCATCTTCAGGTGAGCCAGTTTTGTAGTTCTTAGGGCCACCATCATCGCCGCCACCTGCAGCGGCTTCAGCGCCGAAACCACCAAGTAATACAGCCAGAATGGAGCGATTCATCGCCTTACACATGATGTAAGACAGAATCGCACCGGAAGAGCCTACGCAAGCACCAGCAATAATCAACACTGGGTTGTTTAGAGTGAAGCCAATACCGGCTGCAGCCCAACCAGAGTAGCTATTGAGCATAGACACTACCACTGGCATATCTGCACCACCAATCGGGATGATCAAGGTGACACCTAGGACTAAAGCAATCGCACACATCGCTAAGAATGCGGCGTGGCTATCGCCCATATAGTAAGCAACGCCCGCACCAACCATCGCAATAGCTAAGATCAAGTTGAGTAAGTGCTGACCAGAGAAAGTAACGGGCTTACCGCTTACTTTGCCTGATAATTTGCCGAAAGCAATCACAGAAGCAGTAAAGGTAATCGCACCAATAAATGCGCCAATAAACAACTCAATCTTTTGAGCGCCTGTATGGGCTTGTGCTGGATTAAATACAGCTGCAATCGCAATTAAAACTGCTGATAAACCTACAAAGGAGTGCATCAATGCAACCAACTCAGGCATCTTAGTCATTTGCACACGTTTAGCAGCAATGGTTCCAATAATGGCGCCACCCACAATTGCAACACCGATCAAGGAGATGACTGGTTTGAAATCAGGGATAAAGAAGGTTGTAATGACTGCTAACAACATGCCAATCATGCCGAAGGTATTACCTTGGCGTGAAGTAGTTGGTGAAGACAGGCCACGCAAAGCGAGGATGAACAACACCGATGAAATGAGATAAGAAATAGCGGTTATGTTTGACATAGTTTTGGTCTCTGTATTGGTCTTGTTCTAGGTTTATTTAGTTCCTGCCGCATCAGCTTTAGGAGCTTTTTTCTTGAACATTTCAAGCATGCGACGGGTGACCATAAAGCCACCAAAAATATTGATAGATGCGAGGAATACCGCTACTGCACCAATAATGCTAGTGAGGGTGATTTCATCGCCACCGATTACTTCGGTTTGAAGTAAGGCGCCAACAATGATGATTCCAGAAATTGCATTAGTCACCGCCATTAACGGAGTATGTAGTGCAGGGGTAACGTTCCATACAACGTGATAGCCAACAAAAATGGCTAATACGAATACGGTAATGTTTTGGACTGTAAGGATGCTTTGAAAGGCAGCGAGATCCATGTTATTTCCTTAGTATGAATTTTATGAGTTTTTGCGAACAGCTTGACCGTCGCGACACATTAAGCAGGCAGTAACGATATCGTCATCAGTTGGGATAACCAATTTCGCTTCTTTATCGACAATGAGTTTCATAAAGTCGAGTAGGTTGCGTGCATACAGTGCTGATGCATCGGCACCAACCATGCTAGCCAAGTTGGTGTAACCAACAATCTTCACGCCATTCACGTCAACTACTTTGTCTGCTTGAGTTAAAGGGCAGTTACCTGAGCCGTTATCGCCCTTACCGGCAGCTAAGTCAATCACAATTGAGCCTGGCTTCATATTGGCAACGGTATCGCTATGCAATAGAACTGGAGGTTTACGTCCAGGAATTAATGCGGTAGTAATGACAATGTCAGCTTGCTGTGCTCGCTCTGCAACCAAGGCAGCCTGGCGCTTCATCCATGCTTCAGGCATTGGACGGGCGTAGCCGCCAACACCTTTAGCGATTTCACGCTCTTCATCTGTTTCATAAGGCACATCAACAAACTTAGCGCCTAATGACTCAATTTGCTCCTTAGCGGCAGGACGTACGTCAGATGCCTCAATCACAGCGCCAAGACGCTTTGCAGTTGCAATTGCTTGTAAGCCTGCAACACCGGCACCCAAGATCAGGATACGAGCCGCTTTAACGGTTCCCGCAGCAGTCATCAGCATGGGCATAAAGCGTTGGTACTCATTTGCGGCAACTATTACCGCTTTATATCCAGCAATATTTGCCTGGGAAGATAAAACGTCCATGCTTTGTGCGCGGGTTGTGCGTGGAGCAGCCTCCAATGCAAAAGCAGTGACACCTTGTGCAGCCATTGCGGCAATGTTGTCATTATCAAATGGATCAAGCATGCCTAAAAGCACGCTGCCAGATTGAATTTGTTTGAGCTCTGCTGCTTCGGGTGCACGCACCTTCAAAACAATCTCTGCACCAAAGGCATCTGCAGCACTGCCAACAGTGGCACCAACAGCTTCATATGCGGAATCTGGCTGACTTGCCTGCACTCCAGCACCCTTTTGGATGACAACAGTGTGGCCTTGGCCTATCAGTTTTTTAACGGTTTCTGGTGTGGCAGCTACTCGAGTTTCCCCAGGTCTGGTTTCCAGTGGTACTCCTATGCGCATGGCATGTCTCCAAAAGCAAAATTTATAAAGAATCTATTCTATAGATAAACAGGGTAGGTTTTACCTATCTATTGGTCCCCGGTCTACAGGCTATGGTTTTGCCTAGAATTCTGCGAAGTCTGGTTGAGACTTCTACAATGGGGTTTATCTGTCTATCCCTTATTTTCTCATTTTTTTGATGATTGAACCCAATTCCTCGGCAATTCCGCTTACAAACCCCAGAAAAGTCGTTATTGGCATGTCTGGAGGGGTGGATTCGTCGGTTGCGGCCTGGATGCTCAAGAAGCAGGGTTTTGAGGTTATTGGCCTTTTTATGAAGAATTGGGAGGATGACGATAACGACGAGTACTGTTCTGCCCGTCAAGATTGGCTAGATGTAGTGTCGGTAGCCGACATGATTGGAATTGACGTTGAGGCAGTGAATTTCGCCGCTGAGTATCGTGAGCGCGTATTTGCTGATTTCTTGCGCGAGTACGCTGCAGGGCGTACACCTAATCCTGATGTTTTATGTAATGCCGAGATTAAATTCAAAGCTTTTTTAGATCATGCCATGAGTTTAGGTGCTGATGCTATTGCAACAGGCCACTATGCACGTGTTCGACATGAGGACGGCAAAGTTCAATTGTTAAAAGCAGTCGATGCGAGCAAGGACCAAAGTTATTTTTTACATCGCTTAACGCAGCAACAATTGGCAAACGTGATGTTTCCGCTGGGAGAAATTCCAAAGACAGAGGTCAGAAAAATTGCAGAACACATTGGTTTGCATAACGCCAAAAAGAAAGACTCCACCGGAATTTGTTTTATTGGTGAACGTCCCTTTAGAGAGTTCTTAAATCGCTATTTACCCCGCGTACCTGGCCCTATTAAAACGCCAGAGGGTAAGACGGTTGGCGAGCATATGGGCTTAGCTTTCTTTACCTTAGGTCAACGTAAAGGCATTGGTTTGGGTGGCAGCCAAGACGGCAATGGCGATGCTTGGTATGTGGCGCGTAAAGACATTCCTGATAACACCTTGTACGTAGCCCAAGGCCACGAACACCCATGGCTATTGGCTAACAAGCTGGCTGCTATGGATGCAAGTTGGGTTGCTGGTGCTTCACCAGTGCCTGGAAACTATTCTGCTAAAACGCGCTATCGTCAAGCGGACTCAGCATGCACATTGAGTACTGGCAATGAGGCCTCTAGTTTTGAATTGAGTTTTCCAGATGCGCAGTGGGCTGTTACACCTGGACAATCTGCTGTTCTCTATGACGGGGATATTTGTTTGGGCGGCGGAATTATTTCCGCATAATTTTCATTATCAATTGGTAGATACAAAAATGCCAATCAGTTTTGATTGGCATTTTTAATTAAGCCGTAGATTAATTAAGCGGCTGGTGGTTGAGTTTCTATAAAAGAAGATCGCTGCAATAATTTTTGATACAGACGATCTAGATTTGGATATTGAGTTCGCCATTTCACTTCCGGGAAACGAAACAATAAATATCCGATAGCGCAACCAACAGCGATATCTGCCAATGTGATTTGATTGCCATGACACCAGGCATTCTCGCCAAGTTGTTCGGACATTTCACGAAGTGCGGCATCAATCTTGCCCATTTGACGGTCAAACCAAGTTTGACTTTGTTGCTCTGCTGGGCGCAAAGTCCGCTCTAAACGGGCCAAAATACCGGCATCCATAATTCCATCTGCCAGCGCTTCCCAGGTCTTCACCGCAGCACGCTCACGATTTTCTGCAGGAATGAGCTTACTTACGGGGCTCAGGCCATCAGCGTATTCGGCGATGACGCGGGAGTCATAGATGGCCTCCCCATCGTCAGCAATGAGGCAAGGAACCTTCCCTAGGGGGTTGGTAACGCTTATTTTGGTGTCTGCAGCCCAGACATTCTCTAATTCGAGGTCAACATCGACCTTTTTCTCGTTAAAAACAATGCGTACTTTACGTACATAGGGGCTGGTGAGGGATCCGATTAGTTTCATGGGCACAAGTATAGCCATCCTATTTGGAGTTTGCTGCACACCGGAACGCATTAAAATCAGCTTTTATTGACATATTCAATGCAAAGGCAATATTCGTGAGTCAGCCGCTTTCAACCCTCAATGCCCTTTCACCCCTAGATGGCCGTTATGCCGGAAAACTAGATGCTTTGCGCCCCTGGCTTTCCGAAGCGGCTTTTATGCGTCAACGTGTTTTTGTCGAAATCCATTGGCTTTTGGCTTTGGCCGCTGCCGGCCTTCCTGACGTGCCAAAAATTAACGCTGCTGACGAAGCTTTTTTACTTTCGCTTCCAGAGAATTTTTCTGATGCCGATGCTCAGCGTATTAAGGAAATCGAAGCGGTAACCAACCACGACGTAAAAGCAGTTGAGTACTTCTTAAAGGAAAAAGTAGCGGGTCGCCCTGATTTACTTAAAGCAAGTGAATTCATTCATTTTGCTTGCACATCAGAAGACATTAACAATACATCCCATGGTTTGATGTTGCGCGGCGCTCGTGATGAAGTGCTTCTACCTCAACTCAGAAAAGTACTTTCAGTACTGACTGATCTTGCAATTGAGCACGCTAAAGTACCTTTGTTATCTCGCACCCATGGACAACCAGCTTCACCAAGCACTTTGGGTAAAGAGATTGCTAATATCGCTATGCGTTTAGAGCGCGCAATTGATTCCATTGCTGCGGCTCCCTTGCTTGGCAAAATGAATGGTGCAGTAGGTAATTACAACGCTCACATATCTGCTTATCCTGATTTTGATTGGGAAAATTTTTCGAAGGATGTAGTTGAGAAGCGTCTAGGTTTAATCTTCAATCCCTACACCATTCAAATAGAGCCGCACGATGGTATGGCCCAACTCTTTGATGCAATTGCGCGAGCCAATACGATTCTCTTGGATATGGATCGTGATTTCTGGGCTTATATCTCTATTGGGTATTTCAAGCAGCGCACTAAAGCAGGTGAGATTGGCTCTTCCACGATGCCGCACAAAGTAAACCCAATTGACTTTGAAAATTCTGAAGGTAACTTAGGTGTTGCTAATGCATTACTGCGCCACCTTGCTGAAAAATTGCCGATCTCTCGCTGGCAGCGTGACCTGACTGATTCAACTGTATTACGTAACCTAGGACCTGCATTTGGTCATAGCGTCTTGGCTTATGACAGCGCCTTACGTGGACTTGGTAAGTTAGAAGTGAATCTTGCGGCGATTGCTGCTGATTTAGATGCATGCTGGGAAGTGTTGGCTGAGCCAGTACAAACCGTGATGCGCCGTTACGGAATTGAGAATCCCTATGAGCAGTTAAAAGAGCTCACTCGCGGCAAAGGCATTAATCAAGCAGATCTTCAAACCTTTATTCGTGGCCTGAAGATTCCCGAGGATGCAAAAGCAAGTTTGCTGGAGATGACCCCATCTTCTTATTTAGGTAAAGCGGTCGAGTTGACCGAACGACTCAAAAAGTGAGTTTGACTACCAATTCAGAGTACGGGGCGCGTCCCCCGATCTGGTTTGCTGCTTATCAACTGCTATGGCATCTCTTGCTGCCCTTAGCATTTATTCGCTTAGCTTGGCGTGCACGTCACTCTTTCTCTTATTTGCATCACATTCCTGAGCGTCTAGGATTTGGCTATAGTAAGCCAATCACTCAGGGGGCTATCTGGATTCATGCGGTTTCAGTGGGCGAAACTCGCGCAGCTCAGCCTTTGATCGAAGCCTATTTGGCAAAGGGCGAATCTATTTTGCTCACACATATGACTATGAACGGACGCCGCACCGGTAAACAGTTATTTGCTAAAGAGATAGTTTCTGGGCAAATTCGACAAGTCTATTTGCCTTATGACCTTTGCTGGTCAGTAGAGCATTTCTTAAAATCGTTCCAGCCAAGGTTTGGACTCTTTATGGAAACTGAAGCTTGGCCAACAGTAGTCTTTCGTTGCAAAGATATGGGCTTGCCATTATTTTTGGTTAACGCACGTTTATCCGAGAGAAGCGCGCGACGTGTAAATCAATTTGGTAAAGCAGGGCGCTCATTATTTCAAGCCTTTGCGGGTATTTTGGCGCAAACTGAATTTGACGCCAAACGCTATCGTAGCTTAGGCGTTAAAAATGTTGTCATTACCGGCAATCTGAAGTTTGATGTTCCACTCGACCCACAATTAGTTGTTCAGGGCGAGGAATGGAAGAAGGAATTACATACTGCTAATCGCTTGATGGTGTGTGCTGCTAGTACGCGTGATGGAGAAGAAGCAATCATTCTGAAGGCTTGGAAAGATCTACTTTTAAATAATGCATTTACAACTCCACCCTTGCTTTGTTTAGTGCCACGCCATCCAGAGCGATTCACGGAGGTGGCGGATCAGATCAACACTGCTAGTTTGAGGTTTCGCCGTCGCAGTGAGTGGCTTGGTATTCCAAGTGAGTGCGCGGGATTAGATGTTGTTTTGGGCGACTCTATGGGTGAGATGCCGCTGTATTACAGCGCCTCAGACTTAGTACTCATGGGTGGTAGCCTATTGCCTTTTGGAGGCCAAAACCTCATTGAGGCATGTGCCGCTGGCTGCCCAGTTTTGCTGGGTGAGCATACCTATAACTTTCAGCAGGCAGCTTTAGATGCTATTGAGAGTGGTGCTGCTAAGCGTATTGGTGGAGATTTAATTCTAGGCGGGCCGATTGCTTTGATGGAGGCTTTGAAAGAATTGCTTTCGAATGCTGCCGAGCTGGCAAAGATGAGTGCTGCTGCTAGGTCTTATTCAATAGAACATCAAGGCGCAACTAAGAGAATCTTAGTTGCCCTTGATCAGCAAAACTTACGCTAGCTTAAACGCGTGCCCCGTAGTTAGGGTCATCGTTACGAGCATTGTCATCCGGCTTTTTATCGCCCTTCACTAAGTCCTCGCGTGTAACACCAAGCCACATGGCAAGTGCAGCAGCAACGAAAACTGAAGAGTAAATACCAAACAAAATACCGATGGTCAGCGCTAAGGCGAAATAGAAGAGTGTGGGCCCACCGAAGACTAGCATTGCCAAAACCATCATTTCTGTACTGCCGTGGGTAATTACTGTTCGGCTGATGGTGCTGGTGATGGCATTGTCAATAATCTCGCGGGTATTCATCTTGCGGTACTTGCGGAAGTTTTCGCGAATACGGTCAAAGATCACGACGGATTCATTTACTGAGTAACCTAGAACTGCTAGCACTGCTGCCAACACGGAGAGGGAGAATTCCCATTGGAAGAAGGCGAAGAAACCCAAAATGATCACGATGTCATGCAAGTTCGCGATGATGCCTGCAACTGCAAACTTCCACTCAAAACGGAAAGAGAGGTAAACCACAATGCCGATGACCACAAATAGCAAGGCCATTAACCCATCCATTGCTAGCTCGCGCCCAACCTGTGGACCAACAAATTCTACGCGCTGGAGCTTTACACCAGTTGTTGCAGGATCCAGCACTTGCATTACTGCAGTACTTTGATCGGTTGAGGAAATGAGCTTACCTTCAGCATCTTTTTGCAAAGGCAGGCGAATCATCACATCGCGTGAGCTACCAAAGTTTTGAATCTGAGTATCTGCATAGCCGAGCTTCTCAACCTTGCCACGAATTGACTCCAGGGGCGCAGTCTGTGGATAGCTAACTTCCATGACCGTGCCACCAGTAAATTCAATGGAGAGGTGAAGGCCGTTATGCCAGAGAAAAAAGACTGCAGCTAAAAAGGTAATTAAAGAAATCGCATTGAGCACCAATGCATGGCGCATAAAGGGAATATCTTTTTTGATCCGGAAAAATTCCATGGCTTATTTCTCCTGTGGGCGCCAAACTTGGCCAATAGCGAGTTTTTGAATTTTCTTATGTCTGCCGTACCAGAGGTTAACAAGGCCACGCGAGAAGAAGACAGCCGAGAACATTGAAGTCAGAATGCCTAAGCAGTGAACAACTGCGAAGCCTTTAATAGGGCCTGATCCAAACGCTAACAATGCTAGACCGGCAATTAAAGTCGTTACGTTCGAGTCCAAAATCGTTGCCCAGGCTTTATCAAAACCAACAGCAATTGCCGTTTGTGGTGAAGCCCCATTGCGCAGCTCTTCACGAATACGTTCGTTAATCAACACGTTAGAGTCAATCGCCATACCGAGAGCTAGGGCCATTGCCGCGATACCAGGCAAGGTTAGCGTGGCTTGTAGCATGGATAGTACCGAGATCAGTAAGAGCAAGTTCACTGCCAAAGCGACAACTGAGAAAGTGCCAAACAGTAGGTAGTAGGCCACCATGAAAATCGCGATAGCAGTAAAACCAATTAAGAGAGACTTAAAGCCCTTCTCAATGTTTTCTGCACCAAGGCTGGGGCCGATAGTACGTTCTTCGATGATTTCCATTGGCGCTGCCAAGGAGCCTGCGCGCAAGAGAAGGGCCAAATCATTGGCACTCTCAGTAGTGGGTTGACCTGTGATCTGGAACTTAGCGCCAAATTCGCTTTGAATGGTGGCGATGGTGAGTACTTCACCTTTGCCCTTTTCAAACAAAATCATACCCATTGGTTTGCCAATATTTTCACGGGTTACTTCTTGCATGACGCGACCACCAGCAGCATCTAGAGAGATGTTGACTGCAGGACGTTGGTTTTGATCAAAGCCCGCACTTGCATCAGTAATTCGATCACCACTGAAAATGACAGACTTTTTGAATACGCCTAAACGGTTCTCTCCAAAACGGAAAGTATCCATGCCTGGAGGCGGTGTTTCACCAATGCCAATGGTGGAAACTAATGGATCAGCAAGGCGTGATTCTAGAGTGGCAGTACGACCAATAATGTCTTTGGCGCGCGCAGTATCCTGAACGCCTGGCAACTGAACAACAATGCGCTCAGCGCCTTGTTGTTGAATCACGGGTTCTTTCACTGCTAGTTCATTCACGCGCTTATTCAGCGTGATGATATTTTGCTTTACTGCATTGTCCTGAATATCTTT
>CANCQD010000074.1 GCA_947380285.1 Burkholderiaceae bacterium | reverse complement strand
ATGATGCCGCCACGCGGGCCACGTAAACTCTTGTGCGTAGTGGAAGTCACGATGTCAGCATGGGGTACTGGGTTTGGATAAACACCAGCAGCAATCAGACCAGAGTAATGTGCCATGTCCACCATAAAAATCGCGCCAACCTCTTTTGCTAATTTACCAATGCGTTCCCAATCGATTACAAGTGAGTAGGCAGATGCACCAGCAATAATCAATTTAGGTTTGTGCTCGCGTGCCAAACGCTCCATTTGCTCATAGTCAATTGCTTCGTTTTTATCGAGACCATAGGAAATAGGGTTGAACCACTTGCCGCTCATATTGAGTGCCATGCCGTGAGTCAAATGCCCACCCTCTGCCAGACTCATCCCCATAAAGGTATCGCCCGGCTTTAAGAAAGCCAAAAAAACCGCTTGATTAGCAGATGCACCGCAATGGGGTTGAACGTTAGCAGCTTCAGCACCATATAGAACTTTGACACGATCAATTGCTAACTGCTCAGCAACGTCGACAAATTCACAACCACCGTAATAACGCTTGCCTGGATATCCCTCAGCATATTTATTAGTTAATTGAGAGCCTTGGGCTGCCATCACTGCGGGTGAGGCGTAGTTCTCAGAGGCAATGAGCTCGATATGGTCTTCTTGACGCTTATTTTCGTTCTGGATGGCTTCCCACAACTGGGGGTCGGTTTTGGCTAAAGTGTTCTGGCGGTCAAACATGGTAATAATCCTGAAGAAGTTGGATTGTTGAGTGAATTAACTTAGTAAAATCAACCTACATCATACAAAATCCATCATGACCTCTACACAAGACCTCTCATTCCTCTCTCTAGTCCTCAATGCCAGCCTATTAGTACAGTTGGTAATGTTGTTATTGCTGAGCATGTCCATAGCCTCTTGGACCATTATTTTCAAGAAAACAGCTGTTTTGCGGGGGGTCCGGCAAGATACCGAGCGTTTTGAGCGAGATTTTTGGGCAGGCGGAGACCTCAACACCCTCCTAGAAGCCGCCCAACGCAATACCCGCAGTGATGCCGTTCTGGAGCATATCTTTGAAGCCGGCATGCAAGAATTCACAAAGGGTCGTGAGATTGACGCCGCCCGTCGTGCCATGAAAGCCACCTACCAGCGCGAAATGGACCTCTTAGAAGCCAATTTGCCGTTCTTGGCATCTGTGGGCTCAGTCTCTCCCTATATCGGCCTCTTTGGGACCGTTTGGGGCATCATGCATTCCTTTCGCGGTTTGGCTAACGTTCAAAATGCCACCCTATCGGCGGTTGCCCCTGGTATTGCAGAAGCATTAATTGCAACTGCGATTGGTTTGTTTGCAGCAATTCCGGCAGTGGTTGCCTATAACCGTGCAGCTACTGATGTAGATCGCCTCTCCATTCGCTTTGAAACTTTCATCGAAGAGTTCACCAACATCTTGCAGCGTCAAACTGCAGGACGCTAGTTGAATCTACAACTGAACTCATAAGCAAAAAATTATGGCCGGATCTTCATTACGTAAAAACAAACGCCGGGCAATGTCCGACATCAATGTCGTTCCTTACATTGATGTGATGTTGGTGTTGCTAGTGATCTTCATGGTCACTGCACCAATGGTGAATCCTGGCGTTGTCAATTTGCCAACCGTTGGCGGGGCGAAAGTGCAATCATTGCCACCTGTCTTTTTAACGATTGATGCCAATGAAAATGTCATCGTACGTAAAGATGGTGACCCAGTACAAACTCTCAATAAATTTGAACTCGGCGCCTTTGCAAGATCGCAAGCAGAAAAATCTGTTGATCAACCGATTGTGATTGCAGCTGATAAATCCATTAAATATGAAACAGTGATGGAAGTCATGTCCAAACTCAAAGAGAATGGTGTGAAGCGTGTTGGCCTTGCGGTCAAGACCCAATAAGGTCTAGCAGCTAGCTCTCATTACTCATGAATAGCGCCCCTACTTTTCAGTCGTCCTTCTCGCCATTCAAGCGAGGACGCTATACCAAATCTGAAAGTACGAAGCGTGCGTTTACTTTCTCACTAATAGCTCACATAGGTTTACTCGCCTTTTTGGTGATCGGCATTAGCTGGAACAATACAACTTCATCGGGTGTTGAAGTGGAACTCTGGGACTCAGCTCCGCAAGTAGAAACTCCGCCAGAACCAGAACTCAAAACCGAAGGTAGAGAAGAAGCTGCTGATATCGCCATCAAGAAAAAGAAGTTGGAAAAAGAACCGCCTAAAAAAGAGGTGGTGAAAGAAACTCCTAAGACTGTAAAACCTCCTCCACCCAAAGAGAAGTCTAAAGAAAAAGAGCCAGAAAAACCGAAAAAGGTTGAGGCTCCTAAAGCGCAATCACCTGCAGAAACCAAAGCCAATGCTGCAGCAGAAAAAGCCCGTGCTGATCAACTAGCACGTTTACGTGCAGCAGCTGGGGCCGAAGGTGGTAGTGGCGGCAGTGTGGGAAGCGGTGTTGGTGGTGGTGGCAACGCACCGCCAGGCTGGACCGATAAAGTGATTAAAAAGGTCAAGCCATTGATTGTCTTTAATCCGGAATCAGTAAGCGGCAATCCGGCTGCCGTGATTTTAGTAAGTCTTGCACCGGATGGGGCTATTTTGAGCACTAGCATTCAGTCCTCTAGCGGCAATGCTGGGTGGGACCGAGCGGTATTGCTTGCACTCTCACGTGCAGAGAGCCTACCAAAAGACGACAATGGCAAAATTCCTCAACGAGAAGTAAAGCTCACTTTTAAAGCCAAGGATTAATGCATGTTGCGATTCGCGAAAAGACAGATACAGAGACTGGCATCACAACTGAATTCTTTTAGCTTGATCGTTTTTACTCTGTGCATGACGCTTTTTGTAAGTACGGCAACACCTGCTCTTGCGCAGATGAATATTGAAATTACTGGCGTTGGTCAATCACTCTACCCAATCGCAGTGATGCGTTTTAAAGATGAAAACAAGTTACCCATTGGTATCACAGAGATCATCCGTCAAGATTTAGCTCGCAGCGGTTACTTTAAAAATACTGAGAACGGTAATGCCGTTGAAAGTGATGAGGGCACTCCAAACTACAAATCTTGGGCTGCTCGTGGTGCTGATGCATTGGTAGTGGGCTCAGTTGTTCAAACAGGCAATAATCAATTTGACATTCACTACAAGCTATTTGATGTTCGTAAATCCCAAAGCCTTGGTGGCTTAAATCTAAACTCCAGCGCTGATAACTTGCGTGCAGTAGCCCACAAAATTGCTGATGACATCATTTTTAAATTACTCGGTGAACGCGGCGTGTTTTCTACCCGCCTTTCCTATGTCATCAAGGATGGTAAGCGCTATCGCCTCGTGATCTCTGACGCAGACGGCCAAAACATTCGTAATGCCATGAATAGTAGCGAGCCTATTATTTCTCCATCATGGTCACCTGATGGCAAGAAAGTAGCCTATGTTTCTTTCGAAGATCGTAAACCTGTAATTTATGTTCACGAACTTGCTACTGGTCGTCGCATTTCTCTCTCAAATCAAAAGGGTAATAACAGCGCGCCAGCGTGGTCGCCTGATGGCAAAAAATTGGCGATCTCATTATCCAAAGACGGCAATACACAAATCTACGGTATCAATGCTGATGGAACTGGCTTACAACGCTTAACTCGCGGCAACACCATTGATACTGAACCGCAATATTCTTCTGATGGTCGCTATATCTACTTCACGAGCGATCGTGGTGGCAATCCACAAATCTATCGCATGAGTGCCGACGGCGAACAAGCTGAAGGTGTGAAGCGCGTTACATTCAAACAGGGTTTTGTAACCTCACCGCGCATTTCACCTGACGGAAAATATTTAGCGTATATCGCTAACATTGGCGGTGCTTATCGCCTGTACATTCTGAATTTAGCCACTGGTGATGCTCAAGCGCTTACCGATGGCACTAGTGATGAATCACCCTCCTTTGCTGCGAATGGTCGCTACGTTCTGTATTCCACCAAAGTTGGCGGTAAACGCGTCCTCGCGGCCGTTTCAGTAGACGGGAACACTAAGCAGGTACTCAGCATTCCAGGATCTGATGTTCGTCAGCCGTCCTGGGGTCCATTTATGGACTAAGACTCAGAGCCAATCAAAACCTCACCCAAGCCCCTCTTTAAGGGCTTAAATAGCCACTTTTGATGCTCTTGGGGGCATAATATTAGCTATTGACTCATTTATAGATTCAGCTTGCAGGAAAAAGGAAAATTCATGAAGATTTCTATCGCACGTCGTGCAGCGACATTTGCCCTCATCGGCGCAACAGCATTTCTCATGGCAGCATGCTCCAGCGTTAAATTGGATGATACCGATGGCGCTAATGGTAGCGGCAACGGTAGCGGAAAGTTTGGCTCACAACCTTGGAACGATCCAAGTAGCCCACTTTTCGAGAAGAGCATTTACTTTGGCTTTGACGAGTACACCGTTCAAACCAAATATCAAAAAATGTTATCTACCCACGCTAGCTACTTAAAAGCTAACCCAAAACAAAAGATCATCATTCAAGGCAATACGGATGAACGCGGCACTGCTGAATACAACTTAGCGCTCGGTCAACGTCGTTCAGATGCAGTTCGCAAATCATTGAACTTGATGGGTGTATCTGATGATCAAATGGAAGCAGTAAGCTTTGGCAAAGAAAAACCAAAAGCAGATGGTGATAACGAAGCTGCTTGGGCAGAAAATCGCCGCGCCGATATTGTTTACATCAGCAACTAATGATGACGCTTTCTCACTCAGTAAAACAAACGCTCTTACGAGCGTTTTGTTTAAGTGCCACTCTCATTTTTTTAGGCACATCTAACAGCGCTTGGGCCCTCTTTTCTGATGATGAAGCACGCAAGGCTATTTTGGACTTGCGTAAGTCGCTAGCCACCACCCAGCTTGAGTTGCAAGGGCAAATAGACAAGCTCAAGACAGAGAATGCGGAACTGCGTGGTAAGGTAGAAGAGCTTGAAAAGCAAGGCGAAGATATCAACACTAGCCAGAAAACGTACTACCAAGATCTCGATACACGCCTAGGCAATTTTGAGCCACGCACCATCACCATTGAAGGTGTTAGTGGCACAGTACAACCTGGTGAGAAAAAAGCTTACGATGATGCGTTGAAGGCATTTCAAGCCGGTAATTTGAAAAAGGCTGACCAAGCTTTTTCCGCCTTTGCTGCTAAATATTCCAGCAGCCCCTATTTGCCACTCGCGTTGTATTGGGGTGCTAACAGTAAATATGCCAGCAAGGATTACGCAGGTGCCATAAGCCAGCTCCAAAATCTGATTAAGAAATACCCAAACCATCCACGTATTCCTGCAGCAATGGTAACTTTGGGTAACGCTCAATTGGAAAGCGGTAATAAAGCAGCCGCCAAAAAAACATTTAGCGACATTATTGCCAAATATCCAGACACCGAAGCAGCCAAAGATGCTCAACAGCTCATCGCCAGCACGAAGTAATCCATAACTATGTCTAAGTTGTCCGCTGCATTTGAATCACTAGCACCCCGCAAACTGGGCGCCCCCGCAGTCATCTTATTTTCTGGCGGTCTAGATTCAACAACTGTCCTTGCGCTTGCTAAAGATCTTGGGTACACACCTTACGCTCTTTCAGTAGGCTATGGGCAAAGGCATTCCTCTGAGCTTGCTGCTGCAAAACATATCGCCAAACAGATTGGTGTAGCTCGTCATGAAGTGGTTAATTTAGATCTCACTCGCTTTGGTGGATCCGCATTAACCGATTCCTCAATTGCAATTCCGATTACCCCAGGTAAAGATCAAGAAATCCCAGTTACCTATGTGCCTGCTCGCAATACGATTTTGTTGTCACTCGCATTAGGTTGGGCAGAATCTCTTGGAGGCCTAGATGTCTTCTATGGAGCCAACTCGGTTGATTACTCCGGCTATCCCGATTGCAGACCAGAATATGTAGCCTCTTTTGAGCAAATGGCGAATCTAGCCACCAAAGCTGGCGTTGAAGCAATCAATAATGCCAATCGCTTTAGGGTGCATGCTCCCATCATCAACCTCACCAAAGCTGAAATCATTCAGTTGGGAAGCACTCTAGGCGTAGATTATTCGCAGACGGTATCTTGTTATCAGGCAAATGATTTAGGAGAAGCCTGTGGTGAATGTGAGTCATGTCGCTTAAGACAAGAGGGCTTTAAGCAGGCCAAACTGAGTGATCCAACTCGCTATCAAAAAAAGCATTAAGGGTATCAGGCTGCTCGTAGCTCATCATCCTGCTGAATCAAACTATCGGCAGGGATTCCTAACATTGAGTGCAACCTCCAAATCATCTTTAATGTTAGAGGGCGTTTGCGATTCAATATCTCATATACGCGATTTAGACCGCCGATCATTGGCTGCAAATCCTTTGGATTCAAACCAGACTGCTCCATCCTGAATTTTATTGCCTCAATTGGATCTGGCGGAAGAATTGCATAGCGCTTGCTTTCATAATCCTCTATGAGCATTAAGAGAATCTCAAATCTGTCGCCATCCTTACTTCCAGATTTTGGCTCATGATCAAAATAGTAAGACGCTTGCGCTAATGCCTCTTTATATTCCGCTTTGTTGCGAATGGGTTTTAATTCTTTCATTTTTCCTCCAACTGCACTGTGCAAGCATTAATTCGATCATAAGCAGCATGACTACCAATAAATTTCACATAAACTGCACCAAAACTATAAGCAACAGCCACTACTAAGCGATATGCGTTTCCTTTGATATTGAATACCACTCTGTTATCAGCTATAAAACTCGCACTTCGATACTGATTCTTTATATCTTGCGGCTTTTTCCAACTGACATGCGCCACCTCGTCATACCAAGCCTTGAGTGACTGCTCAGCATCAGGATGAATACGCCAGAAATTAATTAAGTGTTTTCTCGCTATTATTCGCACTTGTTAATTTTAGTCCCAAAATGGGACTATTGCAAGTAAGGTCATTTAACCACAGAAAAAACAAGGTTTAAAGCATGCCTTTTGCCCCCCAGAGCATATGAAGTATTGCTTGAGTGGATTGATGATGCCTTGCATATTCAGACTATTAAGGATCGCAAAGATGGGAAAACTATAAAAGTAAAGATTTAAATCCGACTTAAGTCTTATTGAGCATCCTAGCTACATATCGTGCAATCAGGTCCACCTCAAGATTCACAACATCGCCTTGCTTCAGATTGCCAAGGGTAGTGTTTTGCAGAGTATGGGGAATGATGTTGATATCAATCACGCAAGCATTTGTGGTGTCTTCGGCTTGATTGACTGTGAGTGATACACCATTGACAACGATAGAGCCTTTATAAGCCAGATATTGTGCTAGCTCTTTTGGAGCCTCTATCCGCAGCAACCAAGAACCATAAGCATCATTAGCCACTTGAGAAAAGTGAACCACTTTGCCAACGCCATCCACGTGACCACTGACCAAATGGCCGCCTAAGCGATCGTTTAGACGCATTGCCTTCTCAAGATTCACTGGGCCGACTTTATCGAGACCAACAGTTTTATTAAGCGACTCACGAGAAATATCCAAAGTAAAACTATTGCTATCTTTATTCAATTGGGTGGCAGTCATACACGCCCCCTGAATGGCAATACTGTCACCCAAAGCCACATCATCTAAATATCCCACGGGTACCTCAACCACTAAATGCAAACCATCGCCCTTAGCTTGAGCGCTTTTAATTTGACCGACTGCAGTAATGATTCCAGTAAACATATCGTAATTTTAGTTGTTAGTTTTTGATGAAGCGCAGCCGTAAGTCAGAGCCAACTAGACTGTTGTCAATCACCTTCCAATCCTGTCTGCTATCCAAAGATTTCAATGGTGAGGTATTGGCCATACCAATACCATCTCCCATAAAGAATGGAGCGTAGTAGAGCAATAACTCATCTACACAATTTTCTCGAAGTAGAGACCCATTAAGCTTAAAACCTGACTCAATATGCACTTCATTCATCTCGCGCTCTTGAGCGAGATATGAAAAGAGTTTTGGGAGATTGACCTTCCCAGAGGTATTGGCCATCTCAATAACCTCAATCCCTCGATCGGTAAATACTTTGGCCTTTTGTTGCATTTCAGGACTACCTAAGCTGGCGCAAACAATGATGACACCAGATTGATCAAGGTCACTCAAGATCCTCGCAGTGGGTGGAGTTTCTAATTTGGAATCAACAATCACGCGCCAAGGCTGGCGCTCAGTGTGAACATCTCGCACATTCAAACTAGGATCATCTTCTTTGACAGTGCCAACACCAGTAACAATTGCACAGGCTTGTGCGCGCCAATGATGACCATCCGCTCTAGCAAGCGGCCCAGTAATCCACTGGCTGCGGCCATCAGGCAAAGCAGTCTTTCCATCAAGACTTGCAGCAATTTTCATGCGCACCCAAGGTAAGCCACGCATCATCCGTGAGATAAATCCCGGGTTTAAGGCCTGCGCTTCTAATTCCATCAGTCCGCAATGCACTTGAATTCCTGCAGCCTTAAGACGCTCTAAACCCTTACCAGAAACCAAGGGATTGGGATCAGACATTGCCACAAATACAGCCTCTGGTTTAGCGGCAATCAAGGCATCTACGCATGGCGGAGTCCGCCCCGTGTGATTACATGGCTCAAGAGTGACATAAATAATTGAATCCGCAGGATCATTACCGAGGGATTTAGCGTCGGCTAAGGCTTGTACCTCAGCGTGAGCACTACCCACCTTTTGTGTAAATCCTCGGCCAATTACTTGCCCTGCTTTAACAATCACACAACCCACTCTTGGATTGGGGTTGGATAAATAAAGTGCTTTTTGAGCTTCGGCCAAAGCCTCACTCATAAACTGGTGGTCAACTGCGCTGTACATGGGGTCTATTAAACCATTCAATGACAACGCTTTGCATCTCTTGATGGGTCGCAGATCCTCCAACGACCGCCACTGCCCAGAATCATTTGGCGCTCGAGCTCAGGAACCCTGCTGTGACCCAGGATCAGTCGATTGGCTACAAATCCACCTTGGGCTGTTTTTGCCGAGCCGGCTGCATTAAATAAGATACCCCTCTTGCCTGAATTAGGGTCAATGAATTGCTTGCCGCCACTCTTAAAGTAAATAGGTTCAATATCTGCCTGAGAAAACCAAAGCTTTTCAATACACCCTGCATGAACCGATTTCCCAATACACCCGCTTTTTACCACCCACCCTGCCTCCCAGTGCTCTTCCGAAATCGGCGCCAGGCGGACAGGTTGCCCCAAATGGAGCGCCTGTTGACGAGCAAAATGTGCATGAGCGATAAATCTTCTGGCAATGGTGTCGATTTCTCGAGCCGCAATTTGCTCATGCAATAAGGGCATCGTCATCATGGCGGCGATGGCAATGATCAACATTACAGCCATCAGTTCCAATAAGCTAAATCCAGACTGTCGATTCATCTGCCGTCTTAAGCATCGATTTAAATTATTCAAATGCTTGCCGCCAGTTCAGGCGCGTAGCGATGCCAGTCTTTTCATCAACGACAACACCAATCTGGATTGCAGGTTTTTCTTTACTCGTAATGAGCCACCGATTTTTTCCCGCCGACTGGATAAAGCAAAGATTCTCATTTAGCTTCCCAAGAGAAGTGATATTTTTCTCGCACTCAAATACCGAATTTTCCGCCGCTACAAATTGATTCTTTGCCAGTCGCATGGTATTCGCTTCGATGATTCGCAAAGAACTTAATCCCTCCAAATAAGTAATAAGCGATGAACAAAGCAGGAGCAATGAAAATACCCAAGCTATGATCACAAGAGGTTCCTTGTTGAAAAAGTACGCTCCAAATCTAGGTTTAATCTAACTCCATCGGTCATTTTCAGTTTGACCTTAAACAGTCTTTGGCCCCTTATATATTGGGCTTGCGCGCCATTTATTTCTTCAATAACGAGTTCATTTACTCCGTTCATCAAGGCGGTGATTTGAGTACGACCCTGACGATCTAGCGATTGACATATTAGTGATCCGCCATTCATCTTCTTCTCTTTTGGGACGCCCGCCTGACGATCAACCAAAAATCCTTGCAGCGCTAATTGATTTTTAGTGCGCTCTTTTGTGATGACGTTACCAATGCAATCAAAATCAATGCCGTCCGATACTTCATGGCGGACTATTAAGGAATCAGACCCCCTAAATCCTGACTTTTTATTTATCTCCAAGAATAATTTTTTGTTGGTTTGATGGCTTGCAATATTGTGATAACCCGCCATTCGAATCGCACGGCCAATAAGCTCAAATGCACGATCCGCCTCTGAAATTAAAGCTTGCGTTTTTTCATACTCAATTTGCTTGATTACCAAATCAGTGCTTGTTTTTAATAGGGGGTTGAGTAGGAGTGCGCATAGAGCGATGCCGACTAGGCATTCGAGCAGAGTCACTGCTTAAGTCCTTGTTGGGCAAATTGACATTAGCCCTACTTTGTTCCTGTATTTCAAAAGCATCCCATTCCCCTCTCAGTTGCGATCTTTTGCCTTCTTGCTGAGTCAGACTCAAAGCAATCCGCTGATAAGTCTCAACGGAAACCATCCAAACCCCCAAAATCATGCTCATGGCCACCAGAGCCTCCAGCAAGATGAATCCTTGGCAATTTTTTGGTCTCATTGCCAAATTGGGATGCTTTTGAGCTGACATTCCCCATTTTCAAAGGGTAGGTTCCCGACAAAAACTCATACCCAAGGCACTTCCCGTCAGAAAGACGAGATATTGCAGTAGGACCGAACAACAAGCGGGTCCTGCGCTTAAAATAGAGGGCTATGCCAAATACTCTTGCCTCCACCGAAGAAATCATTACCGACCTGCGTGCCGGCAAAATGGTGATCCTTGTCGACGAAGAAGATCGCGAGAACGAGGGTGATTTAGTTTTGGCAGCTGACCACGTCACCGCCGAGGCAGTCAACTTCATGGCAAAACATGGCCGTGGACTAATTTGCTTAACCCTTACTCGCGAGCGTTGCCAGCAACTTAACCTTCCTTTAATGGTTCGAGATAACGGCACATCGATGGGAACGAACTTCACGGTGTCTATAGAGGCAGCCAGCGGAGTAACTACTGGCATTTCAGCGGCAGATCGTGCACTCACCATCAAAACTGCAGTAGCGCCAAATGCCAAGCCTAGCGACTTAGTTCAGCCGGGTCATATTTTTCCATTGATGGCTCAGCCTGGTGGTGTATTAATTCGTTCTGGTCATACAGAAGCTGGTTGCGATCTTGCGGCTATGGCTGGTTGTTCTCCAACCTCAGTCATCTGCGAGATCATGAAAGACGATGGCAGTATGGCGCGTCTTCCTGACTTGCTAGAGTTTGCTAAAGAACATCAACTCAAGATTGGCAGCATTGCTGATCTCATTCAGTATCGCAGCCAACATGAAAGTATTGTGGTGCGCGAGGGTGCTCGTGAATTCATTACTCCCTGGGGTAAATTCCAAGGCGTTATTTATCGCGATACTCCAAGTTCATGCGTGCATATTGCACTCGTTCATGGTAAACCTTCTGAGGCACAAGAAACTTTAGTGCGCGTTCACGAACCAGTCACTGTTTTGGACTTCCTTGAATCTGATATCAGCACCCATTCTTGGCCGCTAGCCAAAGCCCTAGAAGAGCTTGCCGCTTCAACCGCTGGAGTTGCAGTACTCCTAAATGCCTCAGGTATTGCAGCACCAAATGACACCGATTGGTTAGCGCAATTTCAGAAACTCAATCAGTCGCATGAAGAAGCTAAAAAACCGCTAGCCAGAAAAACTGACTTTCGAAGCTACGGTATTGGCGCACAAATTTTGAAAGATCTTGGTGTAGGGAAAATGCGCTTGTTAGCTAAGCCAAATCCAGTGCCAAGCCTATCTGGCTATAAGCTCGAAGTGACAGGCTACAAGCCTTACACCCCCTAATATCGCTAATGCGATAAATATTTTTAGAGAATTGATATGACTAGTACTAATGA
>CANCQD010000073.1 GCA_947380285.1 Burkholderiaceae bacterium | reverse complement strand
TTGAAAATCTTCTTCAATAAAGGGCAATGCTGCATTGAGAAGCTGGGCAGATTCTTCTGTTGTCAGATCAATCTGGTTTTGCCCCATCAAAATCAGGTGATCACGCGTAGCATGAAGATGAACTGGCTGTAGACAGGCAATGACTTCGGCTGGATTGACTGCTTGATCGGATTGCCCAAGCAGCAAAACAGGGGCAAGTGGCACCAATTCCCCTAGTAAAAAACGCTCATGAGGCAGTCCTTGTTGGGGGGCGCCCCTACTTTCAAGCTCGTCTAGCGCATCTTCCCCTGAAAGCATCAGGGTAAAGCGGCGCATTGCTGCCTTAGAGGGGGTGGAATTAGCATTCATTCCCCTGATTTTAGGTGGCATTTAGGTATTCCATCAGTTTGTCTCCGCGATTCACTAAACTGTGACTATGTTAAGACTCCCTATTGAGCTAGAAATTGGCCTGCGCTACACCCGATCCAAGCGTCGTAAGACTGTGGGCAAGCGTGATGGCTTCCTTTCCTTTATTTCTGGAATTTCTACCGCTGGTATCGCTTTAGGGGTTGCCTCGCTGATTGTCGTTCTGTCGGTCATGAATGGTTTCCAAAAAGAAGTACGTGATCGTATGTTGTCGGTGTTATCCCATGTAGAGATCACTGCGCCTGATGGATTGGCAAATTGGGAGCCACTTGCACTGAAGGTTGCAACTCAACCACACGTAGTTGGAGTAGCGCCTATGGTGAGTTCACAGGGATTGCTTACTCGCGACAACATGATGCGTGGGGTAGCTATCCGTGGCATCTTGCCTAGTGAGGAAGGTAAAGTTTCAGGTCTACCGAAACAATTTGTTGCGGGCAATATTGACGACTTAAAGCCAGGTAGTTTTGGTGTTGCTTTGGGCGCCCAACTTGCAGCAATGATTGGTGCGCACGTTGGTGATCGCATCAACTTAATTGTTCCTGAGAGTGATTTAACTCCAGCAGGTGCTATGCCACGCATGCGTACCCTTCAAGTCGTCGGCATTGTTGATAGCGGTCATTATGAATATGACAGCTCTTTAGCCATCCTACACTGGAAAGATGCTGCAGCTCTGTTGCGCTTGCATGATCCATCTGGTCTGCGTGTCAAGGTGGACGATATGCAGCGGGCTCCAGAGGTTGCTAATGAGTTAGCAGCCATTGTTCCTCAGGCACTTTGGATTACCGACTGGTCAAGATCAAATCGCAATTGGTTTGCAGCGGTTCAGACTGAAAAGAAAATGATGTTCATCATCTTGACTCTGATTATTGCGGTAGCAGCTTTTAATTTGGTCTCTACTTTGGTGATGACGGTAAATGAAAAGCAGGCGGATATTGCGATTCTGAGAACAATGGGTGCAAGCCCAGGATTAATTCAGAGAATATTTTTAATTCAGGGGCTAGCAATTGGTTTGTTAGGTTCATTGGCTGGCGTTGCTCTAGGTTTATTAATTGCGCTCAATATCGATGTCATTGTGCCGGTGATTGAGGCTATTTTCCGGGTGCAGTTTTTGCCGCGTGAGGTTTATTTCATTAGTGAGTTACCTTCAGATGTGAGGGCAAGTGATGTGCTGACTGTGGGCTTAATGGCTTTTGGCCTTTCTGTATTAGCAACGCTTTACCCAAGTCGTCGTGCCGCTAAAGTACAACCAGCGGAGGCCTTACGTTATGAGTAATTTAGCTGCGGTCAATTTAGATAAGTTGGTACTTAAGGCAAGAGGTCTGGCCAAGACTTATGGTCAAGGACCTACTGCAGTTGAGGTTCTTAAGGATATCGATTTAGATGTTTCCCCATCGGAGAAGGTGGCTATTGTGGGCTCTTCTGGGTCTGGCAAGAGTACTTTGCTGCATCTATTGGGTGGTTTGGATAGCCCAAGCACTGGTTCTGTTATTTTGGCTGGCTCCAATTTGAGCGATTTATCGGTCAAAAAATTAGATCAACTTCGTAACCATAGTCTTGGGTTCATTTATCAGTTCCATCATCTCTTAGATGAATTTAGCGCTGTTGAGAATGTGGCCTTACCTTTACGCATTCGTGGCCTCAGTAATGACGAGTCAATGGAGCGCGCTAGCAAGATGCTTCATGCAGTTGGTTTAGCGGCGCGTGAATTACATACGCCTGGAGAGTTATCCGGTGGAGAGCGTCAGCGGGTTGCAGTTGCTCGTGCCTTGGTGGGTAATCCTGCCTGTGTTCTAGCGGATGAACCAACCGGTAATCTGGATACCGAGACTGCTGATGGTGTATTTGATCTGATGTTAGATATTGCTCGCGATCAAGGTACAGCCTTTGTGATCGTGACGCATGATCCAGTGCGCGCTAAACGTTGTGATCGCATATTGCATTTAGAGCGTGGAGTACTAAAGACGTTTTCAGCGTGAGTGGGCATCCTATGTGGATCGATACCCACTGCCATCTAGATGCTCCTGAGTTTGCAAACTCACTAGATTCAGTTATTCATGCGGCTGCTGATAAAAACGTCAAGGCAGTTCTTCTGCCTGCCGTTAAGGTGGCTGACTGCATTCATGTAAAAGAGATGGCTCACCAATATTGCCAGGAAATCCCTGGATTGGTTTATACCCTCGGGATTCATCCGCTCTATACCAATCAGGCGCAAGAGGGCGATATCGAAACTCTCGAAAAAAGAATTGTTGAATCACTTTCTGATCCACGCTTTGTAGGCGTTGGTGAAATCGGCTTGGATTATTTTGTCGAAGGCTTAGATCCCCATCGGCAAGACTTATTCTTTAATGCGCAATTAGATTTAGCGCAGAAGTTTCAATTACCTGTGATCTTGCATGTACGCCGCTCACAAGATGCCATCTTAAAGGCCTTACGTCGCCGTAATATTTCCGGCGGAATAGCGCATGCTTTTAATGGTAGCTTCCAGCAGGCAGAGCAATTTATTGAACTTGGGTTTAAGTTGGGCTTTGGTGGGGCAGCGACTTATGAGCGAGCCCTGCAAATCCGTAGACTCTTAACGGAGTTACCGCTAGAAAGCATCGTTACTGAAACGGATGCACCAGATATTCCACCGGCATGGCTGAGAGAAGAGGGCCTTGCATTGAATGAGCCCGCTTATCTGCCGAGAATTGCAAAAGAGCATGCTTTGGTTAGAGGTGTTGGCGAGGCTGAATTTGCTTTTGCTGTCTGGAATAACGCCATGCAAGTATTGCCGCGCTGGTCTGCGCTCTGCGAAAACATTCCAAGCCTCAAAGTAGTCTCTTAATTTCTTGCGCTTAGCTATTGCGGCGTTTATCGCCGGGGGATCGCTCCTTCTCTTTTTGCCGGCAGTCCCAGAATATTGGCTACATGCCTGCATGGTTGTGGGTGCTCTGTGTTTATGCCTTATTTACTTTGCTCCTAATGTCGCTACTCTCAAAAGACTGGCAATTGTGAGTTTGATATTGACGATGGGGTTTGCTTGGAACGCTCGATACGCTGAGAAGCGCTTGGCAAATATTCTTGCTACAGATTTAGAGGGGAAGGAATTTAGTCTCGAGGGTAGGGTGATTGCGTTACCGCAAAGTAGTTCATCGGGCGCCAAGTTTGCCTTTCAAGTAGATCGCGCTATATCAGGGGGTGAACTTCTTCATGACTTTTCAAAACGGGTCTATTTGAGTTGGCAGCCTGCCTGGAGAAGCCCTCAAGAAATCCCTGAAGTAATCCCTGGGCAACGCTGGAAGTTCAAGGCAAAACTCAAGCGACCATATGGTTCGCTAAATCCCCATACTTTTGATTTTGAACGTTGGTCGTTTCATCAAGACTTCGGTGCTAGTGGCTCGGTGAGGTCTGGAGAGTTATTGCAGGATCAAGATATTGCTTGGACAGAGCTTGAATTACGCATGGAGCTTGCGCGCTGGCACTTGCGTAAAAAGATTCAATCAATGTTGCCAAGTGATGCGCGCTATGTAGGAGTCTTAATAGCTTTGGTAATGGGCGATCAAAATGCAATTCATCAAGATGACTGGCAAGTCTTTAATGCAACCGGTATTGGACATCTTATAAGCATATCTGGGCTGCATGTCACTATGTTGGCGGCTGTAGGCGCTTCACTTGCTGCATTTATTTGGCGTCGTCGTACTTGGCCTTTGATTGCCCCTGTTAGTAAGGTGGCGGCAGTTTCGGGATTTTTGACTGCATTTGTTTATGCTTGGTTGGCAGGTTTTCAGATTCCGGCACAAAGAACAATGTATATGGTTGGTGTAGTTGCATTTGCATTGTGGACCGGCAGAAATCCACGATCTTTTGATATTTGGTGGTGGGCTCTCGCCTTTGTATTGCTGATTGATCCAATGGCCCCTTACACGCCAGGCTTTTGGTTATCTTTTGGTGCAGTAGCTGCCATTCTCTATGCCATGGGGGATTCCTCGGGTTTATTGGGGATCCCAACTGGAAAAGAATTAGAAGTGCATTGGACTCATCGTGGGTTACGGGCGCTACGCGAAGCTTGTCGTGTGCAAGCAGTAGTCACACTATCATTGCTGCCGATTACTTTATATTGGTTTTATCAAGTCTCATTGGTTTCACCCCTCGCTAATGCCTTTGCAATTCCATTGGTAAGTTATGTCGTGACACCGCTGGCGATCACTGGAGCTTTGTTGCCAGAGTTTATTGGGCGTTGGCTATTATTGCCTGCCCATGGATCTATGGAGTATTTGGCATTTGCCCTGGAGAGGATGGCAGGCTGGAGTTGGTCGGTCGCTTGGTCAAGGCAGCCTGAGTGGTGGATGCTTATCCTTTCTCTATGTGGAATCGTGTACGCCATTCGTCCAGGAGATATTAGTAAACCATGGTGGTGGAGATTGCTTGGGATCACATTTTCTGTGCCCTTATTTATTTTTCCAGCGCCACTGCTTCGGGGTGTGCATCTCGCTGAAGGGGAGTTTAGAGCGACTGTTTTTGATATTGGCCAGGGGACTGCGGTGCTTGTTGAAACTGCCAATAGAAAATTACTTTATGACACTGGACCTATCCAAGGAAAAAAGGATGATGCAGGGCAGAGAGTTATTCTTCCATATTTGCGCGGCAGAGGAATCAATCGGATTGACCGCATGGTCATCAGTCATAGCGACAGTGATCATATTGGTGGAGCCGCAACACTGCTCAAGCATATTCAATTTAATTTTATGATGGGATCCTTGCCTAGCACTAATCCACTGCTGCAAAATTTACAAGGAAGAAGTATTCCTGCGATTCCCTGCCGCTTTGGGCAGCGTTGGATATGGGATGGCGTGGAGTTTGTGATTTGGCATCCTCATGAAGATACGGTATTTGCTAAACAATATGCTGCTAAGCCCAATGAAATCAGTTGTGTGCTTGAGGTGCGCAATCATCTAAGCTCGCTTTGGTTAACTGGCGATGTTGAGAAACAGGGCGAGGCTGAAATTACAGAGCGGTTAGATTTAGAAGCGCTTCAAGAGATTGGTGATAGGGAATTGATTTTTATGGCACCACATCATGGTAGTAAAACCTCATCATCTCTAGCCCTTCTAAAAAGATTAGAGCCTAATGAAGCTTTCGCACAAAATGGCTATCGCAATCGGTACGGTCATCCACATCCTGATGTGACTGCGCGGTATAAAAATTTGACCATTCCTTTTTATCAAACCCCTCAAACCGGGGCGCAGACTTGGTTATTTAAAAATAATACAAAGTCGACGACACAATTTTGGCGGCATGATATAAAACGACTATGGCATCGTATGATGTGAAAATGAATAAAAGGATTCTGCAGATGAATAAGCTATTCACCGTATCTTTGTTGGTTGTCTCTGTGACTGTGGGTTGTGCTGGCGCGGACGTTCGTCCTATTGTGGATATGAAAGGCGTAAACGAGGCAACCTATGAGAATGATTTGAAGGAGTGCCAGACTTATGCTCAGCAACAATCTGGCATGGGTTCTACAGCGGCTAAGGGTGCCGGTGCTGGTGCGGTAGTTGGTGGACTATTAGGATTGGTTACTGGCGGTAACGGCTCAGGAATTGCGCAGGCTGCTGGAGCTGGGGCGGTGATTGGCGGCGCTGGTGGCGCATTCTCGGGCAATCAAGCTCAAGAGGCAGTGGTGAAAAGATGTTTAAGTGGGCGCGGTTACAGGGTTTTGAATTAAAGCCATGGCCAGTTTGCTAAAAAGCCCGAGAAATCGGGTTTTTTATTATCCGGAAATAACAAACAACCATGACAAAACTTTGCAAATATTAATTTAATTTGCGGTTTTAAACTTCAAATCTATCAATATCGTCTATTCGTTGCGCCAGCAAAAGATTGTCTCTTCTCAATATGCCTAAATGTGATTCGGCCTTTGCTCAAGTCATAAGTGGAGATCTCTAAAGAAACCTTATCTCCAGCCAATATTCGGATGTGATTTTTTTTCATTCTTCCCGCTGTATAAGCAATAAGCTTGTGGCCATTGTCTAAGGTAATCCGATAACGAGAATCCGGCAGAATTTCATCAACTAGACCATCCATTTCAAGCAACTCTTCTTTTGCCATTTAACATCCTTAATAAAAATAAAAAGCCCAGTCATGCTGGGCTTTGGACCAGGCAAATAATTTCCGCCTGGCATTCGCTTCTGATTTAAACAGGTTGAATATTGGATGCTAACTTGCCTTTAGGGCCAGTAGTAATATCAAAAGTCACTTTTTGACCTTCAGCTAATGACTTAAATCCGTTGCTATTAATTGCTGAAAAATGGGCAAATAAATCTTCGCCACCGAGTTCAGGGGTAATAAAGCCGAAGCCTTTAGCATCGTTAAACCATTTCACAATTCCGTTTGCCATATCTGACTATTCCTTAAAAAAATATAAAAAGGGCTATGCCCCAAATGAGGCGAAAGTCAAGAATGGCGGGGGAGGTGCTAAAAAGAACTATCGCAGAACTGCGGCATTAATCACTAGTACAACAACACTATTAGCTTGAAAATCGCTAAACACATTTTACGCTACTTTGGTCATAAAAGGTTACTTACTAACACATCAACCTTATAACAACCGTAGTTACAGGTAAACATGGTTTGGCAATAAGGCCCCAGGTTCACAGGGTTAAAGCAAATAAGTAGCAAGAATGCCCAACTCTAGGTGAGGGCTGTCGTTTTAAAAGATATGGGGGCTGAAGCCTTGGAAAGTGAAATAACACTCCGAGATTCTATTTAACGACTGCTTACGACCCGAAGCAGACGTCCAAGGAAAAAACCACCCGAAGGTGGTTTTAGTGTTTCTTGGTGGGCCGAGGCGGAATTGACCGGGGCCGAGGATGCCTGACTCTAGTTCAATGGAGGTTAATTACTCAGCTTTTGCCTTGCGGCCATCAATGCTAATTGAACCAGCGCCCGATGAGGCCAATACCAATAACCCACCAGTTACCGCAATATTCTTAAAGAACAATAACTGAGCAATAAATGCGGCATCTACTGGAGCGGCCCAGAATGCGTGACCAGCGATACTTGCTAATACAGTAAAGATTGCTAGGCCAATAGCCACAATACGAGTTTGATAACCAAGGATTAAAGCGATACCGCCTAATACTTCAATGGCAATGACTACCCAAACCAAGATTGCTACAGCAGGCAATCCAAGTGATGCGAAATAGCCTGTTGTGCCCTCAACGCCCATTAACTTATTGAGTCCTGCCGGCAAGAACAATGCCGCAATAGCAATACGGCCTAGTAGGTTTAATACATTTTCAAAATTCTTCATATCTTTCCTTATTAAATTTATCTAGAGCTCTTAGAGCTTGTTATGACTGCCGTCGCAAAACGCTCCATTGGCACTATGCTTACAACCGCACAGATAGACGGTCTCAGTCTTTTCAGCAGTAAACGCAACTGGCGTAAATTCGGTGGTTTTATGGCTACCATCACAAAATGGCTGATTCTTGCTTAGACCGCAAGAGCACCAGTAGTAAGACTGGCCAGCAGTTACTTCTACTGCGTAAGGTACTTTTTGGGCGATATGTGGATTCATTGTGTTTCCTTTAACTAATAAAAATGGATTTAAGTGTTTTAAGGGATTCTTCAATTTCTTTCATTTGTTTTTTTGAAAGCTTTTGAAACGCCATTTCAAGGTGCTTAAGATGTTCTGGAAAGGCTTGTTCGAAAATCTTTTGGCCCTTAGCAGTTAGCTTGAGCAAATGACTTCGAGCATCATCGGGATTTTCTTGAGTAACAATCAATCCTTTTTGAATCATTCGCCCAACTACACCAGTTAGAGAACTCTTAGAAATCAGAGTTTTTTCTCCCAACTGCTTAAAGCTCATTGGTGGCTGATTGGCCAGCGTGGCAATCACATCAAACTGGACTGGTAAAAGCCCCAGCCCGCGAATGTGGGGAGAAGAGTAGCCCTCAAATTCCTGATAGGCTCTAGCGAGTTCTTTAACGATAGGTAGAAAGTTCATATACGTACTAATATAGTCCATATATTGACTAATGTCAAATGACTTATAAATTTAGTGGTTTTGTCGTTTTAAACGACATTGCCGCACGAATGAAAAAACCACCCCAAGGTGATTTTGGTGTTTCTTGGTGGCCCGGGGCGGAATCGAACCACCGACACAAGGATTTTCAATCCCCTGCTTACTGACTGCTACTGGCTGTAAGCCGACATTCGCCCCCAAAGGTTCTTTGCAGCTCAACAGACTCAAATTCAGCCCAAATTATTAATCTCTAAGCCATTGGTTTGACTTAATATTTAAATTAATACTGGGTAGTTTTTTCATTGAGATTAAGTGCAATTATTACTCAACATTTTGAGCATGTTTCTAACTCTAAGGGCGGCAGATTTTGTTATCTAAAGCGCTCATGGCATTCGTGATGCGCTTGCAAGTCTAAAAACACTCTTTTAAGGGGTGATATCAATTGGGGTATGAAGTTGGTCTTGATGTTCAGGCATCAGTAAATTGAAGCTTGGCTAAATGTGAATAAAGTCCTTCATTGCTCACTAGTGAGGCGTGGTTACCAATTTCTACAATACGACCGTTCTCCATTACAACAATCCTGTCAGCTTTTTTGACTGTTGCTAATCTATGAGCAATTACTATGGTTGTTCTGCCTTTCATTGCTTCCTCAAGCGCTTGTTGCACCAATCTCTCTGATTCCGCATCCAAGGAGCTAGTGGCCTCATCTAATAAAAGTAATGGTGGATTTTTTAGTAAAGCTCTCGCTATGGCAATTCGTTGTTTTTGACCGCCCGATAGCCTGACGCCTCGATCACCCAAGAATGTGCTGTATCCATCAGGTAGTTTAGATATAAATTCATCTACAAAGGCAATCTTAGATGCTTTAATTACCTCATCATCGCTTGCATTTTCTTTGCCATAGCGGATATTTTCAAACGCATTTTCAGAGAAGATGCTGATATCTTGAGGTACCACTCCAATGATTTTTCTTAAATCATCCAATTTATATCTTTTGATATTTACTCCGTCAAAAGATATGCTCCCCGATTGAGGATCATAAAAGCGCTGTATTAATTTAAATAAGGTTGTTTTACCTGAGCCCGATGGACCCACAATGGCAATTTTTTCTCCAGCCTGGATATTTAGGGAAATATCCACAAGTACATTTGTCGGAATAGATGGATAGTGAAAGCTCAATCCCTGAATATCAATACCGATGGCTTTATTGACTGATGCAGGTGGCACAAAAGGATCTTTGGGATTTTGTACTTGTGATTCGATACTTAATAGCTCTAAAAGCCGATCACCAGCACCAATTGCTCTTTGTACGTCTCCAATGACTTCTGAAAGAGCGGCTATGGAGCCTGCAACAATCACGGCATATAAGAAGAACTGCGTTAATTCACCACCTGACATTTCTTGGTTGCTGACAGCATAGGCGCCAAGCCAAAGTACTGTGATGATGCTTGTAAAACCTAGAAGTATGGCAACAAAAGTAAGTTTACCTCTAGCCGCACTTCTAATTTTTGAAGCTAAGAATGAAGCCTCAACAGACATGTTGAATGCTTTAATTTCTTTTTGTTCATTCGCAAATGACTGAACAGTAAGAATGGCATTGATTTTTTCACCTGCAATTGCAGAAGCAAGTGCAATCTTATCTTGTGAATTTCTAGAGAGCTGCCGAACCTTTTTGCCCATAACTACGATAGGTATTACGGTTAATAACAGGGTAGCAAGAATAAGCAAAGATAATTTGATGCTAGTAATAAACATCATTGTCATTCCGCCTAGCAAGAGAAATAAATTTCTCACTGCCATAGAAATACTTGTGCCTATTAGAATTTGAACTATTGAAGTATCGTTATTAATCCGAGAGAGGAGCTCGCCACTTTGCTGTGTTTCAAAGAACTCTGGGCTTTGTACGATGATATGTGAGTAAACTGCTTTCCGAATATCACAAGTAACTCTTTCTCCCAGCCAAGAGACGATGTAGTAACGCAGGGCACTTGCAAATGCAAGAACAAATGCAGCTGCAAAAAGATTGATAAAGGTGAGGTTAATTTGTTCATGGCTGATATCGCTAAACCCTAGATCAATAATCTTGCGAAAACATAGTGGCACAACCAATGTTGCGCAAGCGGCAAGCACTAGGCTTGTCGCTGCTACTAGTAGTTGCTTTCTATAGGGCTTTAGGAAGGGCAGGAATGACGCTATGGACTTCAGCTTCTGAGAGCTGCGGGTTGCTTTTTCTGTCATTGGAGATGGTTTTATTTGTCTTGATGATTGCGCTTAAGCAAGAGCGAAGCCTTTTTGCCTGCGTCATCCATTATTAACTCCAAATTGTCTTGGCAGTAGGACTATTAAGGCAGTGTGATGATATTAGGGTTAATACTTATTTTATGATATTTTTGCAAAAAAACCTATTTTTTAAAAATAAATATAAAGCTATAACCCTATGAAAATAAATAGATAAAATTAATTTTGAGGGTAAAGATGTATATTAATCTTGACATCTAGAAGTGTATTTAATAAATTACATTGGTGGTAGTAGGATTCAGTGATTTTGGTCACTACCCTGCGTGCGGGGTTGCACGTTTAGTGAGTCTTTTCTATAGGGAGACGAAAACTATGTCAGATGGAAAAATTAGCCTCACGGGGCTTAATGAAGAACAATCAGAGGAGTTGCACCGTAATCTGATTCAAGGGACCCAGTTTTTTGGGATGATTGCAGCGCTAGCGCATTTGCTTGCTTATATTTATTCGCCTTGGCTTAAATAAAGGGAAGGGAGATCAATATGATTTACGGAAAAATGTGGACAGTGGTTAAGCCTACTGTTGGGATCCCGCTCATTATTGGGGCAGTAGCAGTTGGATCTTTTAGTGTGCATTACGCAATCTTGACTCATACAACTTGGGTTAGTGCTTTCTTAGAGGGTGGTGCTAAGACAGCAACAGCATCGGCACCAGCGGCACCGACGGCACCGATGAAGAAGTAAAGCTTTAATGTTCCTTTAAAGGCTGGGTAATACCCAGCCTTTTTAATTTGAATGATCTATCAATACCGATTTGCATCCTTTCATTTAGAGATTGAATGCGCTAGGGTAGAATTTATAAGATGAATCGAGTGACAAAAAAGCTCATGCAATCTTGGTCAAATCTTGGCCCTAAATATCTGCCCTTTGCAGACGCTGCCTCAGATGTTTTGCCCTTATCGAGGTTGCTGAGACTCTCTCTGTTTCAAGCCTCTGCTGGCATGGCATTGGTTTTGCTGGTAGGCACTCTCAATCGCGTCATGATTGTTGAGCTGCATGTACCAGCCTCGATTGTTTCGATCATGATTTCTTTGCCAATCATCTTCGCGCCTTTTCGTGCGCTCATTGGCTTTCGTTCTGATAATCATAAATCTGCATTAGGTTGGCGCAGGGTTCCTTATATTTGGATGGGAACCTTAGTCCAATTTGGTGGTTTGTCGATCATGCCTTTTGCATTGCTCGTTTTATCTGGCGGTGGACAATCTCATCAAGCGCCAGTATGGATTGGGTGGGTAGCTTCGGGCCTTGCTTTCTTATTGGTTGG
>CANCQD010000072.1 GCA_947380285.1 Burkholderiaceae bacterium | reverse complement strand
GCTTTGGAATCAAATCCGCCGCACCTTGCGATAGCAAGTCCTTAGCTACTGCCAGACCCAAGGCTTCTGCCTCTTCAATCGACTTGACTGCTGCACTGCCATTTGCCAGACAGATCGCTTTGCCATCGGTACTGGCCACAAAGGAGCGGATACTCATACTCATCTGGTTTTGATCCCAAACGGCATGCGCTGCTAACGGCACTTCGCATGAACCGCCCAATTGGCGAGAGACCATGCGCTCGGCAGACACTGCCAATAAAGTCGGTAAGTCATTTAAAGGGGCAAGCCACGCTTGGATATGAGGGTGCGCACTTAAGGTCTCAATCCCCAGAGCGCCTTGCCCGGCTGCTGGGGTGTAAGGATCGTAGGGTAAGCAGGCCCGGATACGGGACTCTAGTCCTAAACGCTTTAAGCCAGCAGCGGCCAAGATAATGGCTTGATACTCACCTTTATCTAGCTTACCCATACGGGTATCTAAATTACCCCGTAGGGGTTCAATCTTTAAATGGGGAAACTGAGATCGCAAGACGGACTCACGGCGCAAGCTAGACGTGCCAACAATGGCTCCTACAGGAAGCTCTTCAAGACTGGCGTAGTCATTAGAAACAAAGGCATCTCTGGCATCTTCTCTGGCCATCACACAAGACAGATCAAAGCCTTCAGGCATGACCATCGGGACATCTTTTAAGGAATGCACTGCTAAATCAGCCCGGCCATCTTCTAGGGCAGTCTCGAGCTCTTTGACAAAAAGGCCTTTACCACCCACCTTAGAGAGGGCTTTATCTAAAATCTGGTCCCCTCGGGTGGTCATACCCAAAATCTGGACATCACAGTCTGGATAGAGGGTTTTAAGGCAATCCCGAACATGCTCGGCCTGCCACATGGCTAGGCGACTTTCTCGGGAGGCGATGATCAGGCGCTTGGGGGCGGCCAAAGTGTGAGGACTGGATGAAGAATTTAGGGTTTGGGACATAACATTTAAATAAATGCCGATAAATTTTCAAAATCTAGAGGATATTCCTAATAATCAATCGCAAGATTAACATTTAGTTAGACTAAACTAAATTTCATCTTCAATACTATTTTGCTTTGGAATGGCAATGGCCCTTAATTTTCCTTTTACAGCAATTGTTTCGCAAGCAGAAATGAAGCTGGCGATTACACTCTGCACTATTGACCCTCTGATTGGCGGCGTTCTTATCTTTGGGGATCGGGGAACCGGAAAATCTACCACTATTCGTTCATTGGCTGGCTTATTGCCTTCGATGAAATCGATTGCCGGATGCCAGTACCACTGCAATCCAGATGCAAAAATTCTTTGTAGTGAATGTGAAGCTAAAAAAGCGCAGGGTATTAAATTAAAAGTTGAGAGTATTGCTGTACCTGTAGTGGACTTACCTTTAGGTGCCACAGAGGATAGAGTGGTCGGCGCTTTAGATATTGAAAAGGCATTGACACAAGGTATTAAATCATTTGAGCCTGGATTGCTGGCAAAAGCAAATCGTGGCTATCTCTATATTGATGAAGTGAACCTCCTTGAAGATCATTTAGTAGATCTATTAATTGACGTTGCTGCTTCTGGTGAAAATATTATTGAGCGCGAAGGCTTAAGTATTCGTCATCCAGCCCGCTTTGTATTAATTGGTAGCGGCAACCCAGAGGAAGGCGAATTACGTCCACAGATGTTAGACCGCTTTGGTTTATCAACTGAGGTGAGAACCCCATCTGACTTCAAAGAGCGCGTTGAGATTATCAAAAGACGTGATGAGTTCGAAAGAAATCCAGAGCGTTTTATTGCAGCATGGAAACAGCCAGAAGAAGAATTTAAGAAAAAAATTAGTAAATCTCAAAAGCTTCTAGATCAGGTTGAGGTAGAGGATGAATTACTTGAGTTTGCTACCAAGCTCTGCGCCCATTTGGGAACGGACGGCTTGAGGGGAGAGTTAACGCTGCTACGGGGTGTTAGAGCATTAGCAGCATTTGAGGGTAAGAAGAAAACAAACCTCAATCATTTGAAAAAAATTGCACCACTCGCCCTAGGTCATAGGCTGCGACGTAATCCACTTGATGATAGTTCCTCAGGCGCGCGAATTGATCGCGCTATGCAAGAGTTTTTTGCAGCTTCATCAAAGTGAAATCAGATCAAACAGCATGGTTTGATGCCAATGTAATTGCTATTCTGCTGGCAATTAATCCAAGAGGGCTCAAAGGGGTTACGGTCAAAAGTCAATTTGGACCTGTCAGGGACGCATGGCTTAAATACTTAAAAGATTTAACTGCATTGTGCGGTTCGCAAATACTGAAAGCTCCAGCCAATATCTCAGCAGACCAGCTGAAAGGTGCATTGGACATAGAGGCTAGTTTGCGTAATGCCTCCCTAGTCATGAGCAAGGGACTTTTAGAACGAGTCGAGGGCAATCTGCTGCTGCTCCCTATGGCAGAGCGCATGGATTTACAGGTGATTGCTTTGATTTCTCAAGCTCTAGATGAAAAAAATACTATTAATGCAGCCACTCATTTTGGCGTAGTCGCGTTTGATGAGTCTGATAATGCTGATGAAGCTATTAGTGCTCGACTCTTAGATAGATTGGCATTTGAGCTGTACTTAGATCAATTCTCTATTGCCGATATTAATGAATCTCTTGAAGTGGATGCAGAGGATATTGCCAAGGCAAAGAAACGCTTACCCTCAGTAAAGTGCAGTAATGAGTATTTGGAGGTCATGACAAAAGCTGGACTTAGTCTTGGCGTTAGCTCTTTTAGAGCAAATCAATTTGCCTTAGAGACGGCAAAAACTTTAGCCGCTTTAAGAGGTCTAGCTGAGGTTAGTCAAGACGAGGTGATTGATGCTGCACGTTTGGTATATACACCCTCCAAAAGAATGCATATCAACTCAGAGATGGATCAAGCCGATCAAGAATCTGATGAGAACCAGGATGATCAAAATCAAGCTCAAGATCAAGCTGAGGATTCACAAAACGATTCAGAATCATCTGATCAACCAAATCAAGAGCAGCCATCCAATGAGGAGTTAGAGGACATTATTGTTGAGGCTGTAAAGGCTTCGATTCCACCTCAGCTTTTACGTCAACCTAAGCAAAATTTGCTGGCTGGTAAATCTGCCGCACACATTTCAGGTAAGTCAGGCGCTGTACAGAGAAACTTTTTTAGTGGTAGACCACTAACTTCCCGCAAAGGCAGACCCCATGATGGAAGGCGTTTAGATATTCTCAAAAGTATTAGGGCGGCCATACCTTGGCAGCGACTGCGGGGGATGATGCTGAGTGGCGATCAACAGAAAACCGTGCGCACCAGAATCGACTTTAGGGCTGAAGATCTTCACATTAAACAGTACTTAAGAAGAAGAGGTACGGTGACTATTTTCCTGGTCGATGCTTCTGGTTCATCTGCAACACAACGTTTATCAGAGGCAAAAGGGGCCTTAGAGGAATTGCTAGCTCAATGCTACATACGGCGCGATGAAGTAGCTATGGTTTCAATGCGCGGCGCTAAGGCAGAGATTGTTTTGCCGCCCACACGATCTCTCGTGAGAGCGAAAAGAAATTTAGCGACATTGCCTGGCGGCGGTGGGACGCCTCTGGCAGCTGGTTTTCGCGCTGCTAATGAGTTGGCAATCTCTCTTGAGCGTAAGGGATTGACACCCATTATTGTGATCATGAGTGATGGCAAGGCTAATGTGAATCTCAACGGCGTTGGTGGCCGAGAGAGTGCTCATGGCGACGCTTTAATGGCAGCTAAAGAGTTGCGCATCAAAAATCACCGACTCTTATTTGTCGATACCTCTCCAAAGCCTGAGATCTTGGCTCGGGAATTATCTAGCGCTATGGCTGCACAATATTTTCCATTGCCCTTTGCTAACTCCACTAGCTCAGGTAAAAAGATATCGCAAGCAGCGATGCAATTAGCAAATTCTTAATGCATTTTCTTTTGCGATAATTTTTTTAATACCTGTTGGCCTCTAACATAGGCATTAGTAAATAATCCCAGGCCAACAAGAACGCCCAAACATAACAAGATACTAATTAGTAGAGACATAGCTCTCCCCTTCCTTACTGAGTGCTGTTTCAATAAATTGGAGGGCAAGTTTTTCATTTGCTTCATGAAACATATGTCCCCCTTTAATTTCAATGATATTTGCTTCGCTGAAATATTGATCAATCACTTTACGAAGTGCTTGTGCTGGGATCCAGCCATCATCTTCGGTGAGAACAAAGGTGAGTGAGGATCTGATCTGATTGCACTGCTCTAGAAGGCTTGGTATGTCTGCCCCTGCCATGAAACTGACGGATCCATTGAGATGGTCTGCATTTTTAAATAAGGTTTTATATCTTGCACGCTTTTCAGAATCGAGTTTGGTATTGGTTGAATCAATGAGGCCATCAATCATCTTTGTGTGCGGCAAAAGGTCAGTAAGCACCGCGGTAAAAAATGATGATGTCACTATGGGATTTAAAAATGGGGCAACAAATTTATTATAAAAACTTGGCAAGCTGATGAGAGAAGGGTTAAGACCAATGATTGTTTTAGCTTGTTTATTTTTCAGTGTGTAACTTAAAGCAAGAGTAGCGCCAGCTGAGTGACCAATGATGTGGTCAAAATATTCAATATTGAGAGCCTCTCGAAGTTCTGAGAGTTTGTCGGCTAGTGCATCTAAATTGAGATTTCTTTTTCCACGATTTTTAGTAAACCCATGACCCGGTAGATCGGGTGCAATGACAGTGTATTTTTTAGCTAACTCTGTAAATAGATTTCCCCAGGTATGCGCAGAAGAACCAGTTCCATGCAAAAGAAGTACATGAATAGGTGATGTGCCGGCAACTTGCACATGCCAAGATAAATCTCCCGTTTGAATATTGCGGCTGAAAGATCGATTGGGCCAGTCTTCTGGAATGCTCTTAAACATACTCTTAATCAGGGTAAACCCTTATATTTTGGTTTGACATCAACTGAAATAGTGTCTATATTTTTTTACATAGTAAATTGTATTTTAAATTAGACAATGAAATTGAATTCTTTTTAAGAGGCAAAAGTTATGTCACCAATCAAGCATTTGGAAAGAGCACTTGAACACGCTTTGAGGTCGAACGAGTCAGCTAAAGGCCCAGCTTTACTAAGTAAGGCTATCAGGCATGCAGTTTTTCCAGGTGGTGCACGCATTAGACCGCAGCTTACCTTGGCGGTAGCTCATGCTTGCGGAAATGATGACCCACAATTATCTATGGCAAGTGCTATAGCAATTGAGATGATTCATTGCGCATCGCTAGTGCATGATGATTTGCCTTGCTTTGATAACGCAGATATGCGCCGTGGTCAAACCTCAGTCCATAAAGAATATGGAGAGAGATTGGCTGTGCTGACAGGTGATGCGCTGATCGTCATGGCATATCAAACGATTGCTTCTGCATCGAGAAGATCTGCGCAAAGACTAGCGCCGATTATCAAAACAGTTTCGCAAGGAGTTGGCGCCCCATGTGGAATTATCGCTGGTCAAGCTTGGGAGTGCGAGCCGCAAGCGGCTTTAAGTGATTATCAAAGAGCAAAGACGGGCGCACTTTTTTCTGCAGCAACAGCAGCTGGTGCCCAAGCGGCCGGATCCGATGCGGAGACATGGAAAGGTTTGGGTGAGTGGCTGGGGGAGGCGTATCAAGTTGCAGATGATATTCGTGATGTATTGGGCGATTCTCAGTTTCTTGGTAAACCTGCTGGTCAAGATGAGGAGCATCAACGTCCTAGTTCGGCAAGAGAACTTGGCCTTAATGGCGCAGTAGAGCATTTTGATCTTTTGGTTGGGAGGGCAATTGCTTCAATTCCAAACTGCCCAGGTGATGGCTATCTAAAAAAGTTAGTTGCGTTTGAGGCTGAGAGACTATTGCCCTCCTCTTGGTTTGAGCGTGGCGAGAGGCACTTAGCCATTGCAACTCAAAGACAAGCAGCGTAACTCAGCGCGGCAGATCCATGGCACAAATACAATCCCTGTCGATTGAGCAAAGTCAAAGTGACTATGGCCTTTGGGACAAGCTATGCATTTTAAAAGATCGGTTGATTTCAGATACTCGTTTTCAAAATCGAGTAGCAAAAATTCCTTTTCTAAAAAACATTGCGAAGAAAAGAGCCAATCAATTATTTGATGTGATGGCTGGATTTGTTTATACCCAGATACTACTGTCATGCGTACGTTTAAATATTTTTAATTTATTAAAAGATGGCCCCTTAAGTTTGGATGAGATTAAGAGAGTTTGTAGTCTTGACGCTACTCCATTAAAAAAATTATTAGATGCAGCAGTTTCTATACATCTTTTAGAGATGCGCTCTAAGACAAGGTATGGTCTGGGCACATTAGGCGCTCCAATGGTTGGCAATGCCGCTCTGTCTTCTATGATTGAACACCATACCGTTTTATATGATGATCTACGTGATCCATTACGCCTTCTATCTGGTGATGTTGAAGTGAAGAAGATGGAGAAATTTTGGCCCTACGTTTCTGCTGATCAAAAAGATCAAGACGCGTTGAAAGATAAAGAGCGCGTCAAAAATTATTCTGACTTGATGTCAGCTTCTTTGCCTCTGGTGGCAGAACAAGTAGTGGATGCCTATGATTTTTCACAGCATGAATGTTTATTAGATGTTGGTGGAGGACAAGGTACTTTTTTAAAGCGCGTTTTTTTAAATACGCCGCAACTCAAAAGAAAACTATTTGATTTACCAGGCGTTGCTAACCTCGCTAAAGATAGTTTTGCACTAACTCCAGATGATCAAGATATTGAAGTGTATGGTGGAGATTTCTTCCTGGATCCGCTGCCAAGGGGTGCAGATCTCATCACTCTCATTCGGGTGATCTTTGACCACGACGATGAACGCGTCAAAATTTTATTAAGGTCAATATTTGAAGCATTGCCTGCTGGCGGCAAGTTATTGGTGGCAGAGCCCATGGCCGATACCCCCGATCATCCTGCAATGGGACATGCTTATTTTGGCTTCTATTTGCTTGCCATGGGCAGGGGCAGACCCAGAACGATTCAAGAAATCAGTAATTTAGCAGTGCATGCAGGGTTTAAGGGGGTGGAAGTGCTGCCCTGCAGCATGCCAATTAATGCCCAAGTTTTGCTAATTAGCAAATAAATCAGGGTAATTACTAATGACGACAGCGCTATAAGTGTATAAATTAATTTACATATAGAAAGTAAATAAAAATATACATATGCTAAGTCAACTCCATTCAACCGCCGTTCTGCTTGAGAGCCCTAGGGAGCTGAGGCTCAAGCGTCTTTTGTTGGATGAGCCAACAGATTCAGATGTTGTTATCCAAATTGAATGGAGTGGGATCAGCACAGGAACTGAAAAGTTACTATGGAATGGAACGATGCCAGATTTTCCAGGCATGGGCTACCCGTTAGTGCCTGGATATGAATCCGTTGGAAGAGTAACTCGAGTTGGAAAAAATTCCAAACTAGATCTATATCAAAGAGTATTTGTGCCTGGCGCAAAATGTTTTGGAGATGTGAAGGGTCTGTTTGGTGGAGCCGCATCTCATGTGGTGGTGCCTAGTGATAGAGCGGTTGCGCTTCCCGAAGGAATCGGTGAAGAGGGGGTGTTGTTAGCACTTGCTGCCACTGCCTACCATGTCACTCAAGGTAAAAAAGCAATCCAACCAGATCTAATCGTTGGACATGGGGTCTTAGGAAGACTAATTGCCAGGATTGCTGTGCTATTAGGTCATCGCCCTGTAGTTTGGGAAATTGATGCAGACCGTATGGGTGGCGCAGAAGGCTATACCGTTCTTCACCCTTCAGATGATCAAATAAATAAATATAAAAATATTTGCGATGCGAGTGGACAAGTCAGCGTATTAAATCAATTAATTGGCCAATTACAAGTTGGCGGTGAAGTCACTCTCGCAGGTTTTTACGACAAAGACATTCAGTTTAATTTTCCCAAGGCATTTATGAAGGAAGCCAAATTCAGGATTGCTGCACAGTGGGCCCCGCAGGATTTAATGGATGTAAAGCAACTGATTGCAAACGGAAAATTAAGCCTTAGTGGTTTGATAACCCATCATCGCAAGCCATCTTCAATTAATGAAGTGTATCGCACTGCATTTGAGGATCCCAGCTGTCTCAAAATGGTTGTTGATTGGAGAGAAGCATTATGAACGCGCCAAATGTACCAAAAGAAATCACGATTCAATTTACGAATCTGAAAAAAGAGGCTGCTATTGAACCAGACCAAGTTCATACTGGCGAAATCAAAAAAGAGACTCAGATCATTGCGATCTACGGAAAAGGTGGTATTGGCAAGAGTTTCACTCTAGCCAACTTGTCATACATGATGGCCCAACAGGGTAAGAAAGTATTGCTCATCGGTTGTGACCCTAAAAGCGATACCACTTCATTGTTATTTGGTGGAAAAGCATGCCCAACCATCATTGAGACTTCGTCTAAAAAGAAATTAGCAGGTGAAGAGGTCAAGATTGGAGACGTTTGCTTCAAGCGTGATGGGGTTTATGCCATGGAGCTTGGTGGTCCAGAGGTTGGACGCGGTTGCGGCGGTCGCGGAATTATTCACGGTTTTGAAACTTTAGAAAAACTTGGCTTCCATGATTGGGGCTTTGATTACGTCTTACTAGACTTCTTAGGTGATGTAGTTTGTGGTGGATTTGGTCTGCCCATTGCTAGAGATATGTGCCAAAAAGTGATCGTGGTTGCAAGTAACGATCTGCAATCCTTATATGTTGCCAATAACGTTTGTTCAGCAGTTGAATACTTCCGTAAGTTAGGCGGCAATGTTGGCGTTGCCGGTATGGTCATCAATCGAGATGATGGCACCGGTGAGGCAACCGCATTTGCTGAGCAAGTTGGCATTCCAGTCTTATCTGTTATCCCTGCAAATGATGACATTCGGAGAAAGAGTGCCAGCTACGAAATCATCGGTAAGCCAGACTCACAGTGGGGCCCTCTTTTTGCGGATCTAGCAAGTAATGTTGCCGGAGCGCCTCCTGTAAGACCTAAGCCAATGACTCCAGATGATTTACTTGGATTATTTGCGGCTAATCAAGTGGGTAGAGATGTAGTTCTCGAGCCTGCAACGATTTTTGATATGGTTGGCAAAAATGAAGTGATTAAGCCGACTCTTGAAGTGATTTACGACAAAGCGTAAAGAGCGAACTCATCGTGAAATCCACTAAAGTCATTCCGATTCAAGACCAGACTAACAATACGTCTGGAATTTCTTGCCATTCAGGGGCGGAGGATTTACTGGCTGCCGCTAAATCAGCCAATAAGAGTGAGATTTTGGGGCAGTATGCCAAAGACTATCCCAAGGGGCCGCATGATCAACCACAGAGTATGTGTCCTGCGTTTGGGTCTCTACGGGTAGGCTTAAGAATGCGTCGTACAGCGACCATTTTGTCAGGCTCAGCTTGTTGCGTATATGGCTTAACCTTTACTTCACATTTTTATGGTGCGCGCCGTAGTGTTGGTTACGTGCCATTTAACTCAGAGTCTTTGGTTACCGGAAAGCTCTTCGAGGATATTCGAGATGCCGTTTATAAAGAAGCCAACCCTGAACTCTATGACGCAATCGTCATCATTAATTTATGTGTCCCGACTGCCAGTGGTGTTCCATTGCAACTGCTGCCAAAAGAAATTAATGGCGTACGGATTATTGGTATTGATGTTCCTGGCTTCGGTGTTCCAACTCATGCAGAAGCAAAAGATGTTTTAGCAAGCGCCATGTTGCGCTATGCCCGCACAGAAATTGAAAGTGGTCCAGTATCAGCACCACGCAACGGAATCTCTGATAAGCCGACCATTACTTTACTGGGTGAAATGTTCCCAGTAGATCCTATTAGTATTGGCATGATGCTCGAGCCAATGGACTTGGCGGTTGGTCCTGTAGTGCCTACCAGAGAATGGCGTGAGCTCTATCAGGCCATGGATTCCAAAGTGGTCGCTGCAATACATCCTTTTTATACAGCGAGTATTCGTGAGTTTGAAAGTGCTGGAAGAACCGTTGTGGGTTCAGCTCCGATTGGTTACGAGGGCACAGCACAATGGCTAGAAAACATTGGAGCAGCCTCTGGTGTTAGCGCAGAAAAAATAGGTAATGCTAAAGCCAAATTTTTACCAATGATTCAAGCGGCATTAAAGGCAAAACCGATCAAAGGAAGAATTACTCTCAGTGGATACGAGGGATCAGAATTGCTAGTGGCGCGTTTATTAGTAGAGAGTGGTGCAGATGTGCGTTATGTTGGCACCGCTTGTCCAAAGACGATTTGGAGCAGTAGCGACTTAGATTGGCTGGAGCAACATGGTGTACATGTTGAGTATCGTGCCTCTCTGGAGCAAGACCTAGCGGCGATGAAGGAGTTTGAGCCAGATTTAGTGATCGGCACAACGCCAGTGGTTCAAAAGGCCAAAGAATTAGCCATTCCATCCTTGTATTTCACCAACTTAATTTCAGCACGACCATTGATGGGAGCAGCTGGAGCTGGCTCATTGGCGCAGGTGATCAATGCTGCATTAGCAAATCAAGATCGCTTTGATGCGATGAATTCTTTCTTTGAAGGTGTAGGTAAAGATCATGCAACAGGTGTTTGGGAGTCAGTTCCGGTTGACCGTCCTGAATTTAAAGCTGATGTAAGGCGTCGCATGGAAAAAGCGCGAGCCAAACAAAAAGCCGAGGAGATGGGCTAATGCTAGTCCTAGACCACGATCGCGCAGGTGGCTATTGGGGCGCCGTCTATGTTTTCACTGCTGTGAAGGGTTTGCAGGTAGTCATAGATGGACCAGTAGGTTGTGAAAATCTACCAGTCACTTCAGTTTTGCATTACACAGATGCATTGCCTCCTCACGAGTTGCCTATCGTAGTTACTGGTTTAGCAGAGGAGCAGTTGGGCCGAGAGGGTACCGAAGAGTCGATGAAGCGGGCGCATAAAGTGTTGGATCCCGATTTGCCAGCTGTTGTAGTAACAGGATCAATTGCCGAGATGATTGGTGGTGGCGTTACCCCAGAAGGAACTGGAATCAAGCGTTTCCTACCTAGAACGATTGATGAAGATCAGTGGCAGTGTGCCAACCGCGCAATGAATTGGTTGTGGACAGAGTATGGGCTGAAAAAAATTCCAGAGCGTAAGAGGGTCGCAGGTGAAAAACCAAGAGTCAATATTATTGGACCCTCCTATGGCAGCTTTAATTTGTATAGCGATTTAGCAGAAATTAGACGACTAATCGAAGGTATTGGCGCAGAAGTCAATATGGTGTTTCCACTTGGATCACACCTTGCTGACATTCCAAAGTTAGCCGATGCTGATGTAAATGTCTGTATGTATAGAGAATATGGACGTTTGCTATGCGAGACATTAGAGCGCCCCTATTTACAAGCCCCAATCGGCATGCAATCTACAACAGCATTTTTGAGAAAGCTGGGAGAGCTCTGCGAAATAGATGTGGAAAGTTTTATTGAGAAAGAAAAACATACCACGCTCAAGCCTATTTGGGATTTGTGGCGTTCTGTTACTCAAGACTTTTTTGGCACCGCCAGTTTTGCCATTGTTGCGAATGAAACTTATACCCGAGGGATTAGAAATTTCTTGGAAGAGGAAATGGGTCTTCCTTGTAATTTCGCAGTTCCTAGAATCCCAGGCAATAAGACAAATAATGTAGAGATACGAGAATTAGTGCAGAAGAAAACGCCACTAGTCATGTTCGGTAGTTATAACGAACGGATGTATGGCAGTGAGATTGGGGCACGTTTTTCTTATATTCCCGCATCCTTTCCTGGAGCGATTATTCGTAGACATACCGGCACTCCTTTCATGGGGTATGCGGGCTCAGTGTATTTAATTCAAGAAGTTTGCAACTCTCTATTTGACGCTCTGTTCAATATTCTGCCGCTAGGTACAGAGATGGATAAGGTTGATCGCACGCCTGCCAGGGTTCAAAGCTCTATTAAGACAATGCCTTGGGAGCTAGAGGCACAAGAACTTCTGAATAAATTAATTAGTAATCAACCCGTACTTACCCAAATATCGGCCGCAAAAAGAATGCGCGATGAAGCAGAGCTTGAGGCTCGTAAACAAAATATTGAAAGAGTCACAGTAGATTGTGTACAGAAGTCATCCTTCTCCATTACAGCAGGAGAGGTTGTATGAAGCTAGTCCAAAAAAATTACCCTGATCAAGGGTTAAACCAATATGACTTTTCCAGGTCATATCCTCAAATCTACAGGGGTGATGTAGAAAAGACCGTAAGGTCAGTTTCAAGGAGTTGTCATCATGAGTGAAAACAGATCTATATCTGGGCTTACCGATGCAGAGGCTCAAGAATTCCATGCATTTTATGTGCAA
>CANCQD010000071.1 GCA_947380285.1 Burkholderiaceae bacterium | reverse complement strand
GAATTTCGTAAACGCAACGTAATTCCGGATGATGCTTATCCATGTTCCGGGATTTCTGGCATTAAGTTAGAAGTTCTCTCCCATGAGCAATGTTTGCGAACCATCGAAAAAATGATGGACTATCCAGCATTACGTAAAGAGCAGGCTGAGTTGCGCAAGCAGGGTATCTATCGCGGTATTGGATTTGCAACCTTGATTGAGTTAACCAATCCAAGTCCTGCTTTCTATGGGGTCGGTGGTGCTCGTATTGCTTCTCAGGATGGTGCTACTGTTCGCATGGATCCAAGTGGCGTGGTATCTGTGTTGATTGGTGTGGGTGAGCAAGGGCAAGGTACCGAAGGTATCTACACACAAATTGCTGCCGATGCAGTTGGTGTTTCAATCGATCAAGTGCGCATAGTGACTGGCGATACGGATGTCACTCCTTATGGAGGTGGTACTTGGGCATCACGTGGTGCTGGTGTAGGTGGTGAAGCAGTTCTCTTAGCCTCTCAAGCCTTGCAAGAAAATATCATTAAGCTTGCTGGCGCTATTTTGAACCGACCTGTTGCAGAATTAATTGCACGTCGCGGCCATATTTTGGATAAAGCAACTGGTGAACAGTTGTTACCATTTAGTGAGGTAGGAAGAGTCGGTTATTTCCGTACCGATACTTTGCCAGCAGGTTTCTCTGCTGATCTGATGGTGACGCGTCACTACACGCAAAAAGAGTACCCATTCATTTTCACGAATGGAGTACAGGCTTCTTATGTTGAAGTTGACCCAGAGACAGGCTTCGTGAAGTTGCTAAAGCATTGGGCGGTAGAAGATTGTGGGCGCGTAATCAATCCTATGTTGGTAAATGAACAAGTACGCGGTGCAATTGTTCAGGGTATTGGTGGCGTTTTATTCGAAGAGTGCCTCTATGACGATAGCGGTTTGTTGCGCAATGGCAGTATGGCTGACTACTTAGTACCAATGGCCAATGAGATGCCGGATATTGAGGTTGCCCACGTAGAAACTCCTACCCAATCTTCAAAATTGGGCGCTAAAGGAGCGGGTGAGGCTGGTACAGCGGGAGCCCCAGGCGCAGTTCAAAACGCTATTAATGATGCCTTGGCGCCATTAAATGCAGCAGTCTTTGATCAGCCTATTACTTGTGAAAAGATCCTGAGGGCGCTTAAGAAAATCTAATTTTTAGTTGTTCATGGTCACCCTGGTGCATGACTTGCTGGGGTGGGTCTGCTCATCCTGTAACATCAAGTAATATGGGGCTGCGAAGCGGCCTATAGACCCCTTCAGTCAACTTCATACGGTAAAGATATGTCCACATTAAAAGGTAAAACTGCTCTAGTCACTGGATCCACTAGCGGCATTGGTTTGGGAATGGCTATTGCATTAGCAAAGCAAGGCGCAAATATTATGGTGAATGGCTTTGGCGAGAAGGATGAAGCCATTGCCAAAATTAAAGCTTGTGGAGTAGAGGTTGATTATCACGGTGCAGATATGAGCAAGCCTGCCGAGATTGAGGACTTGATTAAGCAAACAGAAAAGCGCTTTGGTGCGATTGACATACTGATCAATAATGCTGGCATTCAATACACTGCAAACATTGAAGAGTTTCCAACGGATAAATGGGATGCCATCATCGCTATTAATCTAAGCTCTGCATTTCATACAACACATCATGCATTGCCCGGTATGAAAAAACGCAACTGGGGGCGCATCATTAATATTGCTTCTGTGCATGGCTTGGTTGCATCTACCCAGAAAGCAGCTTATGTCGCTGCTAAACATGGCATTATTGGTCTCACTAAAGTTACCGCTCTTGAAAATGCGCGAACTGGTATTACCTGCAACGCCATTTGTCCAGGCTGGGTTTTAACTCCACTAGTTCAGAAACAGGTGGATGCTCGCGCAGAGCGCGAAGGTATTTCTATCGAAGCTGCTAAGACGGCCCTGGTATCGGAGAAGCAGCCATCTGGGGAATTTGTCAGTCCTGAGCAATTGGCGGCCCTAGCAGTATTTCTTTGTGGGGCAGACGCTTCTGAAGTTCGTGGCGTGGCTTGGAATATGGATGGTGGTTGGACTGCACAATAAGCCAATCTAAGTCTTGCTCCATTAGATGCCGGCAGGCTTCTTGCCGGCATTTTTCTTAGCCCAAACAAAAACCCCAGAATAGTCTATAGTTATCACAAAATAGACCATATTTATGCTTAATGTAATCAAAAGGAATATAAATCAAATGGAACACACATTACCGCAGTTGCCATATGCACTCGATGCTTTAGCCCCATATATCTCCAAGGAAACTTTGGAGTACCACTATGGTAAACACCACCAAACTTATGTCACTAATTTGAATAATTTAATCAAAGGCACTGAGTTTGAAAATGCTTCTCTTGAAGATATTGTTAAGAAATCTACGGGCGGTGTTTTTAATAATGCTGCACAGGTTTGGAACCATACTTTTTATTGGCTAGGAATGAAGCCTAATGGCGGCGGTACACCTACTGGCGCATTGGCTGATGCCATTAATGCTAAGTGGGGTTCATTTGATAAATTCAAAGAAGAGTTTACAAAGTGCGCTGTTGGAACTTTTGGATCAGGTTGGGCTTGGTTGGTAAAAAAGGCAGATGGTAGTCTCGATCTAGTTTCCACTAGCAATGCTGCAACCCCTCTTACTACTGATGCTAAAGCACTGCTTACCTGTGATGTTTGGGAGCATGCTTACTATATTGATACTCGTAATGCGCGACCAAAATATTTAGAAAATTTTTGGAATTTGGTTAATTGGGATTTTGCAAGTCAAAATTTTGCTTAATTAACTAACTCAATATTTAGGAACACCACATGACTTCTATTTTGACCTCTTTGGGGCGTACCGTTATTGCGGGATTTGTCCTGCTAGCCCTCATTATTTTGGCTTTAGGCGGTAACTTTAGCTCTGCTGAACTCCCGTTTATTTTCCGTTGGTTGCACGTGATGTTTGGTGTGATGTGGATCGGTTTGCTCTGGTACTTCAACTTTGTGCAAATTCCTTCCATGCCCAAGATTCCGGATGAGCAAAAACCAGCGATCGGTAAAGTGATTGCTCCAACGGCCTTGTTCTGGTTTCGTTATGCTGCTTTATTTACCGTTGCCACTGGTTTAATAGTTGCTGGTTTAAACGGTTACTTGCATCAAGCTTTCACCTTGCAAGCTCCGTTCCGAGCAATCGGTTTGGGCATGTGGATTGCTGTGATAATGGCCATTAACGTTTGGTTCATTATTTGGCCAAACCAAAAGCGCGCTTTGGGTATTGTTGCCGTTGAGGCTGATGTAAAGGCAAAATCCGCTCGTGTTGCAATGTTGACATCCCGTTTAAATACGGTGTTATCAGTACCAATGTTGTTCTTGATGGTTGCACAATCACACAACACTACTTGGTTCGTGATCGTTTCTTAATCACCGCTAGTGACATCAATAAAAGGCCCGCTATGCGGGCCTTTTTGTTTTCCTGACTAGTGAGGTCGAGGAGAAGGGCGAGATGCTTAAGCGAGGATGGCTGGCAACTCCTTGGTCAAGGCGCCACGCTGCGCGGTAGCTGTTCCCATAAGAGCAAAACCCAATAACTTTCCATCTGCAGATTCAAAGCGAGACTCTAATCCGCCTTCAACTGATGTTGTTATCCATTTTCCTTCGGCGCCTTTAGCTGGTGGAGAAACAACGGTGGCTAAGGCGGGTGTTTTGACCATCACCGGCATTGCGGGATAGGTGAGTTCAGTAGCTTGCCCTATTAAGGTTGGAGCCAATGCTCTTGCAGCTTGCATGATAGGCATCACGTAAGGCAAAACTAAGCCTTCAACTTCGGCGCAATCTCCAATGGCAAAAATATTTTTAATATTGGTTTCGAGCTGGCGATTTACCTGAATGCCAATGCCAGCATTGATGCCGGTAGCTTTGGCTAATTCAATTCTAGGCTTTAGTCCAACAGCAGATAAAAAGACATCACAAGAAATCAGCTTGCCATTCGCTAGGGTGACTTGCAATGAATCTCCTTGCCGATCAATTGCTTGAACTGTAGTAGAGAGGTGCCATCGTACACCGGCAGCACTTAATTTACCTTGCAACTCAAAGGCGGCAGCCTCGGGCAAGTGACGACCTAAAGCCTGTGGGGCTAGGTCAATAACATCTACTTCATAACCGCCTAATACAAGATCATTGGCAAATTCGCAGCCAATGAGGCCGGCACCTAGAATCGCAATATTCTTTTTCCCGATGATGGCATTCCGAAAACGCGCATAGTCTTCCAGATCATTGACTGTAATGACCTCATTGGCCGCGCTACCTTGAAGTGGTAAGCGGATTTGATCAGCACCCAAAGCCATGACCAGTTTTCCGTAAGGGATCTCTCCCTTATTAGTCTGAATGGTTTGTGTACCACCATCAATTGCGCTGACATCACATTCCGCTAGAACAGTTAGCTCTAGTTGTGTTGCCATACCATCTACTGGCGTAGAGATTAACTGCGCTGCTTCTTTCTTGCCGGCAAGAGCTGTGGAGAGCATGGGCTTGGAGTAAAAATATCCAGGCTCGCGTGTTACTAAGGTAATTGGAACTGCTTTATCCAATTTACGGATTTCACGGATGACAGTGTAGCCAGCTAATCCACTGCCAATGATGACAATTGCGGATTGGGATTGAGGGGTGGTTTGATCCAAAGCAAGGCTCTCCAAATGACAAAAAAGTAAAACAGGGTACGAGGGTGTTGAATTGGACTTAGCTTATTTGAACCATTTCAAAGTCGGCTTTTGCTACGCCGCAGTCAGGACATTCCCAGTCATCAGGCACATCCGCCCAAAGTGTTCCTGCGGGAATACCATCCTCCGGGATTCCTTTTGCTTCGTCATAGATATAGCCGCACACGATACATTGATAAGATTTCATATTCATTCCTTAAATAGTTTGTCGATTTTAGATTTAATTCCTAATTTTTTCCGAGCTGCGCTTATTGGGCTGCAAAAACCTTTGCCTTTTCCAGAGCTTGCTTATAGTGGTTCGCATGACGTTCTTCAACATTAGCTAGTGCGGCGAAGCGTTTTGCCGCTTTAGCTAATACTGCCTGAAATTGCTCGGCATGCTCTTTAGATTCAGCAATTTGTCCATCAATTTCCTGGATGACGGCAGCATTACCTTCTTCCACTGCTGTCTTACGAAATGATGGGTACATTTCAGTGTATTCATAAGTTTCACCTTCAATGGCGATCTCTAGAGCACGTGTGGGTGTGATTGTGCCAGCAGGGTAGAGTAAATCTAGGTGGCCAAACGCATGCATCACCTCTTGATCGGCGGTAGATTCAAAGATCTTTGCAGTTTCTTCGTCGCCAGCAGCGCGAGCCAATTTTGCAAAATAACGGTACTTGATATGAGCCATAGATTCTCCCGCGAAGGCGGACTCTAAATTGTGGATGGTTTTAATTTCTGGACGTGTCATTTTGATTCCTTTATTTGGACATACGGTTTGTTGAGTCTCCAAGCTTGTTTCTCAACCATGAACAGAGTGTGCGCTTAATTTATTAATCAGTCCAATGAATCATTATGATAGTATTTATCTATTAATTCGATAATGGAGGGGAAATGGCTAATCAACCGTCTTTAAGGCAACTGGGGTATTTCGTTGCATTGGCGAAAGAGCTCAATTTCACTCGTGCAGCCCAAGCCTGTTTCGTGGGGCAATCGACTTTGAGTGCCGGACTAAAGGAGTTGGAGGATGCGCTAGGAATTCATTTAGTGGAGCGAGATCGTCAAAATGTTTCCATTACCCCCATCGGGCTGGAGGTACTCGAACGTGCCAAACTGATTTTGGCGGCATCGCAGGATTTGGTTGAATATGCGGGCGCTACAGGTAAGCCAATGACCGCAACGATTCGATTGGGCGTCATACCGACCATTGCGCCATTCTTATTGCCAGCAGTCTTGCCAGAAATTCGCAGACGTTTTCCGGAACTCAAGGTCACCCTTAGGGAAGACCTCACTGCAAACCTGCTATCAAGATTGGCTGAGCATAAATTAGATTTTGCTTTGATTGCATTGCCCTATGATGTAGACGGTCTTCTTGTTCAAGAATTATTTGATGATCATTTTTGGCTAGTTGCTAAAGAGGGAGACCCCGCCTTAAAAGGGAAAGAGGTGACCTTGCCAGCCAAGATGGCTGAGCGCCTCTTATTGTTGGAAGAGGGGCATTGCTTGCGCGAACATAGCTTGCAAGCGTGCAAGCGCGCTGATATTCGTAAGGCAGAAGGTATGGAGGCTACCAGCCTACTGACCTTATTGCAAATGGTGGAGTCTGGTCTTGGTATCGCCTTACTTCCTGGCTTGGCAGTAAAAAGTAGTCTATTAAATAATTCTGAATTAGTCGCGAAAGAGTTGGCATCCCCAGCACCTAAAAGAGTGATAGCTTTAGTTGCAAGGTCATCTACCGCACATACCCAAGAATTTAGTGCGTTATCCAACTGCATTCGTGAGCAATTTGGGGTAACTTAGATAGTCACATTACTGGCTCTGCAAAATAGATCAATCCTTGTTAAAGTCACCCATCTTATTTATTACTTACTAAAAGGCAGCAAATGTTAGGCAAAGAAATGATGTTCACTCCGGTCAGTCTTGGATCGATTCAATTAAAAAACCGTCTAGTAATGGCGCCGCTAACTAGAATGCGTGCGATTGATGGTGATGTACCCAGCCCGTTAGCGAAAACGTACTACGCACAACGGGCAAGTGCCGGATTAATCATTACTGAGGCTACGCAAATTTCTCCATTGGGTAAGGGTTACCCATCTACGCCAGGTATTCATACACCAGAGCAGACTGCAGCATGGAAAGAAATCGTTGCAGCAGTGCATGCTAAGGGCGGTTCAATTGTTGCCCAGTTATGGCATGTGGGTCGCATCTCCCATTCTTCTTTACACCCAGAGCAGGGCATGCCTGAGGCACCCTCTGCAATTGCTGCGGCAGGTCAAACCTATGGCGCAGATTGGAAGCTGCATGACTATGAGATACCAAGAGCAATGAGCTTGGAGGATATTGCTCGTCTACTGAAAGAGTTTGAAGTCGCTGCACAAAATGCAAAAGCAGCTGGTTTTGATGGTATTGAGATTCACGCAGCGAATGGATATTTATTGGACCAGTTTCTGCAAGATCAAACCAATCATCGTACCGATGAATATGGTGGCTCGATTGAGAATCGCCTGCGCTTATTGAGTCAAGTGATTGAGGTTGTCAGCAAGGTATTTCCAAATGATCAGGTGGGGGTTCGTCTTTCGCCCTATGGCACATTTAACGATATGAGTGATAGTGATCCAGTGGCTTTGTTTACTGCGGTCATTGCAATGCTCAATAGCTATAACTTAGCTTATGTGCACATGATTGAGCCTCGCTCAACTAGTGCTGGCGGCGGCGATCAAGTCTATGAAGATGCCCCGATTACTTCAGAAATGTTCCGCGCTGCTTATCAGGGAAAATTTATTACAGCTGGTGGCTATGACCAAGCAATGGGTGAGAAGGTCTTAGAAGAGGGCTTGGCTGATGCAGTCGCTTATGGACGACTTTATATTTCTAATCCAGACTTAGCAGAGAGATTCCAGCAGGGCGCTACTCTAAACCCCTTTGATCGCTCTACTTTTTATGGCGGCAAGGAAGTTGGTTACACAGATTACCCAAGTCTTTAATGAAAGACCCCAGTAATGGGGCGTACCCTAATAAATCCCGCTCTTAAAAAAGCGGGATTATTTTTTGTCTTCGGGATCTTTTAATAAATCGTAGTGATTGGCGACAAGCAGCATTGCAAGGGAAGCACAACCCATGGCAAAAAATTGCCATTGGTGCAGCATTGCGGTTCCCACGACAGTCATCAAGACGGTCCAGCCTATTGCCATCTTGGCTTTTTTAGAAAGTGGTTTCATTTAATGATTGCTCCGGCTTTAGTTTAGGCGCGTACCTTGTTCAACATACGACGAAGTGTATCGTCCTTTATGACGTAATGTTGCCATAAGCCTGCCAAGGCATGAATACCAATTAAAAAGTAGAGAGAGTTTCCGAGAAATTCATGAATCCCTTCGGCTACTTTTTTCATCTCCGGATTGGGGGTAAGTAGTTGAGGCCATACCAAGCCAAAGAAATGGATTTCTTTGCCGCCATACTGAAAATACAGGATGCCAAAGATAGGGGATATCAAGAGCAGGGCATACAGTAGCCAATGCATTGCCTTGGCTATGGTAATAAATAAAGGTTTGGGGTTTGTGGGCTTAGGAACACCATAAGTTAAGCGGATTAGCAGGCGAAGCGCCATCGCTATAAAAATGAGCTGTCCAATGACGCCATGGACTGTTTTGCATAGCTCACGAGGCTCACTTCCTTTAGGGAACTGTCCCTTGAGTTCAATCACTGCAAAAGCAACCACAACCAGGGCAGCAACAAGCCAGTGGAAGAAGATGGAAGCTGGGTGGTATTGAGTTCTTGTCATGGCTGCTAAGTATTAAGTTGATTCATCATAAATGATAATGAATCTCATTAACATTAGCAATATCAGGGGTATTTTCCCTAAATTAGCCGCCAAATTTCAGTTATTGAGTCTAACCTTGGCGCTGAGTTCGTTTACTGCGCCTCGCTTATCCACTTGGGAGAGCCTCAGAGCTTCAACTTCAAAGTCTAGTTGCCCAGGATGAAATTCCTCGTCATTCCGTAGGTGAATGACATAAGTCCAGACCAGCTCACGGCCACGGTTTTTAAAGACATCAACTACACGTTTCATCTGGACCGCCTTTATGGTGAGGCTTATTTGTTGCCGACAGATGGGCTACTTATATTCATCTGTTGAGTTAGGTTATTTTTTAATGCCACCAAGTTTCTGGCCTCAATGCGAATGACTCCACCCCTAGGGCTATCAATATCAGCAATCAAAAAGAAGGACACTGAAACAACGAAAGGGAAGATCATGAATAGACCAATATTCTTCTCAAAATTACGCGCACCAAATCCGACCAAGAGGTTGGCACAAATGGCGATCGCCGCCATCAATGCCCAGGCGGTAAAGGGGATGCGGTTCCACCAAGCAGCCTGCACATACCCTTGGGAATTGAGAACATCATTCATGCCGGAAGCAACCAGCGCCATGACTGGGGTAGCTTGTGTTCGAATAGTTGGAAGAATTTCATTCCAAAGGGCAGTTTGTAATTGATCTGTTTTACCCCGGATTTCTCGAACCTTTTCTGGACTCTGTTTTGAATAAAACAGAATGCGTTGGTCTATGTATTGAAGGAGTAATTCTTTGGTTGCTGCTGACGCTTTAGGGGGTAGCAGATCAGCCCTTAAATACTCGGTTCCAATGGCATTTGCCTCGCCCTCCTCAAAAATCTCTCGCTGATCATGGCGATCGATAGCCATGGAAAAAGTGAAGCCAATAATCAGGACTAGCAAAGTTAATGTAGCCGTCTGAATAATGCCAAGATCTGCAGATGTCTCAGTATCTTTTGTACGATAGCGACTCAGTACGGCGTGCCCAAACCAAACGGAGAGGGAAAATACTAGGAGCGATATACCAAAGATTGCGAGAGGGTAGTTAAGGAGATGAAAAATTTAAAAAGTTCCTGGATACAAAATATCTTTAGTTACATTCTGGATATCACGATGGCCTGTAAATGCCATAGTGATATCCAATTCGTTATGAATCAACTCTAGGCACTTGGTAACACCAGCCTCACCCATAGCACCCAAGCCATAGAGAAATGGGCGACCAATCATCGTGCCGCGCGCACCTAATGCCCAGGCTTTAAGAACATCTTGTCCGGAACGAATACCGCCATCCATCCACACTTCAATATCTTTACCAACCGCATCGACAATTCCAGGTAAGGCCTGAATGCTAGAAATCGCACCATCTAATTGACGACCGCCATGGTTAGAAACAATTAATGCATCTGCTCCAGAGTTTGCCGCTAAGCGAGCATCACCTTCATCCAAGATTCCTTTGATGATCAGTTTGCCACCCCAAAGTTTTTTGATCCACTCAACATCACCCCAATTGAGGCCTGGATCAAATTGCTCTGCAGTCCAAGAGGATAGGGAGGACATATTACCTACACCAGTAGCGTGCCCAACAATGTTGCGGAAAGTTCTCCGCGGTGTCATTGCCATTCCAAGACACCAGCGTGGCTTGGTTGCCATATTGATCATATTGGCAATCGTCAGCTTAGGAGGGGCAGAGAGACCATTCTTTAAATCTTTATGGCGCTGCCCCAGAATTTGCAAATCTAAGGTTAAAACGAGAGCAGAGCATTTTGCTGCTTTAGCGCGTTCAATCAAGCGCTCAATAAAGCCGCGATCTTTCATGACATATAGCTGAAACCAAAATGGTTTTGTAGTGCGCTCCGCAACATCTTCAATCGAGCAAATGCTCATAGTAGACAAGCAGAATGGCACACCAAATTTCTCGGCGGCTTTAGCTGCCAATATTTCACCATCAGCATGTTGCATTCCAGTAAGACCAGTAGGCGCAAGAGCAACTGGCATTGCCACTTCTTGACCGATCATCGTCGTCTTAGTGGTGCGGTTAGTCATGTTTACCGCTACACGCTGGCGCAGCTTAATCTTTTGAAAATCGGATTCATTGGCACGGTAGGTTGACTCAGTCCATGATCCAGAGTCAGCATAGTCATAGAACATCTTAGGGGTGCGTTTTTGATGGAGGACCCGCAAGTCTTCTATATTGGTAATGATTGCCACAATGGTTCCTTCTGATTGACGCTAATTTATTGAAGCAAAAGCTTAATTTAAGCTCTATCTTAGCAATACCGGGGATTTGTTTCTACAATGCCAGTGTATCCCTTGTTTAGGGACCTCAAATAACTCATTCCCCATTAAGCTGCTGAATGCATCAACTGAATTTTTCCACCATTTTCTCCTTGCTCACAGCTACGGCCTTATGGGCTGGCAATGCTATTGCTGGGCGTTTATTGGTGGGTAGCATCTCTCCAATTACCTTAAGTGCAGTTCGCTGGGGATTGGCTGCCTTACTTTTGCTTCCTTTGGGTTGGCGTGTCTTTGTTCCAAGAAGCGCCTTGTGGCAAAACAAGAAACGCTTTCTAATCTTGGGTTTATTCGGAGTAGGTAGTTATAACGTGCTGCTCTACCTTGCGCTGCAAACCTCAACCGCTATTAATGTCACCTTGATTGGTGCCAGCATGCCGATTTGGATGTTATTCATTGGCGCAGTGTTTTATCAAGCAAAGCCAAGCATCTTGCAAATGGTTGGTGCAGTGGTGAGTTTATTAGGTGTTGGCATAGTACTTTCACGAGGAGATCTAGCAGCCCTTCTGTCTATGCAGATGGTAGTTGGGGATCTTTTAATTATGCTGGCCACAATCTTGTGGGCTTTTTATAGTTGGATGTTAAGTCGTCCGGGCTCAAGTACAGAGCGTCAATGGCCATGGGCTGAATTTTTAATGGCGCAAGTAACGATAGGTCTGTTGTGGACAGGTTTTTTTGACAGCTTTGAGATTGCAGCTGGCCACGCTTTTATTGATCTCAATTGGTGGACTGTATCTTTAATTGTCTTTGTCGCCATTGGCCCCTCTCTCATTGCCTATCGTTGCTGGGGTTATGGTGTTAATAGGGCAGGCCCTACGGTAGCCGCCTTTTTTGCCAATTTCATCCCCTTGTTTACTGCACTTCTATCGGCCGCGATGTTGGGTGAGCCTCCGCAGATCTTTCATGGCCTTGCCTTTACTTTGATTGTTGCAGGCATTGTTATCTCCTCTAAAAGAGGAAGGTAAGTCAGATAAATCAGGCAAAACAGCCAAAAATGCCCTTTTAAGAGGGTTTTTAGCCCCGAGCCCCCAAAAAAGTCGTAAATCGGTATCATTTAGGGCTAATCACTGCAATCCCTAGGAAATTACTATGCCAGGCTTACTCCCCAATGTTGATCCAGACGGTTTATTAGAGTTCTCGGTTGTTTATACCGACCGCTCTTTGAATCATATGTCTGAAGAGTTCAAGCGTGTAATGGTCGATATATCCAGCGTCCTTAAAGATGCCTATAACGCAAGCTCTGCAGTGATTGTTCCTGGTAGTGGCACCTTTGGTATGGAAGCAGTTGCTCGTCAATTTGCCAATAATGAAAAATGCCTAGTCTTGCGTAATGGCTGGTTTAGTTATCGTTGGACACAAATTTTTGATATCTGTCATATCTCCAATGATATTTCTGTAATCAAAGGCCGCCAGCTAGAAGATTCAGTACAAGGTATGTTTGCGCCAGCCCCAATTGATGAAGTGGTGGCATGGATCAAGAAAGAAAAACCAGCAGTGGTATTTGCGCCGCATGTGGAAACTTCTGCCGGCATTATCCTCCCAGATGATTACTTAAAAGCCGTGGGCGAAGCCGTTCGTTCGGTCAATGGTTTATTTGTGCTGGACT
>CANCQD010000070.1 GCA_947380285.1 Burkholderiaceae bacterium | reverse complement strand
CGTAAGATCCGCGATAGCGGTATTACCTTCATCCTGATTGAGCATCACATGGATGTGGTGATGTCAGTTTGCGATACCGTTTCTGTATTGGACTTCGGTCAGAAGATTGCAGAAGGTAAACCAGCTGAAGTTCAGGCAGACGAGAAGGTGATTCATGCCTACTTGGGCACTTAATCACTAGAACATATTGAATCGGTAAATACCATGTTATCTATTAAGAATCTTGAAGCAGGCTACGGCAAAGTTAAAGTCCTCCACGGCATCAATATTGATGTTCCCAAAGGGCAAGTAATTACCTTGATTGGCTCAAACGGTGCTGGCAAAACCACCACCATGCGTGCTATCACAGGCATGATTAAGCCAACTGCTGGTGAAGTCACTTTGGGCGGCGAAAAAATTGATGGTTACGACTCTCATAAAATTGCCCGCTTAGGCTTAGCTCATAGTCCTGAGGGTCGTCGTGTATTTACGACGATGTCAGTCACTGACAATTTATTGCTTGGCGCATTTCCACGCTTCACAGGCAGTCGTCCAAAAGGCGACATCAAGAACGATCTCGAGAAGTCTCTGGAAATGTTCCCACGCCTTAAAGAGCGTCGCAATCAATTGGCAGGAACCTTGTCTGGTGGTGAGCAGCAGATGTTGGCTATGGCACGTGCTGTGATGCTGAACCCAGAAATTATCCTCTTGGATGAGCCATCAATGGGTCTAGCGCCAATCTTGGTTGAAGAAGTGTTTAGGATCATTTCTGACTTGAAGTCTCAAGGTGTAACGATGTTGTTGGTTGAGCAGTTCGCTGCTGCTGCCTTGAATGTCGCTGACTATGGCTATGTTCTTGAGAACGGCAAAATCGCTACTCACGGACCTGCTGAAAAGCTTAAGGATGATCCTGCTGTTAAAGCAGCATACTTAGGCGGTGCTGGCGGTCACTAAGTAGCCATCTAAATTACCTGTAGTAAAAAAGCCCTTAGTAATAAGGGCTTTTTTATTTGGTCGACACGAACAAACTGCTTCATTGGCTATCTAATTAGAAAGTAGCATTACAGCTTCCCGAATGAGTAAGGCTCTGTAGCCCATATATATGGCAACCAGGGTAAAGCCAAATAGAAAGAGCTTGGGAATGATTGCACCCTCGATGACAAGCTCGCTATTTAGTAAGCCAATTGCTACCGCAAAGAAGAATAGGGAGCCCAAGGCCAGCACAACCCAATTCTCATTGCTAGTTACTTGCTGCGTTTGATTGTGATACGCAAGAACTTGAAGGGCGCCATCTTTTTGATATCCCGATACAGTGATCTCATCGCCTTCGGCAATCTTCATGGGAGACGAAAACTTTGCCTCGACTGCTTTATCACCCAAATTAAATTTGGAGATGAAGAAGCGTTTGTAATATTGAGAGGAATGGTCGTGCGTAGGCTTTTCAGGGTTTACGTATTCAAGTAATTCATTGTTGAGATTGCTGACCGTTCCTGAAATGCTGCTGATTGAGCTAGATAGAAAAGTGCTTGGTTTGGTAATGGTCATCAACAGAACTCCCAAAAGACTGATTGCAAGTATATAGAGAAGAGAGTGGAAGGGCTTTTTCATAAGGCATTAATGCCTTTGATAGCAAGGCTCACAGCAACTCCGAATGTAAGTAAGGCAAAAATTTGCTGCAGTTTGGGGCCGCTTAACTTTTTACCTACTGCTCTACCAATCAATAGGCCGCACAAAGCGCCTAGCGAGAAGGGTGCCGCAAGAGCCAAATCCAGATTACCTGACATAGCTGAAAATATCACCCCGCCACTGGAAATGATTGCAAGCACCCCTAAAGAGGTGGCGACGATCGACTGCACTGGTAAATCTGTATAGCGTTTTAAGGCAGGAACAATGACAAAACCACCGCCCACACCCAGCAGACCTGATAAGAAGCCAGCCCAGCCCCCTGAGAGCATGAGCGATCTAGCGCATGGGACATTCCAATTTAATTTACCAAGCTCTGGATTAATAAGGCATGGGGGCGGTTTGTGATTTTGCTCTGGGAGCTGAAGAATTTCTCTTCGTGCTTGTAGTAGTAAGCGGGTTGAGACAAAAAATAAAGTGCAGCTAAATAGAATCAGTAACGGTGCATTGGGAGCCCTTTGTGCAACCCACAGACCAAGCGGGGAAAGGAGGAGTCCAAAGATAGCCATGAAGCCAGCTGCTCTGTAACGCAAAATTTTACTTTTTAGTCCGAGTAGGGCGCCAACCCCTGCTGCTAGTGCAATCGCAGATAGAGAAATTGGTGCAGCCTCAGCTATTGGTAGATGTAAAACAAATACCAGCAAAGGTACCGAGAGAATGCCGCCCCCTGCACCAGTAAGACCCATTAATAAGCCCACAATAAGGCCTAAGCAGGGGCTGATGAAGATTGAGTAGTCCATTGAAATTAATTTTATATTAAGATAATATATAAATATATATATCATTTACTCTTTTCAAGAGTAAATACGGTATTGCAAGGAAAAACTGCTATGAACCCAAACTCTCTCGCTAATGTTAAAACGTTTTTTGATCCAGAAACGTGGACTTTTACTCATGTAGTTTATGGAGGCAAGAAGAGTCCATGTGTAGTAATTGACTCAGTCATGAACTATGACCCTAAATCCGGCAGAACTTCCACCCAGTCTGCTGACGAGGTGATTGGCTTTATACAAAGCGAGCAATTACAGTTGATCTGGATTTTAGAAACCCATGCCCATGCAGATCACCTTACGGCAGCGCCTTATATACAGAGTAAGTTAGGCGGCAAGATTGTCATTGGGGATAGCATCACTAGCGTGCAAAACGTTTTTAAGGGTGTTTTCAACCTTGACGACCAGTTTGCGATTGATGGATCCCAATTTGACTATCTCTTAAAGGATGGAGAGTCCTTGTCATTTGGAGACCTCTCGTTAAAGGCTCTTTATGTACCTGGGCATACCCCTGCATGCATGGCTTATGAAATTGGAGACTCTCTTTTTGTTGGGGATACTTTGTTTATGCCAGATGTTGGTACAGCGCGTTGCGACTTCCCTGGCGGCAATGCGAATACCTTGTATCAGTCGATTCAGAAGGTATTGGCGTATCCAGATAAAACCAAGTTGTACATGTGCCATGACTATCCACCGTCAAATCGTCCTGCGGCATATTGCACAACCGTAGGGGAGGAAAAGCAATCCAATATTCACGTGCATGATGGCATCAGTGAGGCTGAGTTTGTGCAAATGCGTAATGCACGGGATGCCACCTTAGAGGTACCCACTCTCATACTGCCATCAATTCAGATTAATATCCGGGCAGGGCATCTACCCGAGCCAGAGTCTAATGGCAAATCCTTCCTAAAAATCCCTTTAAATACTCTTTGAAATGACTATTAGTAAATCTGAACTTAAAAAAATGCAGGCATCAGCCGCTGATGCCTGCAAGTTAATGAAAGTCTTATCTAACAGTGATCGCATGATGTTGTTATGCGAAATCGGCCAAGGGGAAAAATGTGTCAGTGAGCTAGAGGCGGCCTTGGATCTACATCAACCTACGTTGTCCCAGCAATTAACGGTGCTACGCAAAGAAAAGTTAGTCAAGACACGCAGAGAAGGTAAGCAAATTTACTATTCACTTGCTAGCGAGGTTGCAGTAGCAGTAATGAGCTTGCTTTATAAACATTATTGCAAAAGATAAAATTCAATTCTGGCGTGTATGCGTGAGATACGCTTTTATTTAGTTTTGGCGCTAAAACTATGAAAGATAAAAATAGTAAAAAATAGGAGGCCCGTTATCCAATGGGTGTCTATTACTCCATCCCTGATCTCTTCAGGTCCGTAATATAGAAGAGCACCAGAAATAAGCAGTACGGCAAGAAAACCCAACTGACTAATGCCGCTCCACCATTGCTTCTTAGACTTATAGCCTGCCTTGAGGTGGAATGGTAATACCGAGCCAAGAGCCAAGGTTGCCAATATTGCAGTAATACCGTGGGCCGCAAGGATGCTGTGGGTGCCAAGGGCGGTTCTTTGAATTAGGAATTGATGACCTAGTAAATACATCAGCCCTGTAATGAAGCAGGTTGCCATGCCATAGATGACAAACGTTCGTTGCCAGTTCGGCATCTTCCCAAGGCGACTCATGCGGTAATCCTGATGGCTTGTGCTGAGAATCTATTAAAACAAGGGTGATGCTCATTATTGGATAGCGCAAGAACCTTTGTTAATGCATCTGCATAGACACATTCTTTTGCAAGAATGGAGAATGATCCGGAAAACTCTGCATGAACTTCAGAAAAATGCTGAGCTAATGGATTAATGATGTGACTCTTCTGACGATCTCTTTTTGCAAAGTAAAGGCTACTCGTGGCAATGGCGCCGTTTTTCAAAGAACCAATTTCAATAATCTCATTAGGGGTTTCAGGGTTGCGAACTTGAATAGGAAGAGAAGTGTCCCCGAATACCCGCAGGTCCCCACCGGCGTTTACTGAGCCTGATGTAATGCCTTCTGATATTAAGACTCTAACCGCCATATCTACCGCAAAACCCTTAGCAATTCCACCCAGATCCAAGCAGGCTGGACGGGAGGACTTTATCAAGTCGGGCGCTAAAAAGTAAATATCTTCAATTCCACCGAGCTCATGATTTGACAGGGTAATATGGCCCGGAAGCAAGCCTGCGGCAACCAGTCGGTGGCCGATTCCACAATTAAATAAGCCATTAGATGCAATATGAACCTCTTTCGCAATTCGGATGACTTGGGCAGTCCACGGATGAATTTCAACGACCTTTAAGTGGGCGTGCTGATTAATTTGGCTGAGCTCGCTTTTAGGATCATGAAATCCCATCAGGCCATGAACGTTTTGAATGGCTGCAAAAGCATTCTCAATGGCTACTTGCCCATCATCTTGATCTATGGAGATTTCAACAAAGGTTCCAAGTAGGGGTTTGCATCGAATCATTTTTTACCTACTTGCTAGGACTGGACTTTGAATTGGTATTCTTTAGTGCCAAATCGTATAAGACCGTTACACGCTTGACGCCATCTGTAATATGCTTGCAAGAAAGCGTTGCGCCACTAATATTCTGGATATCTTGGTTAAGCTTGATGGGGTCGTTTACCGTCTTGCCAATAAATTGCTTACGCCATTGGGGCTCTGCAACCTCATACCCATAGGATTCAACGTATTCTAGGATTTCAATTCCTAGGATGCCACCGGTTGCACTAAGCGCTACTGCATAAGTGACCATTTCATGTTTGCCAATGACTTCGTCAATTACAAGCCAGCCGCCATCAGCCGATTTCCAGATGCGCTGCCCCTGGAATGGGTAGCGGATACTGGACGCAGCACGCATCTTTTCTTGTAGATCATCTGTAATGATGATGGGATTTATCGTTAGCGTTTTATTTGGGAATAGAATTTTTTGAGTTTGCTCTGCCGAAACATAAATTTTTGCATGCGCAATAATGGGCGCGCTAATGATTGCAAGGCCAAAAATAGCTATTGGGCTGGGTTTCCAGATCATGATGAATAAGTTTAGATAAAAGATTGAGAATTCAATTTATGTGGCGAGTAATTCATTGGCTTCATAGCAAAGCATTTGAATGTTTCTGTCTATGCCTTGTTTTTCTGCTAATGTTTCAAACATCATTAATGCTCTCCTTCTTGCTGTGGGGCATTGTGTCGATTGAAACTTCACTAAGTGAGTTAAAGCTGCAACTAATAGGTTCTGAATTTCCATAATGACCATCCAATCAATTTAGTGGGAAGCCAACTTTGACAATGAATTCATTTACAGAATGGCTATCCCAAACACGTGCGTTAGAGCATTCAGCCTCTCCGCCACCCATGCAGTTGCCACCGGCCAGCTGATAGCGCCATGCTCCTGTGACCCACCAATCCTTCGCGGCATAGTGCATATTGGGCCCCACAAAAGTGGCTCTTTGTACTTGATTGCGTAAGTTCAATTCTGAATAGTCGTTATGAAAGCGAGCCTCAACACCCGCTGACCATTTGGGGGCAAAACGATAGCTGGCACCTATTAAAAAATCCATCATCGATTCCGGCACATTTCCGTTTTCAATAAACTTTAATCGTTCATTAGCGACCACGACGTTTCCTGCCAAAATTAATCGATCATCAATAAAGTTTGATTGGAGTAAGAGTCTTGCTTCCAGCTCATCTTTATTTTTGCCCCATGTCGGCTCGAGATAAAGTCCGACACCGACAGGTGAAGTTACTGGATTTGTAATCCGATAGATCGCCTCTAAGGAGCCACCTTCAATCCCACTTTTTTTATAGGCTGTAGATGGGTCATGCGAAGAAGGGACGCCATATCCCCCTGTACAAGTTGGCGAATCTCCGCATGCCTCTGGATTGGTGTAATTTTGATTGGCATTTGTGTAGTAGGAGTTTATGTAGCCAGCAACTTGTAAGTCATTGGTTAGACCATATTCCAGTTCAGATCTTGCGGTCCATGCTTCGTAAGTTCCTGAAGCCTGCTGTTGATTGAGTTGTAGGCGCTGCTCAAATTCCAGTTTGCCCTTAGGTTGTAAATCTAGGGTGTAGATCCAGCCAAATACTCCCTCACCGGCATGGGCTAAAGAAAAATGAAGTGTGGCAACTAAGAAGAGGCTAAATGCAAGAAGTCTATTAATGGTCAATTTCATGGTCCCTTATGGTTGATAGTGATGAATCTAAATGAGAATGGTTCTCAATATAGCATCAAATGAGAATGATTCGCAAATAGGAAAATGACCATTAATTAAAAAATGGCGGAATCTATAGGCCTATTCTTGTTTGCTTGTAAGATTCCTCCAAATGAATGCTGAGTCCTTGGAAAAATTAGTTTTGATGAAGATGCCCTTTGGGAAGCACGCTGGGCGTGCATTGGCTGATTTGCCAGGGAACTATTTGGCATGGTTTGCTCGCGAAGGTTTTCCTAAAGGCGAGCTTGGTCAATTATTAGAATTAATGCACACCTTGGACCACAATGGTTTACGCGGACTCTTAGCGCCCATACAGAAGGCTCATGGCTTAAAAGCGAAATCTAAATTACTTTGAGCGAACGATTAGTGTGACGCGATTTCGTTCGTAAGTCACCGTTGCTGATTCTGGTGGGCTACTTTGAATTGAAGTGACCTCGAGTTTGGTCTGAGATTCAATTTGAGAGGCAATCTGTTTTGCAAGATTTTCATTGCGATCATATTGAATCTGAATGCTAGCGACCTTACCCGACTTGACGTTGTTAAGGATTTCATTGATCTTGCTGGGTGAGTACCCGTCAAAAAATACTGGGTACCAACCCCCAACAAAAGTCTTCTGCACCTTTATTTCACTGGTCTGGGCGGTTGTATTGCTTGCCAGATTGGCATCGTCAACTACGGGTAAATGAAAGTCGATCCCAGTCTTTTGTATTAACTCTTGATAGGAGATTGGGGGATTCATACTTGCTTCATTAGTGTTCTCGACCCAATAAGCCCAAGCAGTATTTTTACTGGGATCGAAAACTAATTTATAAAGGTGGCTGGGAATCGTCACACGACTTCTACCAATACTGCCGCTGCTACCAGTTGAGCCCGTGAAAACATAAATATCACCCGATGCTCTTTTGACATAGGCTCTAGTTGGCTCTTCCACATTTTTAGCCCAGATTCCCTGATTATTTTGTCTTGCTTGGGGCATCATATTGGCCAAGGAAAAAGATTGGGCCATTGAGCGTTCGTTTCTCATATCACCAGCTGGGGCATTATGACCACGGTCAAAACCGCTACCGCGGTAATCCGAGAGTAGGGCTCGCTCAGAGAAAGGTAGCCTGGCTTCTTCGTAAAACTGATTGCTTCTCCGCGGGTGCGGGGCAGAGAACTGTTCTTTGCTGAGCTTCTCAACCGTATAGATCGGCTTCTTCTCCTGCGGCGAGTAGTAGATGGCAAAACTATCAAAGCAAAGATCTCGCCCCACCTGCGGACTTGTCGGTATTTGCTGGGCTGGGAATAGATCTTTGCAGTTTTCAAAAGCCGCAAGCGCATTAAACGAGGCGGAAATCGCCACAAAGGCAAGAAGGTTGCGAAGGAAAGTCATGGGTTCTAAGTTTATGACCTCTGTATCAGATTTTTACTACTTTTGGTCTTGAGTAAATAATATTCAGGGCTTTCTTGATATTTTTGTGCGCATGAAAACAAATTTTTTCCGTAAGAGTGATCAGTAAATAGTGCCGCGCAGTTCATTCCATCTGACTACTACCCCTAGAAAATGAGAGGCATCAAAGCACTAGATGTATGGTTTTTGCAGCTGAAATTTTGTTGGAAAGTGCAAAAAAGTCCTTTTCAAGTCATTTTTTTATAGAGTGAAATTAGCGCTTCCTAACTTTTATAAGTCATTGATTTTATTGACTTATATATGAAAATATAGGGTTATGTACGGGATCTCCCGTATTTCTAGATCAATAAGTTATTGAATTCCACTTCTTTATTCTTGACTTGATATAAGAATCTTCTTAGGATGACCCATGTTTTTTAAATATTGCAATGCAGCATAAAACAGTAGTTCAGTTTTTTTGGTGCTTAGCAAATAATGAATGAGTAAATGTTTATCTAATAATTTGAGCGATATGCAGAATGCGCAGCCAACACTGTTGACTGCCAAAGAGCTGCTTGCCCACGCCATGGCTCCGGTCTATCGAGTCATTAACGGTCTGATTGTCGTGACTGTATTTATGGTGGTTGGACTTTGGCTTTCGGGCAATGGCACTAATGCCGGCCCTTTTGACATGGCGCGGATCTTGGTTCCTGATGAGGCCCGCCACATGGTTTGGAGCAATGGCTTTGGCATGCTCAACCAATATAAAGCTTCCAATGAAGTAATGGCTCCTCAAGCTGCTGATACTGAAATTGCTGCTGTTATCTACAGCAAGTCTGTAACGCCAGCTACAACTGGCTTAGCCAGCGCTAAACAGCAAACCATTGCCTTGTTGATGCCTTCTGTTGCGCAAATGCAGGTAAAGTCGATTTCTCACTTGTCTGACCGTATTCCGACATCGAAGATCGATCCCCAGGCTTTAGATAGCAATTTGATGGGCTCTATTCAAAATCAACGTGCGGTTGCTGACTTTTTTGAGAAAAAATACAATTTAGATCGCGCTAAGATTGAAGAGTATGTTTCCAGCACTATTTTGATTGCAAAAGAAGTCAACATCGACCCAGTGCTATTGTTGGCAGTCATTTCAGTAGAATCAAATTTCAATCCAAATACCAAGAGTCATGCTGGGGCTGAAGGCCTCATGCAAGTAATGACTTCAGTACATAAAGATAAGTACGCAATCTTTGGTGGCACTTCTGAGGCTGCTAAACCTGAAGTAAATATTCGTGTTGGCGCTTACATCTTGAAGTATCTCATTGCCACCGCTGGTTCATTGCGCAATGGCTTAAAGTACTACGTTGGCGCTGCAAATGCCGAGGGCGATGGTGGCTATACCGAAAAGGTAATGGCCGAAAGAAATCGCCTGATCAGTTTATGTCAAACTCGCTCGCCTAATCGCTTGACGCTGAACGGTAAGGATTTGCGTTCTTAAATAGCGAGATCATGAATTGATCAAAGCATATAAAAAGCCACCCTCGGGTGGCTTTTGTTTTACCGCTATTTCTGAAGGCCTTAATTAACGCCGTGTAATTCGACATCAAATACGAGAGTGGCATTTGGAGGAATCACTCCGCCTGCCCCGCGTGGGCCATAACCCATGTCTGAGGGAATGATGAGGGTGCGTTTACCACCAATTTTCATGCCTGCGACGCCTTCATCCCAGCCTTTGATGACATGTCCAGCGCCCAGGGGAAAGCTAAATAATTGACCGCGATCTAAGGAGCTGTCAAACTTTTGACCCTTATGATCAGCAGCTTTCTCATCAAAGAGCCAGCCGGTGTAATGCACATCTACATGGTTGCCCGCTGCAGCTTCTTTACCCTCACCTACAACAGTGTCTATTTTTTTGAGTTCACTCATGATGTTTTCCTATTTCACGCAAATTAAGCGGCTAGTATATTCTGAGCTTTGTAAATTCTCACGGTAAGCTTTATTTAGCTAAAACGCATGACAAATTATTGGGCAAATTCTGCATATAGCACCCTAGAAATTAGTCCTGATCATCAGCTGTTGGTGACGGATGACTTTTTGCGGACCTACATGGAGAGGCCGGAGCTCAAGCTTGTGCCAGAGTCTTGCCCCATCGAGCGCTCATTACACCAGCGTCTGACTGAAAACCCTCGCGCCGATCTAGCGGATGATGAAATCTCAGCTATGGCTGATGAGGATATTCAGGAGAACTATCGCATTTGGTTGCGTTATCGGAAGCGCCTATTGGCGGCAGGTTCTTTGGAAGGCTTTTATATGAGCCTATTTAAAGGTGAGGGAGTAGACGTGCCCCCTTTATTTATCTCTCAACTTGCGCAAATTTTCATAAGACATATTTTGGGAGATGAGGCACACCCATTAGAGGTGCGGATGGGTGAACTTTTTTTCAGGACTCAGAAAATTAGCGTAATCGAAGACGGTATTGTGATGGGTGCAGATGAGGAGGTCATTGCACGAAATGCTCAGGCTAGCGATACGGGCAACATCATGGATTTACTGAAAGGTAAATCGATGACCATGCGTTCGGCTGATCTAGATGTCCTACATGAAGATAATGCTGAATCCTATTGGGCTCGAAATGAAGATTTTGATCTGGCGGTTCAGTTGAATTTTGGGCATGAACCCATTAATCATTTTTGCCGCGTGTTAGAGAAATGGATCAAGCACTTTCTGGGTGTTAGCGTCAGAATTACACCGATGCAGCAAATTACTGATCCCAAGTGGTCATGGCATGTTGGCTTAGATGTAGCTGCCACTGAAATTCTGAATAAGCTATATAACAAAGAGCTAGTTGAAGCCGACGAGTTGCAAAAAGTAATTTGTTTATTCCGCCTAGACTTTATTGACGGTGCTGCTGTTGCTCAGGCACAGGCTGGTAAGCCTGTTTATATGGCTATTGCTATGAATGATCAACAGCAACTGAAGTTAAAGCCTCAAAATTTATTATTTAACTTGCCGCTAGCAAAAACTTCTTAGACTGTTTTTCTGAATAGCTTGCGCTGTTGAGCTAACCAGAAAATCGCCAGCCCGCTTACTGCCACGGGAATGAGTGACCCCCAATTCAGGATGCTCCAGCCGTGAGATGTGATGAGGGCGCCTGAACCAAAAGAAGTGAAGGCCATCGTACCAAAGACACAGAAGTTAATAGCGGCCTGCGCTTTATCACGCTCATTAGGTTGATAGGCGGTCATTGCCAAAGAAGTGGCGCCAGTAAATAAAAAGTTCCAGCCGACACCAAGTAAAAATAAGGCGATGAAGAATTGATGAAGATCGGTTCCAGTCAGTGCAATTGCAATACAAATAAAATTGAGTGCGACCCCAGTCCCCATAATTTTTAATACCCCAAATCTTTGTATGAGGGAGCCCGTAAAAAATCCAGGAGCAAACATGCCTATGACATGCCATTCGAGTACTAGTGCAGTATCTGAAAATGGTAGCCCACAGATTTGCATTGCCAAAGGTGTGGCGGCCATCAGCAGATTCATGACTCCGTAGCCTAATGCTGCCCCAATGATGGCAACCATGAAAGTGGGTTGTTGGATGATGACCTTTAGGGGGCGCCCATCAGTAAGTGAATGCTGAGTCTTAAATTCTTGAGGAAAGTGTATGAACTGCATGACGAATATGCCAATAAACCCAGCAATCGATAGGGTTAGATAGGCCCCGAGGAATGCAGTATCAAATAGATCTCGAGTCCATGATGCGAGATTAGGTCCAATGACGGCGCCAAGAATGCCACCAGCCAATACCCAAGAAACTGCTTTATCACGTTGACTGATGTCGGTCAGCTCTGCAGCGGCAAAGCGATACAGCTGACCATTGGCGCTGTAATAGCCTGCAATAAATGTACCCATTACCAATAGCCAAAAGTTCCTACTGATAGCTGCATAGGCACATAAAAGGGCGGATAGCATTGCTACCAGCAAGCCAAGCTGAAAGGAAATCTTGCGTCCAAAGTAATTCTGGGATTTAGCCACAATCGAGGTAGAGAAGGCGCCTCCAACTACATAACCCATTACGGGGAGGGTGGCCATCCAGCTCGCTGGAGCTAGGCTTAGACCAACGAGGCCATTAATGGCAATAAAAGTGACGTTATTGGTGAGGAATAGGCCCTGACAAATGATCAGCAGCACCAGATTTTTATTGAGTAAGGGATGCTTGCCGGTCATGGCTTGCAGTTTACGGCGAATTTACAGCCTCTGCTGCCTCGGTGGATTCCCTTAAATTGCACTATATCGGGCGCTTTCAGGTGCAAAACCACCATTTTTGACAAGTCCGATGATTTAAAATAGTTGTCTCGCCTCATTGGCAAAAGGTGCGCTAAAAGCGACTTGCTCGATGTGGATTTGAGGGCGACAGGGTAAAAACCTGACTCTGTAATTTTTTCAATATTGAGGAAACATTCATGGCTTCAGAGAAATCAAAGATTATTTATACGCTGACAGATGAGGCGCCACTTTTGGCTACTCGTGCATTTCTGCCAATTATTCGTACTTTTGCAGCTCCTGCTGGCGTGGAGATCGTGACGAG
>CANCQD010000069.1 GCA_947380285.1 Burkholderiaceae bacterium | reverse complement strand
CAGCAGATCACCAGCAAAGAGTGCGCTCTCGTCACCACCAGTGCCAGCGCGAATCTCTAAGAAAACATTGCGATCATCATTTTCATCTTTGGGAAGTAGGAGCTTTTGTAATGTGCCCGCAAGCGCTTCCATCGTAGCCAAAGCCTGCTTTTGCTCATCATCAGCAAACTCCTTCATTTCAGGGTCTTTGCGCATGTCTTCTGCGGCTTGGGCGTCCGCCTCGGCTTGCTTGTAGAGGCCAAATTGCTCTACTACGGTAGCGATATCGGAATGCTCGCGCGTGAGCTTCCGGTAAGCATCCATGTCTTTGGTTGCTTCTTCGGAGGTTAATAGGGAGTTAAGTTCGGCTAAGCGCGTGTCTAGGTGGTCTAGCTTAGCCCGCATGCTGGGCTTCATCTAATGGTCTTCTGGCTTGGAATGCGAGGCGAATAATTTAGGCAACAACTTAATTAGGGCGTCACGCTCAGCGCCATTAGAGTGTTGTAATGCATGGAGCGAACCATGTAAAAATTTATTGGTTAGGCCTTGGGCCATTGCATTGAGAACTTCTTGTGGATCCTCACCGCGCATTAAACGTTTCATTGCACGTTCAAGCTCGAGTTGACGCAATCGCTCACCTTGTTGCTGAATATCTTGAATGAGCGGAACCGCTTTACGGCCTTGCATCCAATGCATAAAGTTACCAACGCGATCTTCAATGATCGCTTCAGCTTGACTAACAGCCGCTTGACGCAAGCTGGCGCCAGTCTGAATCATGACTCCTAAGTCATCGACGGTATACAGGTAGATGTCATCTAATCTGGAGATCTCTGGCTCAAAATCTCGTGGAACCGCTAAATCAATCATGACCATAGGTTTGTGACGACGCTGTTTCAGGGCGCTCTCCACCATGCCTAAGCCAATGATGGGTAGCGATGAGGCTGTGCTGGACACAATAATGTCAAACTCGTGCAAACGTCCAGGTAACTCTGAAAGCTTGAAAGATTCGGCTTCTACATCTTGCTCTGATATTGAATCTGCCAGCTCCTGACCGCGCTCAATAGTTCGGTTAGCAATCGCTACATTCTTGGGTTTGCGGGCAACAAAATGAGTGGCGCATAAAGTAATCATTTCACCTGCGCCAATAAATAAGATCTTTTGATCTGAAATTTTTTCAAAGATCCGCTCTGATAGGCGAACGGATGCTGCGGCCATCGAAATAGAATGCGCGCCGATTTCAGTTGAGCCACGAACCTCTTTAGCTACCGCAAATGTTTTCTGAAAAAGTTGGTTGAGATAGGTTCCCAAAACGCCAGCATCATTTGCAGTACGAACTGCATCTTTCATTTGACCTAAGATCTGGGTTTCGCCAATCACCATGGAATCTAGACCACATGCCACTCTAAAGGCATGTCGAACGGCATCCGATTGCGGTAGTGAATAAATGTGGGGCTCAAGACTGCTTGGAGCAAGTTGTTGGGTTTTGGCTAGCCAATCAAAAGTAGCTTCATGCAAAAGTCCTGCAGCGCTGGCATCATTGGCAGCGCAGTACACCTCGGTGCGGTTGCAGGTAGACAAAATCGTAGCTTCGGGCAGCCCAGCCTGATTCGCGCCAACTAAATGTTGGCGAAGATCGTGTAACGCTTCTTGAAGAAATTCAGGGTCAAAGGCGACTTTTTCCCGAACGGCTAGCGGCGCTGTGTGATGATTGATGCCGAGTGTCAACAACTTCATAATGGCGATTATAGATTTGATGGCAGCATTAATGGGGGTATCAATGGGGTTTTTGGCTTTTCTGGTGATTGGGGGTATTTCTGGGGCATCCGCTTGGATTTTTTATCCCGGCACTTCCTCTGGGCTTAGGCCTGGAAAAATCCTCATCGCCTTCTTGCTTGGGTTTATTGCAGCGGCTACCAGCTCGTATTTAGGGCAATACTGGGGTCTTTTCCAGTCTGGCCAAATCCTGGAGTGGGCAAGTGCTATTTTTGCTTCTTGTGCTTTAGGTTGTGTCTTTACCGCTTTAGCTAAATAAGTCCGTCTGGGGGCTTTCAACCCACTGAATGGGTGAAGCCTTGTGTTCAATTAGCCATTGATTGGTCTGGGTGAAGTGACCACAGCTTGCTTTACCTCCGGGCTCCAAAAAAGGCCGATTTGTCTTGTAAACCCCCAAGCCTGATGGATGAGAAGACTGCAAAATATGTTGTGTACTGCCGCTCTCAATCAGCGGCAATTTAGATTGGGCGTGCCCTCCCCATAGCATCCAGACAATATTGGGTTTTTGTTTTGCTAATGCGCTAATAAGAAGGTCAATCAAACTCTTCCACCCCAGATTGGTATGGCTACCTGCTTCACCCAATTTGACACTTAAAGCCGTATTTAGCAGAAGAACCCCTTGTTGAGCCCAGTGATGAAGGTCTCCATTTGGCAAAGATCCAAATCCCTCTAGTGCCAGTGCTTTTCTGATATTGCGCAGTGAGCTGGGAAATTCTCGTGAGTTCACTGCAATCTGCGCTGGAATGGAGAAGGCCAATCCTTGCGCCAATCCGGGTGAGTGATAAGGGTCTTGACCTAGGATAACAACTTTTACTGAATCTATAGGACAGAGTTTGAGAGCTTTAAAAAAGTTTTGAGGTTCAGGCCTAACAGAGTCAGCATCTAGTTCGAGCGCAGACTGCAAATTTTTTTTTAGAAATTGCCATTCTGTAGACTCGAAATAATCCCCCAGTAATTCTCGCCAATCATTTGGAATATCGTCTTTGGAAAATGGCGCTTTCAATTTCGGTCAAGCATCCTTCTTGGGCGTCAGTTCATATTGTGCTGGTATTAGAGCGGGCTGTAGCGAGACCATGCGCTCATGCTCAAGGTCGTCTCGATAGAAGGTAATTCGGATATACGAGTTTTCAGACAGGCTGGCTAAAACCTTATCCCAGCGTGTGCTGGTTATACGTTGCCCATCAATGCTGGCTAGTAAGTCACCCGCTGCTAGACCGGCCGCTTGGGCAATGCCGCCATCAAGAACGTGGGTAACCCTAAGCCAGCCATTGGCATCAGTATGGCGCATGCCAAATTGAAGTTTAATTTTTTCCAGAGCGGTCTGAGATTTTGGTTTTACTGAAATCAGATTTGAGCCAATCCATTTTTGTAGAGGAATATCTTCCACACCAAAAATATAGCGTGTCTTCATATCATTCCAGATGTTGCTAAAGCCGTTGCCTAGCAATTCAACAATCAACTCGTCTAGTCCATCTTCTGCAATACCATCGACTCCATGCTTACACCAAAGTAAGCGCATAAGATCATCAAGGGATTGTTTATTTTTTGAGAAGGCGCGAATTTGTAAATCGAGACCAAGCGCTATCAAAGCGCCTTTACCGTAATAGCTTACGACTGCATTCGGGGTATTTTCGTCTGCTTGGTAATATTTGGTCCAAGCATCGAAAGAGCTGTCAGCCAAGCTTTGCTTATGGCGTCCAGGGCCGCGCAAGATCCCATTCCAATTATCGGAAACTAGTTTTAAATAAGTTTTGAGATCAATCCGTTTGCTACGCAATAGCTGGAGGTCATCGTAATAACTGGTGAAGCCTTCAAATACCCAGAGCAAGCGGGTGTGATTGCGCTTGGATAGGTCATAAGGTTGAAAGGCTTTAGGTTGAATACGCTTGACCAGCCATGCATGAAAATATTCGTGACTACATAAACCTAAGAATTCTCTATAAGCAGATTCTTCAAAGAGAATATTTTCTTGAGGAATTTGATCGCGACGACAAAGTAATGCAGTGCTATTGCGATGCTCAAGACCGCCATAGCCATTCAAAACTGCGTTCACCAAGAAAAGATATTCTCCAAATGGAGCGTGCTTGGTCTTAGGCTCAAACAGATCAATAGTGCTAGCGCAGATTGCCTGTAAATCTTGCGCAAGACGTTTTGTATCAACAATGTGATTGCATCCCTGTATTGCCATGCGATGAGTAACACCATTTGATTTCCAGTGTACGAGCTGGAACTCTCCCATCGCTACTGGGTGATCCAGTAAGTCGTCATAATTTTTCGCCAGATAATAGCCAAATCCAAGGTGATCGGTTTTAACTGCCTTTAAAGTGGTTTGTACCGTCCAATGATCTGCAAATGCAAGCTCTGGCGCTGTAATAGCGAGTGAGCATGGCAAGTGCTCTTGCCCCTTTACTGCTATGCATAAGCTGGAGGCATTAAAGAATGCCCGTTCGGTGTCTAAATATGCTGCGCGTACTGAAGAGTCAAAAGCATAAACAGTAGTGAGAATTTCTACAGAGCCTTCAACGGGCGACAAATGCCAATGGTCATTATCGATACGCACGAGAGTAATTTTTTTTCTAGTGCTAGCAATTGAGTAGGCCTCAATCGATTCAATTTGCTTGCTGAAATCACGAATTAAATAGCTGCCCGGAATCCAGGCTGGCATTTGGAGTACTTGACCATCGGGGTCGGGGTTTGCAATATGTAGCTTGATCCGAAAGCGATGACCATGGAGATCTTCTGGCCACACCGTATATTGGATTGCAGGTAAGTCGGCAGGATTCATGGTTTTTATTTCAGCGAACTAAATTTCTTTTCGATATCGGCAATCTGTACTGCTCCAGGAAAGCGGCTGCCATCAGTAAAGAAAAGAGTAGGTGTGCCAGTGATGCCATAGGTTTTAGCAAAGGCCATATTCTTATCTAGCGGCGTGCTGCACTCACCTTTACCGCTAGGTGCAATACCGTTAATCATCCAGTCTATATATGCCTTGTAGGGATCAGAAGAGCACCAAATTTGTTTTGATTTCTGTGCTGAGTCAGACGATAGGATCGGAATCAAATAAGTGTAGATTGTGACGTTATCGAGCTGCTGAAGAGACTTTTCTAGGCGCTTGCAGTAACCACAGTTGGGGTCAGAGAAGACGGCCAATTGACGACTACCATTACCGCGAACATTTTTGATGGCATTTGCAGGGTTTAAGTCGCTCCATTTAATGCGATTTAAGTCTGCTTGCCTTTGCTCGGTCATATTTTTACCGGACGCAAGCTCAATGATGTCGCCTTGTATGAGATATTTTGCAGAGGCGTCAGTATAAAAAATATCGTTGCCAACCAATACTTCATATAAACCAGAAATGGGTGCCGGAGAAACACTTTTTACCTTTGCATTAGTACCCAACTTCTTTTGAACTTCAGTTTTTATTTGCTGCTCTGGTTGTGCATGAGCTGAGCCAACATAAAGCAGTGTTGCGCCAACAAAAGCAATCGCAGATAAGAATTTATTCAAAATCAATTTCTCCTAAAGCGCGTTCGATTAAGCGCTGTTTAATAAAGTGACTTTTATTCACTAGACCTAGACCCCAATTACGGAGTTGTCGTTCCGTGCTACTGTTCGCAGAAAATAATTTCTTGAGTTTATCGGTAACCCACAAGAGAGCACTGGTATCGCCCTGACGCTGTCGTTCATAACGACGAAGTAGTACTAAGTCGCTTGGTGAGCGGAAAGATTCTTTCTTGCCCAAAATATTGAGTAGTACCGCTACATCTCTTAGCCCTAGATTGAGACCTTGCCCGGCTAGAGGATGCATAACGTGAGCTGCATCGCCAATCAGAACAACCTTTGGAAAGGCATCGGGTCCAATAAATCGCTTGGCTCGAATTTTTCTTAATGGGAAGGCGGCTGGCGTAGAGTTAAGAGTGAGATCACCTAATTGTTTAATAATTGCACCATTAGCAATAGAAGCAAATTGACTTAGCCACTGCGCTTGATCGAGCTTTAATAATTCTGCCGCCTGCTCTGGTGAGGTAGACCAAACCATAGAGACTTGTTTGCCGGGTAGGGGTAGCATGGCAACAATATCGCCACCAGGTAAGAACCACTGATAAGCAGTTTCTAAGTGCGGGTAAGCACAAAGCCAATTGGCAACAACTGCACTTTGGGAATAACTTTCTTCACTTGCGCTAATACCCAGTTCATTTCGAATTGGAGAATTAGCGCCATCGGCTGCAATCACAAGTTGCGCACGAATAGTTCCACCATTTTTTAAATATAGCGTGCTGCCATCGGCGTCTACATTGATCTTTTCAACAGCATCACTCATGCGTTCTAATTTATTTTGAAAGCGCGAAGCTTGATCAATGGTGTGTTCGATTAAGTTAGATTCCCCAATCCAGGCAAGTTGCGGAGTGCCTGCTTCAAATGCAGAAAGATGGAGTTGATCATCTTTTTCGCCGCGATCACCATAAATACGCATATCCCGAACGGGTTGCAGGCGACTGTGATCGATCGCATCCCAAATATGCAAATGGGTTAATAATTTTTGAGTGCTTGGTGAAAAAGCATAGATTCTTTGACCCCATTGAGCGCCTTGCGGGCTTGGGACGCTTTGCCCTAAATCGGGGGCAATTTCGATGGCATGAAGACCAAGCTGGGCTAGACCTAGGGCGCAAGCCTTACCTGCAATGCCTCCGCCAACCACCGCAACATCTACTGTGCGGTTTTGGGAGCTCGGAGGAGAGGGCTTTAAGAGGTAATTTTGCTGAACTTCTGACATAACTCGATGATATCGAAACCAGCCCCTTTACAATACGGATATGTCTTTGAAATGTGGCATCGTCGGCCTGCCTAACGTCGGCAAATCTACCCTCTTTAATGCGCTTACCAAGGCTGGAATCGCAGCGGAAAACTATCCTTTCTGCACGATTGAGCCTAATGTGGGTGTGGTTGAGGTCCCTGACCCCCGTCTAGCTTCCTTGGCTGAGATAGTCAAGCCTGAGCGCATTCTGCCGGCAGCTGTCGAATTTGTCGATATTGCTGGTTTGGTAGCGGGCGCCTCAAAAGGCGAAGGCCTCGGCAACCAGTTTTTAGCGAATATACGTGAAACTGATGCTATTACTCATGTGGTGCGGTGTTTTGAGGACCCAAACGTCATTCACGTTGCCGGAAAGATTGATCCTATTGCCGACATTGGTGTTATCGACACCGAATTGGCTTTATCGGACCTGGCAACAGTTGAGAAGACCCTAAATCGCTCAAGCAAGGCTGCTAAGTCTGGGAATGATAAAGAGGCTGCCGCCTTAGTTGCCGTTCTCACTAAAGTGCAAGCCCATCTAGATTCTGCTTTGCCAGTACGCAGTTTGAACCTAAATGACGATGAAAAATTACTAATTAAACCATTGTGTTTGATTACAGCTAAACCTGCGATGTATGTTGCAAACGTAAAAGAAGATGGCTTTTTAAATAATCCCCATCTCGAAGCCGTTAAACAGCATGCTGCAAAAGAGAATGCCCCGGTTGTGGCTGTATGCGCCGCAATCGAGGCAGAGATAGCCGACTTAGATGAGGCTGACAAGATTGAGTTCTTAGCAGACTTAGGCATGGAAGAGCCTGGGCTGGATCGTGTGATTCGCGCCGGCTATACATTGCTGGGCTTACAAACGTATTTCACGGCTGGCGTTAAAGAAGTTCGTGCTTGGACTATTCACGTGGGCGATACGGCACCTCAAGCTGCTGGCGTCATTCATACTGACTTTGAGCGTGGCTTTATTCGTGCCCAGACAATTTCTTACGATGATTTTGTTCAGTTCAAAGGCGAGGCCGGTGCCAAGGAAGCTGGCAAGATGCGTGCTGAAGGCAAAGAGTATGTTGTTAAAGACGGTGATGTATTGAACTTCTTGTTTAACGTCTAAAGCAATCTTATTTTTGCCCAACAAAAAAGCCCTGAAAAGGGCTTTTTGCTTATGTGGCGAGAGGATTGAGAATTATTAAGTTACTTTTACTGCCTTCTCTAAGCATTTAGACATTTCTTCATAGCGCCTTAAGGCTAGCTTAGTTGGTAACACTTCTTTTTTTCGGCCATCGGCATTCGCTACCATTTTAATGTAGCCCAAGGCGCTGAGATTTTTGAGGCGACCATGCAAAGTAGCTTGTGAGCCTAAGTCAGAAATAGAAATCAAATCACCAACCAAAATCGCCTGCTTTGCGTGAGCGCATGAAACGATTTTATCGAGCAAGCTCTCTTCGATGCAGTCGAGTTTTTTCCCTGGGTTAATGCGATCAATGGCATCAACCAAGTTCAGAAACTTAATGTAGGATGAGGTTTTGAGGGCTGGCATATTTAGTGTTTAATGAATATTTACTAACTCTTGAGATAGGGTCATTCTATTCCTATGAGCCAACTTTAGCAATTGATACATATCAATTAAAAAATAAACCACGTCCATCTCAATGTTTAAATTAATAAAAATTTTTTCAGAATGGTTTATCGGATGCGTCATTAGTTCGATGGCGTACACATTTCTTTTTTATTTTAATAGCTGGATAACGAGTGACATCACGTTTGGATTAGGGGTGAGTTGGATTTATTTACCTGCCGGTCTGCGCTTGTTTCTCACTCTGATCTTCGGCTTACCTGGCGCAATTGGTATTGCTATAGCTTCATTTTTAATTAGTTATTACGGAGAATTTCCAAGTAACTTAATTGTGTGTGTTGGGATTGGCTTGATTTCCGGATTCGCGCCTTACTTGGCCAGATATTTTGTGTTTAGTAATCTTCGGCTTGAGTCGGATTTAAGTAATTTAGACTTCCCGAAACTGATTGCTTGTATTTTGATTTACGCCTTGCTCTCTGCAGGCTTACATCAGTTATGGTTTTCTACCATGACGCTAGAAAATACGGGCAGCGTAAATCACTTTCTAGTGATGTTCATTGGTGATGTGCTGGGTTCGCTGCTACTCATTTCTTTGATCAAATACTGCTTAGATCTTTTGAGAAAAGTTAGGAAAACAGCTCACTAAGGGCGGCACCTGGATCATTAGCCCGCATGAATGCTTCCCCAACCAAGAAGGCATTGATTTGGTTGTTGCGCATGAGCTCTACATCGGCACGATTCAAGATGCCCGACTCTGTCACCAAGACTTTATTGTCTGGCACCATCGATAGTAGAGAGAGGGTCGTCTGTAGTGTCACCTCAAAGGTCTTGAGGTTGCGATTATTGATTCCGAGTAATGACGTCTTCAGTTCTAGTGCTTGCTCTAATTCGGGAGCATTGTGAACTTCAACCAAAACATCTAGACCCAATTCATGGGCGCAAGCCTCAAGCTCTTTCATTTGATTTAATTCTAGGCATGCCACGATGAGCAAGATTGCATCAGCACCAATAGCGCGTGCTTCATAAACTTGATAAGGGTCTATGGTGAAGTCTTTGCGAAGAACAGGAATGTGGCATGCAGCACGTGCTTGCTGAAGATAGGCGTTGCTGCCTTGGAAATAATCCACATCGGTCAGTACTGATAAACAAGCGGCGCCATGTTTCTCATAGGATTGCGCAATAGACGCAGGCAAGAAGTTCTCGCGCAAGACCCCTTTGCTTGGGCTAGCCTTTTTAATTTCAGTAATGACACCTGCCTTGCCGGCAGAGATCTTGTTTTCAATGGCTTGAATAAAGCCTCTTGGTTTCATTAAGGCATTTTCATTATTAGCCTCGGCTTGCTCACGTTGATTAGCAAGTGAAATTTTCTGTAGGCAACTGACCACTTCAATCTTTTTGGTAGCAACAATTTTGTCGAGGATATCACTCATGTCTGATGAATTATTTAGATAGTGTTGCAGCAACAAAAGCATCTAATTTTTGACGTGCCGCACCAGAGGTAATCGCTGCTTTGGCTAAAGCAATGCCGTTGGAAATATCTTTAGCAACCCCAGCTACATAGAGTGTTGCTCCAGCATTGAGGCAAACAATGTCACTAGCTGCCCCCGGCTTGCCATCGAGCACGTCTAGAACTATTTTTTTGGACTCTTCGGCATTAGCAACTTTAAAGCTGCTGGTAGGGGCGGTACTTAATCCAAAGTCCTGCGGCTGAATTTCGTATTCACGTACCACGCCATCCTTGAGTTCTCCAACCAAAGTTGGGCCCTCTAAAGAAATTTCATCTAGACCATCACGCCCATAAACCACTAGCGCATGTTCCATTCCCAAGGCTTGCAGAACGCGAGCCTGAATTCCTACAAGGTCAGGATGAAATACACCCATCAATATCCGTTTGGCATCAGCAGGATTGGTGAGGGGTCCTAGGATGTTGAAAATAGTTCTTACACCCAGTTGCTTTCGTATAGGCACTACGTTCTTCATAGCCGGGTGGTGGTTTGGGGCAAACATAAAGCCCGCACCCACTGTGGAGATGCATTTGGCGACTTGATCAGCAGACAAAGCGAGATTCACGCCAAGCGCCTCTAATACATCCGCACTCCCTGATTTACTGCTGACACTGCGATTGCCATGTTTGGCAATCTTTGCGCCTGCACCTGCGGCTACAAACATAGCGGCGGTTGAGATATTAAAAGTATGTGCGCCATCACCGCCAGTACCCACTACATCCACCAACTGACTGCGGTCATCAACCTTCACTGGGGTGGCAAACTCACGCATGACTTGTGCAGCCGCAGCGATTTCACCAACAGTTTCTTTTTTAGTACGCAGGGCCACGAGTAATCCAGCAACAAGCTCTGGCGACATTTCACCGCTCATAATGAGGCGCATCATCGCCGTCATCTCGTCATGAAAGAGTTCCCGATGTTCAATACAGCGTTGCAGGGCTTCTTGCGGTGTAATTGACATAGCGCTATTAGTAGACTTTATTTATTTTGCAAAAAATTCTTGAGCAAAGCGTGGCCGTGCTCAGAAAGAATGGATTCTGGATGGAACTGCACGCCTTCAACCGCAAGTTCTTTGTGGCGTACACCCATGATCTCGCCATCAGATGAGCTTGCGGTTACCTCTAGCATTGCAGGCAAGGAACTTTTCTCAATAGCGAGTGAGTGATAGCGGGTAACCTTAAATGGGTTAGGCAAATTTTTAAACACACCCACACCGGTGTGCTGAATGCTATCCGTTTTGCCATGCATGACTTTTTGGGCGCGAATTACTTTGCCGCCAAACGCTTCACCAATAGCTTGATGCCCTAGACAAACACCGAGAATGGGAATTTGACCAGCGTAGCGTTTGATAGTGTCAACGGAGATACCGGCCTCTGAAGGACTGCAAGGGCCGGGTGAGATGCAAATGCGCGCGGGATTGAGTTTGGCAATATCTTCAACCGCAATTTCATCATTGCGAAAAACTTTTACCTCTTCACCTAGTTCTGCAAAATATTGAACGAGGTTATAGGTAAAGGAATCATAGTTATCAATCATTAGGAGCATCAAGTCCTCCTTGTACTAAATCTGCTGCAGTCAATACTGCGCGAGCTTTGGCTTCAGTTTCTTTCCATTCGGCAGTTGGGTCGGAGTCAGCCACTACGCCTGCCCCAGCCTGAGAATGCAACATGCCATTACGGATAACGCCCGTACGAATGGCAATCGCTACATCCATATCGCCCGAGAAAGATAGGTAGCCCACTGCACCACCGTATACGCCGCGTTTCACAATTTCCATTTCATCAATAATTTCCATCGCCCGAATTTTTGGAGCGCCCGATAGGGTCCCTGCTGGGAAAGTAGCGCGTAACACATCCATATTGCTCATGTTATCTAAAAGGTGACCTTCTACAGAGCTCACGATGTGCTGAACATGAGAGTACTTCTCAATTGACATGGAATCGGTTACTTTGACTGAACCCGTTTTGGCAATGCGTCCCACATCATTGCGGGCTAGGTCAATCAGCATCACGTGCTCTGCTATTTCTTTCGGGTCAGCCAAGAGTTCCTTGGCTAAGCGCTCATCCTCCTCCGGGTTTGCTCCGCGATGACGAGTTCCGGCAAGTGGTCGTATGGTGACAATCTTCTCTGAAGCACGTTTTTCTTGGCGCACCAAAATCTCAGGAGAAGAGCCTACGATTTGCATATCGCCAAAATCATAGAAATACATATAAGGCGATGGATTGAGTGAGCGCAACGCTCTATAGAGGGCTAATGGTGAGTCCGTAAATGGCTTGCTAATGCGTTGACCAATCACGACTTGCATGCAATCACCAGCCAAAATATATTCTTTGGTTTTGAGTACTGCCTTTTCAAAATCTTCTGCTTTGAATTTGCGGATGAGGTCAGTTTTGGTGCTTGGTAAAGATGCTGGCATATTTGCTGGCTTACCAAGACAGGCAAGTAATTCTTTTAAACGACCCTGTGCTTTCTCAAAGCAATCTGTAATGCTTGGGTCTGCATAAACAATAAAGTAAATTTTTCCAGCGACGTTATCAATCACTGCTAACTCTTCAGTCAACATGAGTTGAATATCGGGCACACCTAATTCATCTGGTAGTTGATGCTTCCCTAAGCGTGATTCAATATAACGAACTGTGTCATACCCGAAATAGCCAGCAAGGCCGCCACAAAAGCGTGGCATGTCAGCCTGTAAGGCAACCTTAAAGCGCTTGAAATAAGCATCTACAAAGTCGAGTGGATTATCTGTATTAGTCTCAACAATTTTTCCATCAGTTACCACTTCGTTTACTGGTGAAGAAGGTGTGCCAACAGTTCTGACAATAGTCTTTGCAGGCAGGCCTATAAAGGAGAAGCGTCCGAAACGCTCGCCACCCAACACAGACTCCAATAAGTAAGTATTTGTTTTACCAAATGCCTGTGTGAGTTTGACGTAGAGAGACAGTGGAGTCTCTAAGTCTGCTAAAACCTCTTTGATCAAAGGAATGCGATTGAAGCCCTGCTTAGCTAGGACATTAAATTCTTCGCGCTGCATTACGCTTTTCCTGACTTTCCTAATTCAGCGCGCATCGCTTCGATTACTTGTGCGTAATTCTCTTTTGCATAAATCGCTGAACCAGC
>CANCQD010000068.1 GCA_947380285.1 Burkholderiaceae bacterium | reverse complement strand
TGCTGAAGAATTTATTCTTCTTCGCGCCGCAAGTGCGGGAAGAGAATCACGTCACGTATATTTGGTGCATCGGTCAGCAGCATGACTAAACGATCGATACCAATACCGCAACCACCAGTTGGAGGCATGCCGTACTCTAGGGCGCGGATGAAGTCGTGGTCAAAGTACATAGCTTCTTCATCGCCAGCTTCTTTTTGTTCTACTTGCTTACGGAAGCGGTTCGCTTGATCTTCAGCATCATTTAACTCAGAGAAGCCATTGGCAATTTCACGGCCGGTAATAAAGAGTTCGAAGCGCTCAGTAATGCCTGGGCGGGTATCGGATTCTCTGGCGAGTGGGCTGACTTCAATTGGGTAATCGATGATGTAAGTTGGCTCCCAAAGATGTTCTTCGGCAACCAATTCAAATAAAGCAAGTTGAAGTGCGCCGATTCCTGCATTCTTGAGGGTTGGGGCGTCTGGGTTCTCGCCACCCTTTTTCAATTCAGTACGAATGAAGTTGATGTCATCCAACTGAGATGCATCATAGCTCTTGCCTGACTGGCCACAGTACTTGAGGATGGCCTCAGTAATAGTTAGGCGTTGGAATGGTTTGCTCAGATCGAGTTCACGACCTTGATGCGTTAATACGGCAGTGCCTTGAGCATCCATGGCGGCTGCACGAATCAAGCCTTCCGTGAAGTCCATCAACCAGCGATAGTCTGTATACGCCGCATAGAATTCCATCATTGTGAATTCAGGGTTATGACGTGGGCTTACGCCTTCGTTACGGAAATTGCGATTGATTTCGAAGACACGCTCAAAACCACCAACTACCAAACGCTTGAGGTAAAGCTCTGGAGCAATACGCAAGAACATTTGCATGTCGAGAGCATTGTGGTGAGTAATGAAGGGTTTCGCTGCTGCACCACCAGGGATAGGGTGGAGCATCGGTGTCTCTACTTCCATGAAGTCGGCATCCAACATATGGCGACGTAATGAAGCGATTGCATTGCTACGCGCTTTAAATGTATTGCGACTCTCTGGATTCACAATGAGGTCGACATACCGCTGGCGGTATTTAGTTTCTAGGTCTGAGAGGCCATGGAACTTATCCGGTAGTGGGCGCAATGATTTACTGAGTAAGCGTAAGTTGCTGCACTCAACAGACAACTCGCCTTTATTGGTCTTAAAGAGATTGCCTTCGGCAGAGATAAAGTCTCCCATATCCCAATGCTTGAAGGCACCATGAACGTCGGCACCGCTGAGCTCATCATTGATGTAGAACTGAATCTGCCCACTGCGATCTTGAATGGTGGCAAAGCTGGCTTTACCCATTACTCGCTTGAGTACCATGCGGCCAGCTACTTTGACATGAACTTTCTTGGCGGCTAATTCTTCTTTAGTCAAACTGTCGTAATGAGCATGCAAATCAGTCGCTAAATGGGTAGGAACAAAGTCATTCGGAAATGCAACACCGCCAGCACGTAGCTTGGCCAGTTTTTCACGGCGCTCTGCAATGATGTGATTCTCATCAACTACTTCAGTAGCTGGGGCTGTATCTAAATGGGTTTTATCGTTCATATCTATAGTGGTGCAGTAATGGGTGTTAGTTTTTACACGCCTTGTTTTAGGCTGGCTTCAATAAAGGCATCGAGATCGCCATCTAATACTTTTTGAGTGTTGGAGATTTCGACGTTAGTGCGTAAGTCTTTAATGCGGCTTTGGTCTAAGACGTAGGAGCGGATTTGATGGCCCCAACCCACATCGGTCTTGCTGGCTTCTAACTTATCTTGTTCAGCACGGCGCTTTTGCATCTCATGTTCGTAGAGGCGAGACTTCAGCATGCTCATCGCTTCAGCGCGATTGCGATGCTGACTACGGTCGTTCTGACACTGCACCACAATTCCCGTTGGGATATGGGTTAAGCGTACTGCTGAGTCTGTTTTATTAATGTGCTGACCACCCGCACCAGAGGCGCGGTAGGTGTCAGTGCGGATATCGGCAGGGTTAACGTCGATCTCAATCGAGTCATCAATCTCTGGATACACGTAGATAGAGGCAAAGGAAGTATGTCGACCGTTGGATGAGTCAAAAGGCGACTTCCGTACTAAACGGTGAACGCCAGTTTCAGAGCGGAGGTGTCCGTAGGCGTATTCACCATCGACTTTGATAGTGGCGCTCTTAATGCCTGCAACGTCGCCATCAGACTCTTCGAGTATTTCTGTTTTATAGCCTTTACGCTCGCAATACTTGAGGTATTGACGATAGAGCATGCTGGCCCAATCACAGGCTTCGGTACCGCCAGCTCCAGCTTGAATGTCGATAAAGCAATTACATGAATCCATCTCGTTATGGAACATGCGGCGGAACTCTAGGTCGCCGATAGTCTTGCTATAACTCTCAACATCCTTCTCAATAGCACCGATGGTTTCAAAATCGCTTTCTTCTTTGGCCATGTCAAACAGCTCAAGTGCGCTAGTAATATTGGTATTGAGATCGGTAAGAGTCGCCACTACGCCATCGAGCAATTTCTTTTCTTTGCCCAGCGCTTGTGCTTTCTTTTGATCATCCCAAATGGTGGGATCTTCCAGAATCGAGTTAACTTCGGTAAGGCGACGTGACTTTACTTCGAAGTCAAAGATACCCCCGAAGAGCTTGCTCACGGGTGAGCAGATCGGACAAGGTATTCGAAATAGTGTTTAGTTGTTCAGCTTCCATCCCCTAATTATAAGGGGGTTATTGCCTTGGGCCTTTAGGTGCTTGCTGCCTCGTCATGGGCTTCAATCATCAACTGCACACGAGCCTGGCCCTGATAACGGTCAGTGACAAGGCGATAGGCTAATTTAGCTTTGGCGGGCAGGCTCTGGGTGCGGTTAAACCAAACGGCAGCGAGTGGCTTATTGATTGGCTTGAGTTCGGAGCTGCCGATAGGGCGAACCATTAGTCGTAAGTGCTTTTCTTTCATGAGACTTTGCTGGGTAATCTCAAATTCCCCATAGAAAACAGGCTGAGGGAAGCCTTGGCCCCAGATCTCTTCAGCAAGAAGATCACCAATTTCAGGAGTAAATTCAGAGAGTTCCAACGTGCCATCGTGGGCATGGCGACGCTCTAGTAACTCATCCGTTAATAGGCTAATTGCTACCTCCTGAAAACAGGTGTCAAACTTTTCAAAATCACTTTTTCGAATCGTCAAGCCTGCAGCCATCGCATGACCACCAAACTTCAAAATCAGTCCCGGCTCTCTTTTAGAAACCAGATCTAAGGCATCTCTCAAGTGAAAGCCTGTCAGTGAACGACCAGAGCCACGTAATTCTTCACCGGTGCTGCCATCGGCAGGAGCAAACACAATCGCTGGGCGATTAAAACGCTCCTTCAGTCGTGAGGCCACAATGCCAACAACTCCCTGATGCCATTCTGAGTTCCATAAACAAATACTGGAGCGCTCAGTCATAGTGCCGTCAAGTTGATCTTCAGCAAGATGAGAGAGGGCAGTTTCTTGCATCCCCGTTTCAATCACGCGGCGTTCGCGATTAATGCGATCGAGTTCATGCGCAAGATTGAGAGCCTCATCTATATTGTCAGTGAGGAGCAAGCGGATGCCTAAAGTCATATCCGCTAGACGCCCAGCAGCATTGAGTCTAGGGCCGATGGCAAAGCCTAGGTCAAAGGTATTCGCTTTACGTGGATCTCGAGCCGCCGCCTGAAATAGTGCCTGAATGCCTGGTTGAGATATCCCTGCATGGATACGTTTTAAGCCATTAGAAACTAATACTCGATTATTGCGATCGAGTTGCGCTACGTCAGCAACTGTTCCCAAGGCAACAAGATCTAATAGGTTCTCTACCTTAGGTTGAGTTTCATTGGTAAATTTACCGCGCTTGCGAAGTTCAGCGCGTAATGCCACCAGCATATAAAACATCACACCAACACCAGCAAGAGCTTTGCTTGGAAAGCTACAACCTGGTTGGTTGGGATTAACAATGGCTAAGGCCTTTGGTAAGTTATCGCCAGGAAGATGGTGGTCGGTCACAATCACTTCCATTCCTAGCTCGCGCGCGCGATCTACGCCTGCTTCACTGGCGATACCGTTATCTACGGTAATGAGGTATTTGGGTTTAGGTGTTTGTTGTGCTGCTAACTCAACAACTTCAGGCGTTAGACCATACCCCATTGTGAAGCGGTTCGGAACCAGAAACTGAATTGGGGTTTCGGGGCCACCCAACATACGTAGGCCCCGCAGGCCAACAGCACAAGCGGTTGCGCCATCACAGTCATAATCTGCGACGATCAGCATAGGCTCTTTTTTCTCAAGGATATCGGCGAGTAAAGAGGCGGTGCTGATGCAATTCTTTAGTTCAACTGGTGAAATCAGTTGCTTTAAATCGAGCGAGAGTTCTTCTGGAGATTGCAGGCCTCGAGCAGCATAGAGTCGAGCCAGTAGTGGGTGTAAGCCACTCTGCGCTAACCAGGTGGCAGTGCGCTCTGAGAAGGGGCGTTGTGAAAATAAGCTCATATGAAACTCATGCGTAACTCATAGCTGACTAATTTCTTTCCAAGTCAGTGGCTCTGCTTTTTTCCAGAAGGCCCAAGATTTTTTATTGAGATCTGTAGCGGTGAAAATACGTTCACGAACTTTACCTTTCGGAAAATCAATGATGACAACCTCATCTAGTTGTTTGCTATGTAGTGCTGCACTTAACTGAGGCCATGCTGCTTGTGGTTGATCTAGCCAGGCGAAGGCACCAAGTAAATTTTTATCATCTAAATCGATTTCATGCGGAAGGGTTAATAGCTTTGATAGGCCAGCCAGAATGGGGTGTGAGCCGATGAGACGCTGCGATTGTTTTAATAATGCAGGCGCTTGAACATCATTGAGCTTACCGATGCCGCTAATCCAGATTGAGTTGATGCTGGGCATGCCGCGTTGTCCGCGCTCTTCATTAACGGGGCCAATATGCCAAAGCATTTGGATTTCATTTTGAAGTTTGCGCCAACGTTTCGCGATACCTTCTTCTTGAGTATCACGCGGCATCCACCAGTCAATATTTCGGCCATGAGCCTGATCCACGCTATAACTTTCTAAGCTGGAAAATGGGCCAGCAGGAACAAACCAATAATGCTGGTTATGGAAAAGTACAGAACCCTGAAAATCTTCTTCAATAAAAGGTAGCGCTGCTTGTAGAAGCTTAGCTGACTCTTCGGGGGTCAGATCAATCTGGTTTTGACCCATCAAAATGAGGTGATCTCGGGTGGCATGCAGATGAACGGGCTGTAAGCAGGCAATGACTTCGTTTGGGTTGACTGGTTGATTGGATTGACCGAGCAGTAAGACCGGTGCAATAGGAAGTAATTCTCCGAGCAAAAACCGCTCATGAGGTAGTCCCTTGTGGGGGCTATCTCTACTTTCGAGCTCATCCAAGGCATCTTCCCCTGAAAGCATCAGGGTGAAGCGGCGTAGCGGGGCTTTGGGGGAGGTGAAATTCGCAGTCATTCCCCTGATTTTAGGTGGCATTTAAGTATTCCATCAGTTTGTCCGCGCGATTCACTAAACTGTGGCTATGTTGAGACTTCCTATTGAGCTAGAAATTGGCCTACGCTACACCCGATCCAAGCGTCGTAAGACCGTGGGGAAGCGTGATGGTTTCCTATCCTTTATCTCAGGGATTTCTACAGCCGGTATCGCTTTAGGGGTTGCCGCGCTGATTGTGGTTCTTTCGGTGATGAATGGTTTCCAAAAGGAAGTGCGTGATCGCATGTTGTCGGTGCTATCTCATGTGGAGATTACCGCTCCCGATGGTTTGGCAAATTGGGAGCCACTGGCGCTGAAGGTTTCAGCTCAACCACACGTTATTGGTGTGGCACCCATGGTGAGTTCGCAAGGCTTATTGACTCGCGAAGGAGTGATGCGTGGCGTTGCTATTCGTGGCATCTTGCCTAGCGAAGAAGGTAAGGTTTCAGATTTACCAAAACAATTTGTTGCCGGCAATATTGATGATTTAAAGCCTGGTAGTTTTGGTGTTGCTTTAGGTGCACAGCTTGCAGCAATTGTTGGCGCACACGTCGGTGATCGTATTAATTTAATTGTTCCCGAAAGTGATTTAACTCCAGCAGGTGCTATGCCACGGATGCGCACTTTGCAGGTAGTCGGCATTGTTGACAGTGGTCATTATGAATACGACAGTTCTCTAGCCATCATGCATTGGAAGGACGCTGCTGCCTTGTTACGCCTACATGATCCGTCCGGTCTGCGTGTGAAGGTAGATGATATGCAGCGGGCTCCAGAAGTCGCTAATGAGTTAGCAGCGATTGTTCCTCAGGCGCTTTGGGTCACTGATTGGTCAAGATCGAACCGCAATTGGTTTGCAGCAGTTCAGACCGAAAGAAAGATGATGTTCATCATTCTGACTTTAATTATTGCCGTAGCCGCATTTAATTTGGTATCCACCTTAGTCATGACAGTGAACGAGAAGCAAGCTGACATTGCCATTCTGAGAACCATGGGTGCAAGCCCTGGACTCATTCAAAGAATATTTTTAATTCAGGGATTGGCGATTGGTCTTCTAGGTTCTTTGGTTGGTGTTGCATTAGGTCTGTTGATTGCACTGAACATTGATGTCATTGTGCCGGTCATTGAAGCTATTTTCCATGTTCAGTTCTTGCCGCGTGAGGTGTATTTCATTAGTGAACTACCTTCTGATGTTAGGGCAAGTGATGTGCTGACAGTGGGATTAATGGCATTTGGTCTTTCTGTGTTGGCGACGCTTTACCCAAGTCGTCGTGCTGCCAAGGTACAACCTGCGGAGGCCCTGCGTTATGAGTAATTCAGCTATGAGTGATATCAATAGCTTAGTGCTGAAAGCCAGAGGCTTAGCCAAGACCTATGGTCAAGGACCCACTGCCGTAGAGGTATTAAAAGCGATTGATTTGGATATTTCTCCATCGGAGAAGGTGGCTATCGTCGGTTCTTCAGGTTCTGGCAAGAGCACCTTACTTCATTTATTGGGTGGTTTAGATACTCCAAGCGCTGGCTCCGTCATTTTGGCTGGTTCTAACTTGAATAACTTATCAGTGAAGAAGTTAGATCAACTGCGTAACCATAGTCTTGGGTTTATTTATCAATTCCATCATCTCTTAGATGAATTCAGTGCTGCAGAGAATGTGGCTTTGCCTTTGCGCATTCGTGGCCTTAGTAATGATGAGTCAATGGATCGCGCTAGTAAGATGCTTAAAGCGGTTGGCTTGGCTGCACGTGAAATCCATACTCCAGCTGAATTATCTGGAGGAGAACGTCAACGTGTGGCAGTAGCTCGTGCCTTGGTTGGTAATCCCGCTTGCGTTCTGGCGGATGAGCCAACAGGCAATCTCGATACTGAGACTGCAGACGGCGTATTTGATTTGATGTTGGATATTGCTCGAGATCAAGGCACAGCCTTTGTGATCGTGACGCATGACCCGGTACGCGCTAAACGTTGTGATCGGATCTTGCATTTAGAGCGTGGAGTATTAAAACCATTCTCTGTGTGAGTGGACATCCCATGTGGATCGATACCCATTGCCATCTAGATGCCCCTGAGTTTGCGGATTCATTGGACACAGTTATTCAGGCGGCCACTGAAAAAAACGTTAAAGCAATACTGTTGCCCGCTGTGAAGGTGGCTGACTGCACTCATGTTAGAGAGTTAGTCCATCAATATAGTCAAGAAATCCCGGGTTTGGTTTATACCTTGGGAATACACCCGCTCTATACCAATCAAGCCCAAGAGGGCGACATCGAAACACTTGAGAAAAGAATTGTTGAATCTCTATCTGATCCTCGCTTCGTGGGCATGGGTGAAATTGGCTTAGATTATTTTGTCGAGGACCTCGATCCGCATAAGCAGGAGTTCTTTTTCAATGCGCAATTAGATTTGGCTCAGAAATATCAATTACCTGTAATTTTGCATGTACGTCGTTCTCAGGATTCAATCTTAAAAGCCTTGCGTCGTCGAAATATCCCCAGTGGAATTGCGCATGCTTTTAATGGCAGCTTTCAGCAGGCCGAGCAATTTATTGAACTCGGATTTAAATTGGGATTTGGAGGAGCGGCGACTTATGAGCGTGCTTTGCAAATCCGTAGACTTTTAAAAGAATTGCCGCTTGACAGCATTGTGACTGAAACAGATTCTCCCGACATCCCACCAGCATGGCTCAGAGGGGAGGCTATTGCTTTTAATGAGCCTGCTTTTCTGCCGCGGATTGCAAAAGAACTTGCCTTAGTTAGGGGTGTCAGTGACGCTGAATTTGCTTCGGCGGTATGGGGTAATGCAATGCAAGTGTTGCCACGCTGGTCTGCCCTCTGCGCAGGTATTCCTCAGCTCTCAAGTCTCAACTTAGTCTCTTAATTAATTGCGATTAGCTATTGCGGCATTCATTGCCGGGGGATTACTCCTTTTACTTTTGCCGCAATTGCCAGAATATTGGCTCATTTCCTGCATTACTTTTAGCGTAGTTTGTTTGTCGACAATCCTACTTTGCAATCAAGAATCTCTTCTCAAGAAATTTGCAGCGCTTGGCTTGCTATTTTTAGCGGGGTTTTCATGGAATGCTTTATATGTTGAAAACCGCTTAGACAATATTCTTGCTACAGAGTTGGAGGGTAAAGAGTTAACAATCGAGGGAAGAGTCGCAGCGTTGCCGCAAAGTAATTCATCGGGTGCTAAATTTGCCTTTGAGGTCGATGAGGCCTCCTCTGGAAAAGAACCCCTGAATCACTTTCCAAAGAGAATCTATTTGAGTTGGCAGCCTGCTTGGAGAAACCCTCAAGCAATTCCAGGGGTAATTCCTGGACAGCGCTGGACGATCAGGGCAAAGCTAAAGCGACCTTATGGTTCCTTAAATCCACATACCTTTGATTTTGAGCGGTGGTCTTTTCATCAAGACTTTGGAGCTAGCGGATCAGTAAGGTCTGGGGAGTTATTGCTCGATAAAGATATCGCTTGGACAGAGTTTGAGTTACGCATGGAGCATGCTAGATGGCATCTGCGAAAAAAAATTCAGTCTATGCTGCCGGATGATGCGAGGTATGTAGGTGTTTTGATTGCTTTGGTAATGGGTGATCAGAACGCCATCGATCAAGATGACTGGCAAGTATTTAATGCAACGGGTATTGGGCATCTCATCTCTATATCTGGACTCCATGTAACGATGTTGGCAGGAGTTGGCGCTTCATTTGCTGCGTTTATATGGCGTCGACGCACGTGGCCACTGATTGCTCCAGTCAGCAAGGTAGCGGCAGTAGCGGGATTTGTGACTGCGTTTATCTATGCGTGGTTGGCAGGCTTTCAGATTCCAGCGCAAAGAACGATGTATATGGTTGGGGTAGTGGCATTCGCTTTATGGACCGGCCGAAATCCACGTTCCTTTGATATTTGGTGGTGGGCTCTGGCATTCGTGTTACTTATTGATCCTATGGCTCCCTACACACCAGGCTTTTGGTTATCCTTCGGTGCAGTGGCCGCCATTCTGTATGCCATGGGGGATTCTTCTGGTTTATTGGGCATCCCTACGGGAAAAGAATTAGAAACGCATTGGATGTATCGTATCGGGCAAGCCCTTCGTGAGGCGTGTCGTGTCCAAGCTGTTGTCACGCTGGCGCTGCTGCCATTGACTTTGTATTGGTTTTACCAAGTTTCAATTGTTTCACCACTGGCTAATGCATTTGCTATTCCGCTGGTCAGTTATATCGTGACTCCGCTGGCAATTGCCGGTGCCTTACTTCCAGAATTTATCGGCCGCTGGCTCTTATTGCCGGCGCATGCATCCATGGAATATCTTGCAGTCATCCTGGAATGGATGGCGAGTTGGAGTTGGTCTGTGGCTTGGTCAAAACAGCCTGAGTGGTGGATGCTGGTGATTGCTGGATGTGGAATTGTGTATGCAATTCGACCTGGTCCGATTGGTGAAACATGGAGAGGTCGATTGCTTGGTATCTTTTTATCTGCCCCCTTATTTTTTTGGCCAAGCCAATTATTTGGAGATGCGTATCTCACTCAAGGAGAGTTTAGGGCGAGTGTTTTTGATATTGGTCAGGGCACTGCAGTTCTCATCGAAACCGCTAATAGAAAATTGCTATACGACACAGGGCCTATTCAAGGGAAGAAAGATGATGCGGGTCAGAGAGTAATTCTTCCCTATTTACGTGGCAAGGGAATTAATAGCATTGATCGTATGGTCATTAGTCATAGCGATAGTGATCATATTGGTGGAGCTGCAACACTTCTCAAGAGTATTCAATTTGATTTGATGATGGGATCTTTGCCTAGCGCTAATCCACTACTTCAAAATTTACATAAAAGAAAGATTCCGGCCATTCCCTGTCGCTTCGGTCAGCGCTGGAAATGGGATGGTGTTGAGTTTGTCATCTGGCATCCCCACGAAGAGACGGTATTTGCCGATCAATATCCTGGGAAGCCCAACGAAATGAGTTGCGTGCTTGAGGTACGCAATCAACAAAGCTCGCTTTGGTTAACGGGTGATGTTGAAAAGCAAGGTGAAGCAGAAATTACCGAGCGCTTAGATGAAAAAAAGCTGCATGAAATTGGCGACAGGGAGTTAATTTTTATGGCTCCACATCATGGCAGCAAAACCTCCTCTTCCTTAGTGCTCCTACAAAGATTGGAACCTCATCAGGCTTTTGCACAAAATGGCTATCGCAATCGTTATGGGCATCCACATCCAGATGTCACGGCACGCTATCAAGGCTTGGGGATTCCTTTTCATCAAACCCCGAAAACAGGTGCCCAGACTTGGCTATTTAAAAATAATTCAAAATCTTCGACACAGTTTTTGCGGCATGATATAAAACGGATATGGCATCGATCGATGTGAAATTGAGTAAAAGGATTCTGCTGATGAATAAGTTACTTGCCCTATGTTCTCTGGTGGTTGCTGTGACAGTTGGATGTGCTGGTGCGAATGTTCGCCCCCTCGTAGATATGAAGGGCGTCAATGAGGCTACTTATGAGAGCGATTTAAAAGACTGTCAAAACTATGCTCAACAACAATCAGGAATGGCTTCTACAGCTGCTAAAGGAGCTGGTGCTGGCGCTGTAGTTGGTGGTCTTCTGGGATTGGTTACTGGCGGCAACGGATCGGGAATTGCGCAGGCTGCCGGAGCTGGAGCTGTCATTGGTGGTGCGGGTGGCGCGTTTAGTGGAAACCAAGCTCAAGAGGCTGTTGTAAAGAGATGTTTGAGTGGTCGCGGGTACAAGGTTTTGAACTAAAGCCACCTTGAAATAGCTAAAAAGCCCGAGAAATTGGGCTTTTTTAATGCCCAGAAAAGCAAAAAGCCCTTAAAAATTAAGGGCTTAGTACGTAATTCTTGGTTGCGGGGCAGGATTTGAACCTACGACCTTCGGGTTATGAGCCCAGTTCTAGCAATTGCGGTTATTTGCAAGTATATACAAGGTCATGATTAGGTGTGATTTTTGTAATGATTTACACTGGAAAGAGTGAATATTCACCAGGAGGAATCATGAAAAAAATGCTTTTGGCCGCCCTATTGGTTAGCACATCAGTTTGGGCCCAGGCCCCTGATTGGAATTCCTGCCAATATCAGCAAAATCCTCAACAATGCATGCAAGGTGTCCCCGCCTGGCAACAGACTCCAGCCCCTATTCAGCAGCAAGGGAATATGAATCAGCAACCTCGCCAGCAGATTCAGCTGCAAGGGATGCCAGATCCCAATAGGCCACAAACAGTTGCGCCAATGACTAAGACTTGCATGCCCAATGGATATGGCGGCTTTAACTGTAATTAAGTCAAGAAACTATGAAAATCAAAACTTCAAATCTTCTCGCATTATTTTTTACCATCAGTATTTCTCTAGGTGCAAGCGCCCAGCAGAGCACTCAGCCCAGCTGGGTGCTAGTCGGGACTGGTGATAATGGATCGCTCCAGATGGACAAAACATCGCTAAAACGAAATGGTGAAATTGTCTCTGTTTGGATAGCCCAGACCCTAACTATCAAGAAACAAAATATGTCTGTAAAGACATTGAGGGAATACAACTGTAAGACTGGGCAATTTAGAAACCTATCAAGAACTGTTTTCGAGAAGCCTGATTTTTCTGGAGATATTGCAGATCTTGGGCCTACTGGATGGGAGTATGCAATCAGGGGCAGCCTTGGTGAGGATGCGCTGAACTATGCATGCAAGAATGCCCCCAAACAATCTTTTTTGGATAGAGTGCTTGCCAAGTAATTTGGGGCTTAACAATGGCTAAATACGAGGTTCGCAAACACAAAGGTGGCCTGGTTGCCGAGTTTGAAACTCAGGCAGAGGCCGGTGCTTATGTACAAAGTAAAGATGATCCGCTTTTGTATGTTGAAGAAATAGTGCCGCCGTATGTAGCGCCACCACCACCTCCACCAAGCAAATTTGAGATTTGGTATGGCCAGATGTTTGAGAAGCGCTGGTTTAGATGTTTGAATGGCCTGGTTGTGTTTGCTATTGGTTGGGCAGTCCTGGTCAATGGAGATAAGCCAATTCTCACTATTGCCGGATGGGGCGGAATGATCCTCGGCGGATTGATCGCCTTTGAGATCGCCCTGGCCCTCCTGGCGCTTTACTTTGTTTTCAACATCTTTGATGGACTTGAGACTCTCTCAACACCAAAAGCGATCATCATCGGCGCTTGCATCATTGCTTATGTGATCTATAAAAAAAGTAATAAATAAAACCAGGAGCCCAGCATGCTCCTGGTAAGAATAAATAAAACCAGGGGTTCCACCTTTTTAATAAAGACCCCTGGAATAGACACAAAAAAAAGCCAGGAATCACCCTGGCATCTTATTGGAAAACAAAAACACAAATCACACCATCTTTGGATTGAGAGACTGATCTCCCTCTCCGAGATTTAATGGGTGGCGCAATACATCTCCACCATCAATATTTTCAAGTCC
>CANCQD010000067.1 GCA_947380285.1 Burkholderiaceae bacterium | reverse complement strand
AGCTGAAAGCCTTGTTGAGGTGGAATCGCGGGCGTTCCAATACCAACAGCATGGCGAATGGTGTCGTCACTCGCTATTTCACCCTGAATAAAGTAGGTATCTCCTATCTTTCCATCCCAAGAGAAACGGCTTGAACTAGTTTTGGTTTTTGCAAAAGTTTTGAGATTAAGCTGACCTGCCATTGCTGTGCCAATCTGCTTTTTGGCAGGCGCAGGAGCGGCGCTACCCCAGTTGCGCATGTCAACCTTCAGATTGGTTTCACTATTGCCTTTGTTAAAGCTAATGACCCCATCATATTTAGCTATGCCGCTCAATGCTTGCAATATCGGAAATGCTTGTACTGCACTATCGTTGGCAAAGTAGTCCTTGATAAAGCTTGCTGAAACATCCCCCGAGATGTTGTAGCTTTGACCCTTTTGGTTGGGTGCTGTGCTTGAAATTTTGATGGCACCACCAAGAAAATTGGCAGTGATATTTTCAAATTCCGGATTAACCTCAGTAATTCGTATCATTCCCTTGAGATTCTCAAAGGGCGGCAAGTCAGCCCATTGAACTCTGTTGCCAGGAAAGCTTAATTGAACATCTGCGCCGGTATCTCCACTCCCGGTCAGTGGAACCTTCAAGCCCAAGCTTAAGTTAGTAGGCCCTGTTATTTTGAGATTCTTCTCAAGTTCAATTTGTTTCTTGCCAACCGGAGATGCAAATAAATAGTCCATTAATTCCTGTGCATCACCTTGTGCTTCGCCATTGACTGTCAGCATTAATTGCTTTGCACTAACACTCGGAATTTCTGCATGAAATTTACTGAGGGCAACTTGTTTGTAGTTCGCTTGATCGATGTCTACTGTGAAGTTGGCATTCTGCATATTAATGACACCATTCACCTTATTGAAGGCAGGCCAAACACCTTGCGCAGTTGATGAGGCAGGCACTGGGCTGAAAGTGGCGTCACTAATCGGGAGCTTGAGGGTGAATTCTGCAGTACTCGATTTAGGGAAAGGTACTTCATTGGGGTCCCCCTGAATATGCAGGCTACCTTTTTGAATACTACCTGCATCAAAGGCTTTGCTTAAATAGGTCTTGGCATCACTTCCCATGCCAACCGGCAAATAACGATAAGCAGTTTTAAGATTAGCCTGATTAAGATCCATATCTAGAGTCATGTAGTCAGGATTTTTAGCTTCGCCGATGATGTAATTTAGATTGAGTGTTGTTGATATATCGGGGTTACTAAGAGCTAATCGTTTTGCATTAATGACCCAATTTCCTTTTTGCTTCGACCAAGAAATTTGACCGCTGGCTTGGTCCAGTTTTATTTTGGGGTCAACCAATAAGTCGTTCACCTCAACTTCGAGATCATTTGATGTAATTGAGAAGCTACCCTTACTTTGGTCGGCAGTGAGGAAACCTGACAGCTTTGATACAGAAGGCATCGATTTATTGATACCAATAAAACTCAAATCAATGAGTTTGGCGCTCACAGTAAAGTCTAGTTTGTTTGTCTTAAACCAGCCACCAGAAATGTTGAGGGCCGATAAAGGTGATTTACTTTCCGACCAATTGATATCTAAATCTTGTAACTCGCCATCTGCTTTTGAGGCCTTAATCCAGCGATGTACTTTTTTGGATAGCGGAAGGTTAAGGGCAAATAAGGCTACATCTTCAACTAGTACCTTTGGCGATGAAAAACCAAACTCCTTAATTTCTCCATCTCCAGCAGGCGGCCTCCAACGGAAAGTCATTGGACTCAAATGTTCTAGTGGGGTAGATTTTGGGCTATCGATATCGCGCCATGCAAAATTCTTAGTTGTAACGGAGATTAAGCCGCTGTCGGTTTCTTGAACTAGGTTGGTTTCTAATCTTCCAAGGGCAATAGCATCTTCATCTTTAGATAACTGGATGGTTATATTGTCGGCCGCGAGATTAATTTCTCCGCCATCAGGCTTGCCGTTATCAATTTTTAGTTTTCCATTGGAGTTCAGGACTCCTTCAAGAGTATTCAATGTGAGGGAAAACTCGCTGGAAATTTGACTAAGCTGGAGTTCATTTAAATTCCAAGAAATTGTTCCAATCCAGTTGCGCCAATTGCCAGCTTGGCCGCCGATATGATGAACTAAATCAATATCAAGTGTGAGCGGACCTTTGGTCCAAGGCGTGACGGCGCTTAGCGAGCCTTGATGACTGCGAATACCATTACTAAGAGCAAGACTTTGAATATCAATTGTTGTGACTGCTTTTTTCTTGAGTTGATCATCCCAAAATAGTTTGACATTGCTAATATGAATTTCATTTTGAGCGAAGAGCCAATTCTCTGCAGAATAGTCATTCGAATTTCCATCAATTGAAACGCCGGCAACGGTGATGATGCCTTTCTTATTACGCTGCGAAAAAATTTCAGCATTTGTAATATTGAGTTCATAAAAATACGGCGCAAGGTGATAAAAAGATGCCCAACTTAACTGGCCATTAATTTTCTGAACAAATAAGAGTGGCTGTGACTTATCTGGACCGTTGAAGCGTAAGCCTTCAATTTCAAAATTAGGCCTCATCCCTGTCCACGAAACTTGGAGGGAGTCCATTGAAACTTCAGCTCCAATACGAGCGCTAATCAATTTTTCAACCGAGGCTTTGGATTTCTCAATTTGAGGCCAAAGGACAAAACGAACCCCAATATGTCCGAGCACAAATACTGTCGCCACAATGCCAGCCAAAATCAGGGCACGCTTACGCCAAGCCCCACTCAAACCTTGAGGACGTTTAGCAAGCACGCTCTTGAGGCGAGGCGGGATGATCTTTTGCAACATGAGCTCCATTATCCGTCAGCCTTAGCTTGATCGCCAAGCTTCTGGCTTGAGTCTTGGGGTCGGATTAAGATGGGGGAATGGATGATTTTTCCCGACAAATCGATTTTTTAGAGCAACACTCGACCTATGCGCGACGCTGGCTAAGTGCTCGCCCCGATTGGCTTGAATGGCTTCGTATTCAGGGGCAGATAAAAGTCGATTCTCAGGGCATTAGAGATCTATTAAAAGATTGTGGTATCGATCGCCTGCCCTATGAGCAGGATGAGGCTTTATGGATGACCAATCTTCGCTTAGCAAGGCAGCGTTTGATGCTATGGGTGGCATTTCGAGACTTAAACGGTAAAGCTGACCTCCAAGAGGTTACCCAAGCGCTTAGCCATTTTGCTGAAATAGCAGTTTCTGCTTCGATTGCTTTTATCCGTGAAGATCTCAAAAATCGTTTTGGCCTGCCTTGGAGTGCTTCAACACAATCTGAGATGCCACTGATGGTTGTCGGAATGGGCAAATTAGGTGGCCTTGAGTTAAACCTCTCATCAGACATTGATTTGATTTTTCTATATGAACATGAGGGCGAGACTGTCGGCGGTCCTAAGAGTTTGTCTAATCATGAGTGGTTTACGCGATTGGGTCAACGCTTAATCAAGCTGCTTGCTGAACATGATGCCAATGGATTTGTATTTAGGGTGGATATGCGTCTTCGTCCCAATGGGAATTCTGGACCATTGGTGTGCAGTCTAGATATGTTGGAAGAATATCTCATGGTGCAGGGCAGGGAGTGGGAGCGTTACGCCTGGATTAAAGGTAGGTTAATTGCACCATTACCAGAATCACCCGATTTTTCGTACTGTCAAAAAGAGCTCGATCAACTCATTCGACCCTTCGTATATCGCCGACATTTGGATTACGGTGTGATTGCCTCTATTCGTGATTTGCACGGGCAGATTCAGGCGGAAGCTGAAAAGAGATCTTCGGGTCACCAGGGTCGCTCAAGAGATATTAAATTGGGACGCGGCGGTATTCGGGAGATTGAGTTTCTAGCGCAAATGTTTCAACTGATGCGAGGTGGCACGGACCCCCGTTTTAGAGTGCGACCAAGTTTAGAAGTCCTAGATCTAATTAAGCAGTGCGGCATTTTGCCTGCTCACGAAGTGGAGGCCTTGCAAGCAGCGTATGTTTACTTAAGACGCTTAGAGCATCGCATTCAGGTATGGGATGACCAGCAGACCCACTATCTACCTGAGGATGGAGCAGCACGCTCACGTTTGGCGATTTCGATGCAGGGGCAAAACTCCCGGGTAGATACTTTTATGGCGGAATTAGAGCGCCATCAAAATAATGTTGCGCAGCTATTTGAAAAAGCGTTTTTACTAGATGATGGTGCGCGTCTGGAGATGGCACCTTTAGCTCTGGATTGGGCGCCTGACCAGACATTTTTTCCTGATTCCCATATTCGTTGGCAGACGTGGATAGATAGCCCAAAACAAAAATTACTGCCGCAAAAAAGCCGTTTAATTTTTGATAACTTAATGCGTAAGGCAGCAGAGAGTTTGCAAATTGAAGGTGCCACTCCTGCGCATGCTGATAAAACGCTATTACGTTTCTTTGATTTGCTTGAAGCAATTGCAAGACGTAGTGCCTATCTTTCCATTCTGTCGGAGTACCCTAAAGCTCTTTCTAATGTGCTTGATTTACTCAAGGCTTCGCAATGGGGCGCCCTATATCTCACGCGTCACCCCCATTTATTGGATCATTTGTTGAACGCACAATCAGAAAGGGCGTTAATTGAGGATCCAGAAAAATATTGGTCAGAGGTGCGCTTCAATCTCAATATGCAACTTGATGACGTGATGGCTCAGGGTGATGCTTCTGAGCAGGCAATGGATATTTTGCGAGTCACTCATCACAACGAAACTTTTATTACGTTATTGACCGATCTAGGTATTGGTGTTCAAAAAGCCTTACCAGTAGAACGTGTGAGCGATCATTTATCTGCTCTGGCAGATTTAATCTTGCAGGCTACCTTTGAGCGTGTTTGGCCAAGCGTAGCCAAAAAATTTGATCTTCCCGCCGATGCAAATCCACCTTTTGCCATTATTTCTTATGGCAAATTGGGTGGCAAGGAATTGGGCTACGCCTCTGACTTGGACATCATATTTTTATATCAGGCAGATGAGTCTGATTATGCTGCGCAGGAAATCTATGCCTTGCTTGCAAAACGGATGATTAATTGGCTCACGGCATTTACCTCAACAGGAAGTTTGTTCGAAATTGACACCCGCCTCCGTCCGAATGGTTCTGCTGGATTCTTGGTCACGAACGCCGAGGCCTTTAAAAAATATCAGCTGCGTGAGGGTGATAACGCTGCCTGGGTATGGGAGCACCAAGCGCTGACTCGGGCACGCTTCTCTGCTGGAAGTGCGACTGTGGGAGTATTTTTCGATTCGGTGCGCTCAAAGGTATTAAGTCAGCTGCGAGATGTTGATCAGCTGCGATTTGAGATTCTAGAAATGCGTCGCAAGGTACATGCGGGTCATCCCAATGGCAATGTCGAATTCGACTTAAAGCACGATGCAGGTGGTATGGTCGATATTGAATTTATTGTGCAGTTTCTAGTCTTGGCATATGCCCATCAGCATTCTCAACTGATTAGTAATCTAGGCAATATTGCTTTGTTACGTATTGCTGGTAATGCAGGTTTAATTACCGATCAAGCTGCGCATTCTGTAGGAGATGCTTATCGCTTAATGAGGTCTCGTCAACATCGTTTACGTTTGGATGGTGCTGAGAAAACTCGTATTCATTTAGAGCACGAGCCTGAGCTCATTGCTGCAAGAGACGCAGTGCAAGTGCTATGGCTGGAGATATTCAAGGCGCCTTCTAATGGCGATTAGGAGGCAGGGCGGCCTAGTTTTGCTCTAGCAACTCACGAGCATGACGGCGTGTGGTGTCGGTAATGGTGGCGCCACCAAGCATACGCGCTACTTCTTCAACTCGTTCAGCTCTGCCCAAGATCTGCACTTGCGAAATGGTCTTTTCACCACTTTGTGACTTGCTCACTTTGAGGTGATGATTGCCTTGGGCAGCAACCTGCGGTAAATGAGTGACGCATAAGATTTGGTGCGATTGACCCAACTGATGTAAGAGCTTACCAACGGTTTCAGCCACTGCGCCACCAATACCTGCATCCACTTCATCAAATATGAGAGTTGGGGTAAATGAGGCTTTGCTAGTGATGACGCTGATTGCTAGGCTAATACGTGCTAACTCACCACCTGAAGCTACTTTTGCTAGTGAGCGTGGAGTACTACCAGCATGGCCTGCAACTAGAAACTCAATTTGTTCAAGACCTTGGGAGCCACCTTCATTAAGGGCTGATAGAGCAATTTCTAAACGACCGCCGGTCATGGATAAATCTTGCATGGCATCTGTTACTAATTTCCCTAGATCAGTTGCCGCTTTTTCACGTTTTTGTGAGAGTTGTTTAGCAAGCCTTAAATAGGCGCCCTCCTGCTGCTGGACTTGTTGTCTTAGGGCTTCAATATTTTGGGAGGCAGTTAACGCTTCAAGTCTCTCAGTAGTTGATTGCAGTAATGCGGGGAGTTCATCCACTTCGGCACGGTATTTTCGGGCTGTACTGTGCAATGCGTGCATACGCTCTTCAACTTGGGCAAGTCTGGCAGGGTCTAGGTCAATCTTTTGTAAGTAGCGATTAAGGCCATGAATAGCTTCATCGAGCTGAATGCTGGCTGACTCTAGAGCTTGGTTGATTTCAACTAGTGCCGGGTCATGTTCGGCTAGTGCGCCAACATTGGCACATACTTTGGAGAGTGAAGATTCGAGAGAGTTATCTGCATCACTCAAGATTTCAATTGCCTCTTGACAGCCACCGATCAGCTTTGCACCATTTGCTAAGCGCGCGTGCTCACTTTGGATGCTGAGCCATTCGCCTTCTTGCGGAGAAAGCTCAGTAAGCTCCTCTAGTTGCCACTCAAGACGTTCACGCTCACGTTCCACATCTTGGCCGGCATTTTCTGCTTGTTCTAGACGACGACGAGAATCGGAAAGTATTTTGAATGCCTGCGCTACTTCAGTGGCAAGCGGCAATAATCCGGCATGACGATCTAAAAGCTCCCTTTGAGCACCGCCCTTGAGCAAGAGTTGATGGGCATGTTGACCATGAATATCTACTAATTGGTCACCTGCTTCGCGTAATTGCACCAATGTCGCAACACTGCCATTAATAAAGGCCCGACTTCGTCCACTGCTTTCTACGGTTCTTTTAAGTAATAGACTTTGGCCATCATCTTCCAAAGGGAACCCTTGTTCATCAAGCCATTGACCAAAAGATTGGACTAATTCAGGTTCAATGCGAAAGAGTGCAGAAATTTCTGCGCGGTTACTGCCTTCACGTATTTGGCTGCTATCTGCGCGTTCACCTAGGACCAAGCCAAGAGCGTCAAGCAGAATGGATTTGCCTGCACCAGTTTCGCCGGTGAGCACGGTAAAGCCGCTAGAGAAATCTAGCTCTAGCTGGTCAACAATGACAAAGTCACGAAGTGAGATGGTTTGAAGCATGTATTAGCGTAGCAAAAAGCTCGACATCAGAAAGTCGATGGGTATTCATTCCAATGCAATTTCTCACGCAAAGTTTTGTAGTCGCTGTGATTGCTGGGGTGTAAAAGGGCGATTGTTTTATCGGATTGACGTACTTCAATCTTGTCACCGCTTTGCAAGTTAGTTTGCGATTGCATATCAAAATTCACAATTACCTCGAGTCCATTAACCACTTCAATCACAGTGACGCTATCTTGGGGCAAGACGATCGGCCGATTAGAAAGCGAGTGTGGCGCAATGGGTACTAGCAAAATACCTGCAACATGGGGATGCAAAATAGGTCCGCCAGCTGAAAGTGCATAAGCAGTTGAGCCGGTAGGGGTTGAGACGATTAAACCATCGGATCTTTGGTTATACATAAATGAGCCGTTGACGTGAACAGCTAGTTCAACCATTCCAGAAATTCCAGAGCGGTTTACAACAACGTCATTGAGCGCTAAAGCGCGATTGATCACTTTGCCGTCACGAAGAACTACGGCATCGAGCAAAGTGCGTGTATCGGCTTCATACTCACCCGCAATAATTTTTGGAAGGGTGGCTTGAACGGACTGAATAGGGATATCCGTCATATAACCAAGACGACCCATATTGATTCCGACTAGCGGCACATCACTGCCTGCGAGTTGACGGCCAATACCTAACATTGTTCCATCACCGCCCAGAACCACGACTAAATCGATTGCCCCAGCAAAATTCTCAGCAGTTTCAGTGGGGAAATCTTTTAAGCCAACATGCTTGGCCGTAGCTGCCTCCAAAAATACCTCGCACCCTAGCCCCTCGAGCAGTTTTGCCAGATCTTTGAGGTGTTCCTCGATCCCGTCTGCCTGGTATTTGCCGACAAGCGCGATCCGGCTAAATGCCTTCTTGGTGGAATTTGGGGATGGGCTTAACATATAACGATTAAACCATAGGCATAAAATCCCTTCCACCATGGATGAACGTTCCCGCGCACTACTAAAAACCCTCATCGAGCGCTATATCGAGGAGGGTCAGCCTATTGGCTCGCGCACGCTATCTAGATTCTCGGGTTTAGACCTCTCTGCGGCCACTATCCGCAATGTGATGGCGGATTTGGAGGATATGGGGCTGGTTACCAGCCCCCATACTTCCGCTGGCCGCATTCCAACCCCAAGGGGCTATCGCCTGTTTGTAGATACGATGGTCACTGTCCGCCCATTGGAGGCGATGGCAGCTAGAGAGGTTGAAAAAGGCCTTTTGCCTGATTCGCCACAAAAAGTTCTTAATGCGGCAGCACAGATTTTATCCAACCTAACCCACTTTGCAGGGGTGGTGATGACACCCAAGCGAGCTCAGGTTTTCAAACATATTGAGTTTTTGCGTTTGGGTGAAGGCAAGATTTTGCTAATCATGGTTACACCAGAAGGCGATGTGCAAAATCGCATATTGCCTACCACTCAAGATTACACACCTAGTCAACTCATTGAGGCAGGTAACTTTATTAATGCCCAATTTGCTGGCAAAAGTTTTGATCAAGTACGCATGCATCTGAAATCCGATTTAGATAATTTGCGTGCAGATATTTCTGGGTTGATGGCTTTAGCTTTGCAAACGGGAGTGGCTGATTATGATATGGGTCGTGGTGATATGGTGCTCTCTGGCGAGCGGCGATTACTTAATGTCGGAGACTTAAGTTCTAACCTGGATAAGTTGCGTAAGATGTTCGATATGTTGGAGCAGAAATCAGTACTTATGCAATTGCTTGATGTATCAAGTCATGCTGATGGTATTCAAATCTTTATTGGTGGTGAGAGCGACTTATTGCCTTATGAGGATCTTGCTGTCATTAGCGCTCCGTATAGCGTTGACGGTCAGGTGGTGGGGACGCTTGGTGTTATTGGGCCGACGCGGATGGCCTATGACCGAGTTATACCCATTGTGGATATAACCTCAAAATTATTATCGGGTGCTTTAAGTTCCTAACCTAAACCTTTATTTATAAATCATTACTAGAGACAGAACATCTTGAATCAGAATCCGCATCTACGCGCTTCCAAAACTGCAGTCTTGCTATTGAATTTGGGGACACCATCGGCTCCGACACCCAAGGCGGTGCGTGCTTATTTAAAAGAATTTCTTTCTGATCCACGTGTAGTAGAAATTCCCCGCATTATTTGGTGGTGTATTTTGAATGGCATTATCTTGCCCATTCGAAGTAGTGCTTCTGCAAAAAAATACGCCTCTATCTGGTTACCCAAATTAGGTTCACCATTAATGCATTACTCACGTTTACAAGCAAAAGAGCTAGGTGAGAAATTTGCGAATGAGGGCCACACAGTCTTGGTTGACTTGGCAATGCGTTATGGTGAGCCATCTACACAATCAGTGCTTGAGGGGCTGAAGGCACAAGGTATGGAGCGTTTATTACTATTGCCTTTATATCCCCAATACTCAGCTACTACAACAGCATCTAGCTTTGATGAAGTATTTCGTATCCTCAGCACTTGGCGCGATCAACCTGAGTTGCGTTTAGTTAAGCACTATCACGACAACCCTGCCTATATTGATGCATTACGAGATCAAGTGTTGTCGAGTTGGGATGTGGATGGGCGACCCGATTTTGCAAAGGGTGATCGCTTTGTGATGTCTTTTCATGGCTTGCCAAAACGCAATTTAATGAAGGGTGACCCCTATCATTGTGAGTGCTTAAAGACTGGTCGTTTACTCGGCGAATCTTTGGGCTTAGAGCCCGGTCAATATATTGTGACCTTTCAATCCCGCTTTGGTAAGGCAGAATGGTTAAAACCCTATACAGCCCCAACCATTGAAAAATTGGCTAGTGAAGGTTGTCAGCGCATCGATATTTTTTGCCCAGGATTTCCGGCGGACTGCTTGGAAACGCTGGAAGAGATTGCTATGGAAGCCCGTGAAATCTTCTTGGAACATGGCGGCAAAGACTATCGCTACATTCCTTGCTTAAACAGTAACCCCAAGTGGATTGAGGCTCTCAGCCAAATCGCCCATCATCATTTGCAGGGCTGGTCTTTAGGGGTGGAGTCTGATAATGAGTTAGCAAAGCGCAATGAAAGGGCTGAGCTAGCCGAAAGAATGAAGTCTTGAAATCGAAATAATTGGCCCCATATTGCAATGTAATAGCCATTTTTATAGAAAAGTAAAATAGCGTCCATGACACAAGAAAATCAAAACCCATCCCCAGAGCAAGAAAATACTTCTGCAGATTCTCAGGTGAATGAAGCTGCAGCCGCTGATCCCGCTGCCGTTAAAACACCAGAACAAGAGATTGCCGAACTCAATCAAAAGATTGGTGAGTTACAAGATAATTTCTTGCGCGCAAAAGCAGAGGGGGAAAATATTCGCCGTCGTGCTGTTGAAGATATTGCCAAAGCGCATAAGTTTGCAATTGAAAGCTTTGCAGAGCACTTGGTACCGGTTACCGATAGTCTCTATGCAGCATTGAGCACAGATGCTGGTGATGCTAAAGCCTTCAAAGAGGGCCTAGAAATTACTCTCAAACAGTTGCTGTCTGCCTTTGAAAAAGGTCGCATGACAGAAATTAACCCTGCAGTTGGGGATAAATTTGATCCTCACCACCATCAGGCCATTGCTTCAGTTCCTTCCGAGCAAGAGTCCAATACCGTGGTTTCAGTGCTACAACGTGGCTATACCGTGGCTGATCGCGTTCTTAGGCCAGCTTTGGTGACGGTTAGCGCCCCGAAATAAGTCAAAAAGAGGGCTTAAACCCCTAAAAAAGCATAAAAAAGGCAGATTTCTGCCTTTTTTTGCTCTTTATCCCCTTGAAATACCCTTTTTAGACCCCATTTACAGGGTATCGAAATATTCATTAGTAAAACAAAACAATTTAATTTTTTGGAGCAATTATGGGAAAGATTATCGGAATCGACTTAGGAACCACGAATTCATGCGTTTCAGTCGTTGAAAACAATGCACCTAAAGTTGTCGAAAACGCCGAAGGCGGCCGCACAACTCCATCCATCATCGCTTACGTTGAAGATGGCGAAGTATTGGTTGGTGCGCCAGCAAAACGTCAGTCAGTAACAAATCCTAAAAACACAATTTACGCAGTGAAGCGTTTGATGGGTCGTAAATTTACTGATCCTGAAGTGCAAAAAGACATTAGCTTGATGCCTTATTCAATTATTGCCGCTGATAACGGCGATGCTTGGGTTCAAGCACGCGATAAGAAAATGGCGCCACAACAAGTGTCCGCTGAAATTCTGCGCAAAATGAAAAAAACTGCTGAAGACTATCTCGGCGAAGAAGTCACGGAAGCGGTGATTACTGTACCCGCTTACTTCAATGATAGCCAACGTCAAGCCACTAAAGATGCTGGTCGTATTGCTGGTTTAGATGTGAAGCGCATCATTAATGAGCCAACTGCTGCTGCATTGGCATTTGGCTTAGACAAACAAGACAAGGTGGATCGCAAGATTGCTGTGTATGACTTGGGTGGCGGTACATTCGACGTATCTATTATTGAGATTGCTAACGTTGACGGTGAGAAGCAGTTTGAAGTGCTCTCTACCAACGGCGATACATTCTTGGGTGGTGAAGACTTTGACCAACGCATCATTGATTGGATCATTGCTGAGTTCAAGAAGGAACAAGGCGTTGATTTGAGTAAAGACGTTTTAGCATTGCAGCGTTTGAAAGATGCTGCAGAAAAAGCCAAGATCGAATTGTCATCCGCACAACAAACCGAAATTAATTTGCCATACGTGACAGCTGACGCTAGCGGTCCTAAGCATTTGAACTTGAAATTAACTCGTGCCAAATTAGAGTCTTTGGTTGAGGAGTTAATTAACCGTACCGCCGGCCCTTGCTTGACTGCGATTAAAGATGCTGGCGTGAACGTGGCTGATATTGACGACGTAATTTTGGTCGGTGGTCAAACTCGTATGCCTGCGGTTCAAGACAAAGTAAAAGAAATCTTTGGAAAAGAGCCACGTAAAGACGTTAATCCAGATGAAGCTGTTGCTGTTGGTGCCGCAATTCAGGGCTCTGTATTGTCTGGCGATCGTAAAGACGTATTGCTCTTGGACGTTACCCCATTGTCATTGGGTATCGAAACTCTTGGTGGTGTGATGACCAAGATGATTCCAAAAAACACAACGATTCCAACCAAGCATTCGCAGGTTTATTCCACTGCTGAAGATAACCAGCCAGCCGTAACGATCAAGTGCTTCCAAGGTGAGCGTGAGATGGCTGCTGCGAATAAGTTGCTTGGTGAATTTAATCTTGAAGGTATTGCTCCAGCACAACGTGGTATGCCACAAATTGAAGTGACCTTTGACATTGATGCCAACGGTATTTTGCATGTAACAGCAAAAGACAAAACCACTGGTAAAGAGAACAAGATCACGATCAAGGCAAACTCCGGCTTAACCGAAGAAGAAATTCAACGGATGGTGAAAGATGCTGAAGCCAACGCTGCTGAAGATAAAAAAGCACTTGAGTTGGTTACTGCACGCAACACTGCGGACGCCTTAGCTCACTCAACCAAGAAAGCCCTGGAAGAGCATGGTGCTGGCTTAGAAGCTTCCGAAAAAGAAGCGATTGAAGCAGCCCTTAAAGATTTGGACGAAGCCATCAAAGGTAGCGACAAAGAAGCGATTGAAGCAAAAACAGAAGCTTTGGGTAAAGCAAGTCAGAAGCTGGGCGAAAAAGTCATGGCTGCTGAACAAGCTAAAGCTGGTGGCGCTGCTGCAGGTGCCGCTCCTGGTGGTGCAGCTCCTGGTACTGCTCCTGATGCGGATGTTGTTGACGCTGACTTTAAAGAGGTTGATGACAAGAAGTAATTCTGCAATTGGACATTCATTAACGTAGTTTTGATGTACTTAAATAACAAGTCGGCCTCGTGCCGACTTGTGTCATTCAGGTTGTTGAGAGGAATAGGCCGTGCCTAAAAGTAAACGCGATTTTTATGAAGTGCTTGGTGTAGCAAAAGGTGCCAGTGACGAT
>CANCQD010000066.1 GCA_947380285.1 Burkholderiaceae bacterium | reverse complement strand
AATCGTGGAGCTTGGAGTCGCCCTTTAAAAGACTCCCGGGGTTGCCCCTCCCCCGTTGTAATGAGGCGCAGGGTTGGTGTGCCGTATGCCGCGACCCGCGATTAGAAGACAGTTTTTAGGCGCGCGCCTGCATTGATGACCTAAAGGAGGTCTCTGCGGCGATCGTCAAGTGTGGCACCGATTTAACCAACCGTTAACTGGGTGAACTAAGCAAAAAATGCTTAGATTTGCATGATCCACACTCATATACCGCCTTAGGCTTAGTCCTAAGCGGCATCTAACTTGTCCCCTAACGCAGCGCGCAACGACGCCCTCCCCCATAGGAGAGTGTTATGAAACGCATGTTGTTTAATGCAACTCAACAAGAAGAGTTGCGAGTTGCCATCGTTGATGGTCAAAAACTCATTGATATCGATATCGAAGCTGCCGGCCGTGAACAACGCAAAGGCAATATTTACAAAGGTGTCATTACCCGTATTGAACCCTCCCTTGAGGCCTGCTTTGTCAATTACGGCGAAGAGCGTCATGGCTTTTTGCCATTCAAGGAAGTTGCCCGTAGTTACTTTAAAGAGGGTATAGACGTCCGCAATGCTTCCATCAAGGACGCCTTGCGCGAAGGTCAAGAAATCATTGTTCAAGTAGAAAAAGAAGAGCGTGGCCAAAAAGGTGCCGCCCTCACCTCTTTTGTCTCCTTGGCAGGCCGTTATTTGGTCTTGATGCCGAATAACCCACGTGGAGGCGGCGTTTCCCGTCGCATTGAAGGTGAAGACCGTCAAGAACTGCGTGAAGCCATGTCTCAATTAGAAGTAGCAGATGGCATGAGCATCATCGCCCGTACCGCCGGTATTGGTCGTGATGCCACTGAATTGCAATGGGACTTAAGTTACCTCATGCAATTATGGAAAGCGATTGATGAAGCTGCCAAAGGCAACTCTGCTCCATTGCTGATCTACCTCGAGTCCAGCTTAGTGATTCGCGCTATTCGTGATTACTTCCAGCCTGATATTGGTGAGATCCTCATCGATACCGATGACATCTATGAACAAGCTGCAGCATTTATGTCGGTAGTAATGCCAGACAATTTGCCGCGTGTTAAGCGCTATCAAGACGATGTGCCTTTGTTCTCTCGTTTCCAAATTGAGCATCAAATTGAAACCGCTTACTCACGCACTGTGCCATTGCCATCAGGTGGCGCGATCGTGATCGACCACACTGAAGCCTTAGTTTCAGTGGACGTTAACTCAGCTCGTGCAACTCGTGGTTCTGATATCGAAGAGACTGCAACTCGCACTAACTTAGAAGCTGCTGATGAAATCGCCCGTCAAGCTCGTTTACGCGACTTAGGCGGCTTGATCGTGATCGACTTCATTGATATGGAATCGAGCAAAGCGCAAAAGGATGTGGAGAATCGCTTACGTGATGCCCTACGTCATGACCGTGCTCGCGTCCAGATGGGTAAGATCTCCAAGTTTGGCTTGATGGAAATGTCTCGCCAGCGCTTGCGCCCTGCATTGTCTGAAGGTAGCCATGTAACTTGCCCACGTTGTAACGGCACTGGCCACATCCGTGACACTGAATCTTCTGCATTGCAAGTTCTACGCATCATCCAAGAAGAAGCAATGAAGGAAAATACAGCAGCGATTCATACTCAGGTGCCAGTCGAAGTGGCTGCCTTCCTCTTAAATGAAAAACGTGCTGAAGTGATCAAGATTGAAACTCGCTTCAAAGTAAATGTCTTGATGGTTCCTAATAAGCATCTAGAAACTCCACATTACAAACTCGAGCGTTTGCGCCATGATGACCCCCGTCTTGATGATCAAAAAGCTAGCTATGTAATGGCCGAAGAGGCTGCTCGCGAACTCGAGACTGACACCACTGTGAGCCGCAAGGATGCAGATGTAAAAGTACGTCCAGAGGCAGCAGTTAAAGGAATCACACCAACACAACCCGCACCAATTAGCCAACCACGCCCTGCACGCACTGAAAAAGTAGCGAAAGCAGAGAGCACTGGTGGTTTCTTTGGATTTATTAAGAGCCTCTTTGGTTCATCTCCAGTAGTTGAAGAGAAGCCTACACCAAGCAACTCGCGTGGTCGCAACCAAGCTCGCAATGGTAATGGCAATGGCGGTGATCGCAATCGTGGTCGCAACCGTCGTGGCGAGCGAACCGAGCGCCCCGCAGCAGCGACTGCGACCGAAGGAGCTCCAGCAGTTGAAGGCGCTAGCAATAATCGCAATCGCAACAACCGTAACGGTAATCGTAACCAAGGTAATCAAACCAACCAGAATGGTCCCAAGGCAGAACGTCAAGCCAATCCAGCGGCAGTAACTCCTGCCACTGAAGCGGCTCCTGGAAGCGAAACTGCTCCAAGTGCCGAAGGCGATGAGCGTCGTGGTCGTGGTCGTAATCGTCGTGGTCGTGGTCGAGGTCAACGTGGCGAGCGCACTGAAGGCGGCAATGATGCTAATACACCGGCTACTGCAACTGCAATTTCAGCAAGTCCATTTACAGGTCCTCCAGTTGGAATGGCTGGCGCCTCTGCATCTATGCCGATTCAGAACATCGTCAATAGTTTTGGTAATGCAAAACCTGTTGCAGAGAAGCAAGAAAGGCAAGAGCGCGCACCACGTGCTCCACGTCAATCCAATCGCCCTGCGCAAAACGCTGCTCCTGCATCCGCGGCTACTCCAGCACCAGCTGCTGTAGCAGCCGCTAAAGTAGAGGTAATTGCCAAGCCTGCACCGGAGCTTCCTAAAGTGGCTTTCCAAGCACTTGAAGAAACTCCATTGCATGGCGTTGTGCAATCCGCCGGCATGATCTGGGTCGCTACCGACTCTTCTAAGCATGCTGAAGCACAAAGCCAGATTCAGGCAGAGCCTGTTGCGCACAATTTAGGCAGAGCGCCTAAACCTGCCGCAAGCCTTCCTGAAGGACCAATGGTTTTGGTTGAAACCGGCGGCCAAGAAAAAACGGTTTAACGCTTATTGAAGCTTTTCTCCAGACTGCCATTTATCCCACAAGGATATTTGGTGGTTTGGCAGAAACCCCGTTTCACAGCCATAATTGAGAGCATGGTTGAAAAAGCAATCCCAAAGGTAATCCCTATCCGCATTGATGAAGGTAAAGGTCTGTCGCCATCTATTGGGGCCCAACTCGTCACGCCTCATGGCCACACTAAAGATACTCGGGGACGCACCCTAAGAGATCTACGCATCTCCGTAACTGATCGTTGCAATTTCCGTTGTACCTATTGCATGCCCAAGGAAGTCTTTGACCAAAACTATCCTTACTTAGCTCACAAAGAGTTATTGAGTTTTGAAGAAATTACTCGGATGACTACTATCTTCGCTACATTGGGTGTTGAAAAAATTAGATTAACTGGTGGTGAGCCCTTGCTTCGCAAGAACTTAGAGGTGCTCATTGAGATGTTGGCCAAAGTTCGCACATCTGAAGATAAAGCGCTGGACCTAACCCTTACGACCAACGGCAGCATCTTGCGCAAGAAAGCTGCTGCGTTAAAAGCAGCGGGCCTGCAAAGATTGACAGTCAGCCTGGATGGTCTGGATGACATGATCTTTAAAAAAATGAATGATGTCGACTTCCCTGTGGCTGATGTACTTGATGGAATTAAAGCGGCGCAAGAGGTTGGCTTTCAAAACATCAAAGTCAATATGGTGGTTAAAAAAGGCACCAATGATCACGAAATTGTGGCAATGGCTAAGCACTTCAAAGGTAGTGGCGTCATTTTGCGCTTTATCGAATTCATGGATGTGGGCAGCTCGAATGGCTGGAATATGGAGCAAGTCCTCCCCTCAAAAGAAGTTATTGCGCGTATCAATGCAGTATTTCCGCTCGAGCCAGTTGAGGCCAACTACGCCGGCGAAGTTGCACAGCGCTGGCGTTATGTTGATGGCTCAGGTGAGATTGGCGTGATTTCCAGCGTTACCCAAACCTTCTGCCACGAATGCTCTAGAGCTCGCATTTCTACTGACGGGCAAATGTATCTCTGCCTTTTTGCCAATGAAGGTTTTGATTTCAAAACTTTGCTGCGCTCAGGAAAAAGTGATTTAGAAATCGCCAATGCCTTAATGAATACCTGGTCGACTCGCGATGATCACTATTCAGAAATTCGCGGCTCTCATACTGCCAATGCGTCCTCTGCTATTCGCAAGGTTGAAATGTCTTATATTGGTGGCTAATGATTTTGACTAAAGACATTACTGGGTTAATACTTGCTGGCGGTCGTGCCCAACGCATGGGCGGCATCGATAAGGGCTTAATCCCTTTTCACGGCAAACCGCTAATCGAATCCGCTATTGCTAAGCTAAAGATTCAGACACAAACCATCATCATTAATGCCAACCGCAATATTACTAAGTATGCAGGCTATGGATACCCCGTAATCATGGATGAGACACCAGATTTTTCAGGACCCCTGGCTGGTTTCTCAGTGGGCCTAAAAGCATGCAAAACACCTTATCTCCTTACCTCACCTTGCGACTCGCCTTTACTGCCCAATAATCTTGCTGAGCTATTGAGCGCAGAGATGGAGCGAGGTGATTTTGAGTTGGTGTATGCCTCTAGCAAGGAGACGGATGGCAAGGTATGGGCGCAGCCAGTTTTTTGTCTCATGCGAAGCAACCTACAAGACTCATTGAATCAGTTTCTCCAAAAAGGGGACCTCAAAATTGATCGCTGGTTTAAAGAATTACGCAGTAGCACCGTAATTTTTGACGACCCCCTATTTTTCGCGAATGTAAATACTCCTGAAGAACTCAAGTCATTAGAAGAAATATCAGCATGAGTCACTCACCAAACCAGCCGATTCTCTTAACCTCATCCCTTCATGTTGATGATGCGCGGAAGGCGATTACCGGATTAGTCAATGATCTCATTGCAGAAAATGCCGCCCTCAAGGATCCTGCTGATGTTGAAACTGTTGCCCTGGATCAAGCGATCAACCGGATCCTAGCAGCGGATCTACTTTCACCAATCGATGTTCCAGCTGCCGATAATTCTGCGATGGATGGCTTTGCATTTAATAGTGAATGTCTCAATACCAACAGTGCAACCATTGAATTACGAGTCGCTGGTACAGCACTTGCAGGCAGGCCCTATGAAGGCAGTATTAATCCAGGGGAATGCCTCAAGATCATGACCGGCGCGCTGATGCCTGCTGGCTGCGATACCGTCATTCCACAAGAATTCACAACTGCAAAAGATAATCTCACGATTGAATTTAAGCAAGATCAATTAAAGCCCGGAGAGAACAGGCGTTTAAGTGGCGAGGACCTACAAAAGGGGAAACCTGCAATTGCGGCTGGTCGCTTACTACGCCCTTCTGATCTAGGTTTAGCTGCATCACTAGGCATTGCATCACTACCAGTTAAGCGTAAGCTCAAGGTTGCTATTCTGTCTTCAGGTGATGAATTGCGTGCACTAGGTCAATCATTAGATCCGGGCAGTATTTACGATAGCAATCGCTACAGCCTGACTGGTCTGCTCAACCGTCTAAATCTAGAGATCATTGACTGCGGCATTGTGCGCGATGATCCGACCTCCTTGAAGCAAGCATTTATTGAGGCAGCCAGTAAAGCAGATGTATTAATTTCTTCTGGAGGCGTCTCTGTTGGCGAAGCAGATTTCACGAAACAGATCATGCAAGAGTTAGGTGATGTTGGTTTTTGGAAAATCGCCATGCGTCCAGGTCGCCCCATGGCCTTTGGAATTCTCAAGTCAGCAGTAGAAAAATCGCCCACTCGTAAAACGCTCTTCTTTGGATTGCCAGGGAATCCCGTAGCAGTCATGGTGACCTTTTACCAATTTGTCCGCGCAGCCCTTTTGCAGCTCAATGGCGCAAATCAAACTGAACCACCGCTTACCCAGGCCATTGCCCAAGCCCCCATCCGGAAAAAAGTAGGTCGCACAGAATTTCAACGCGCCATTCTGGAGCGTCGAGCTGATGGCAAGCCAACGGTCAGACTCACTGGTAGCCAAGGTGCCGGTATTTTACGTTCGATGAGTGAGGCCAATTGCTTTGTCATCCTAGGCCACGAGCAGGGAAATGTTGCCGCTGGAGACTGGGTAGATGTAGCGCTTTTTGATGGACTGCTTTAAGATTGCGTCATCATGAAACTTAGCAAAAAAGAACTCGTCTTTCTCGACCCAATGCATACCGCCAAAACTCTAGTTTTGGTTTACCTCTGCTTCTCCGTTCCAATCGTTTTGTTGGCACTGTTCGTAGCCTTCATTCGTGATGGCGCTATCCCTGGTTTTACTGTGTTGTCCGCATTAATTCTTAACGCCTTACTCGGCTTTGGATTGCTGTGGATTGCCTGCAAAGTCTATAACTGGGTTGCTGGGAAATTCGGCGGAATTGAATTAGCGCTGCGCGATCTTCCAGAAGAGATTGATGCTGAGTAATCATTATTAATTACCGTTTACTCTTTTAGCAATAAAGCCGAGCAATGCTCGGCTTTATTTTTACTGCATAAAGAATTAAATTAGCTCAATTAGCCTTTAAAAACTTCCGCATTAATAAGGCTAGGTGGTTTTTTTCCGTCAAGTGCTGCGCGTAAATTATTGACTGCTAAATCAACCATCGCTCTACGCGTTTTTTCTGTAGCACTAGCAATGTGTGGAGCGAGCACAACGTTGCTTAACTTTAATAACTCAGGATGCACCGTTGGCTCACCTTCGAATACATCAAGGCCAGCAGCAAAGATCCTTTTATCCTTCAGAGCTTGAGCTAACGCCGCATCATCAATAATTCCGCCACGGGCAATATTTATAAGGGTTGCAGTAGGTTTCATGAGCGCAATTTCTTTAGCTCCAATCGTATGATGACTCTGAGCACTATAGGGTAGCACCAAGACAACATGATCAGCAGTGCGCAGCAATTCTTCTTTGGAAACATACTTTGCACCACAAGCTTTTTCATCGGCCTCCGATAAATGACTGCGGTTGTGATAAATCACATTCATACCAAAACCTAAAGCACGTTTAGCAATGCCTTGGCCAATTCGTCCCATGCCAATAATGCCTACTGTACTGTGATGCAAATCCATACCCAGGGGATTATTCACAATCGACCACTTATCCCATTGTCCTGCACGAACCCAATGCTCCGATTCGGTAATCCGTCTTGCTGTTGCCATTAATAAGGCAAAGCCAAAATCAGCCGTGGTATCTGTTAAAACATCCGGGGTATTCGTCGCCATCACACCAGCAGCAGTGATTGCCGGAACATCAAAGTTGTTATAACCCACCGAAATATTGGCCACTATCCGCAAGTCTTGGGCATGAGCTAGCGCATTGGCATCAATTCTTTCGCTGCCCGCCACTAAAGCCCCTACGACCCCAGAGAGTTCTTTTTGCAACTCTTCTGGACTAAAAATCCGATCCTCTTGATTGGATCGAACCTCATAGAACTCCTCCAGTTTGGCTAAAGCCTCTGGAAAAATGGCTCTTGCTACCAATATTTTAGGTTTTTGCTTGCTATTCTGGGCTTTGGGCTGTGTATTCATAGTGGGAACTTTACCTTAAGTAAATATAGGGTTTTGCCTGAAAAATAGGCTATTTCAGCTAAAATTGATCTTTTATAACCTAGCACCCGGATTTTTGGGGCTCTTGAAACAAAATTATCATGACTTATGTAGTTACCGAATCTTGTATCCGCTGCAAGTACACCGACTGCGTTGATGTTTGCCCAGTTGACTGCTTTCGCGAAGGCCCCAATTTTTTAGTGATCGATCCGGACGAGTGCATAGACTGCGCGGTATGCGTACCTGAATGCCCCGTAAACGCTATTTATGCAGAAGATGATGTTCCCGGCGATCAACAAGCATTCATTAAATTAAACGCCGATCTTTCCCCTTCTTGGACCTCGATTACCAAGTCCAAAGCAGCACTGCCAGATGCTGAAGAATGGAAAGATGTTAAAGATAAACTTGATCAGCTAGTAAAGTAATTTCTAATCTAATAAATTTGTGTCGCACTCACCCATAGAATCCGATGCCGTAATCATTGGGGCTGGTCCTGTGGGGCTCTTTCAAGTTTTTGAATTAGGTTTGCTCGAAATTAAAGCGCATGTAATTGATTCACTTCCAGAAGTGGGAGGTCAATGCATTGAGCTTTATCCAGATAAACCCATTTACGATATTCCTGCGATCCCAGTGTGTACTGGCCGCGAACTCACTAATAACTTATTAAAGCAAATTCAGCCCTTTGGTGCCCAGTTTCATCTTGGCCAAGAGGTCAGCAGGCTTGAGCCACAAGCCGATGGACGCTTCCTCATTAGTACCTCGCAAGATAAAACATTTCTGAGCAAGACCGTCTTTATTGCTGGCGGTGTAGGGGCCTTTCAACCACGCACTATTAATCTTGAAGGCATTGATGCTTACATTAATAAGCAAGTCTTTTATCACGTTAAAAATCCTGAGCAATTTGCGGGGAAAAGAATTGTGATTTGTGGTGGCGGTGATGCTGCCCTAGATTGGGCAATTCATTTTTCCGAAATTGCAGCTAGCATTACCTTGATTCATCGTCGCGATGAATTTAAAGCGGCACCAAAATCCATTGCCAGAATGCGTGAACTTTGTGCTAACCATCAAATGGAACTTCTTATTGGACAAGTTACCGGCTACGAAGAGAAAGATGGTCTCCTTGCTGAAATAGCCTTTACTAATATTGATGGCGACTCCAAACTAATCCCCTTAGATGACCTTTTAGTGTTTTATGGCCTCTCACCGAAGTTAGGGCCTATTGCGGAGTGGGGCCTTAATATCGATCGCAAACAAATTTGTGTCGATACCGAAAAATTTCAAACCAGTACCACGGGAATTTATGCGGTTGGTGATATCAACGTTTATCCAGGCAAGAAAAAACTGATCCTCTCTGGATTTCATGAAGCCGCCCTTGCCGCATTTGCAGCTGCGGAGTACTTAAACCCAGGTAAGCAGATTCAACTTCAATATACGACTACCTCCCCCAAGCTTCACAAGGCCTTGGGAGTGAAGTCGCCTACATTCGAGTAAGCTATCCTTAATACGTTAATACATCACTACTTTTAGCCAATATATATGCGTCAATATCACGATCTCATGAAAGAAGTCCTCGCAAAAGGGGTTCAAAAGTCCGATAGGACTGGAACTGGCACGGTCTCCGTATTCGGACATCAGATGCGCTTTAACTTGGCTGACGGCTTTCCAATGGTAACTACCAAAAAGTTACATCTTAAATCCATCATCTACGAATTACTTTGGTTCCTCAAGGGCAGTACAAACAATAACTGGCTTAAAGAGCGCGGCGTATCTATCTGGAATGAATGGGCCGCCCCGGATGGTGAATTAGGCCCGATTTATGGCTATCAATGGCGCTCATGGCCCGCTCCAAATGGTGAGCATATCGATCAAATCTCAGAAGTGGTTGAGACTATCAAGAAAAATCCAGACTCTCGTCGCATGATTGTGTCTGCGTGGAATGTAGCCGACATACCACGTATGGCTTTAGCACCTTGTCATGCCTTCTTTCAGTTTTATGTCGCTGATGGTAAGTTATCCTGCCAGCTCTATCAACGTAGTGCTGATATCTTTTTGGGTGTGCCATTTAATATTGCTAGCTATGCATTGTTGACTCATATGATGGCGCAACAATGCAATTTAGAAGTGGGAGACTTTATTTGGACTGGTGGTGATTGCCATTTATATAGTAATCATCTAGAGCAAGTAGAACTTCAGCTATCCCGCGATTTCTTCCCGCTACCGAAGCTGAATATTTTGCGCAAGCCTGATTCAATGTTTGATTATGAATTTGAAGACTTTGAAATCGTCGGTTACGAATCTCACCCCCACATTAAAGCTCCTGTAGCTATTTAAGAATTTAGCAATTTATGACACAACCTGCTATCTCCATGATTGTTGCGCGCTCCCGCAATCACGTCATTGGTCGCAATAACCAAATGCCCTGGAAAATCTCAGCAGATTTACAGTTTTTCAAGCGCGTGACCATGGGCCATCCCGTCATTATGGGTCGCAAGACTTGGGAGTCCATTGGGCGACCTTTGCCTGGACGCCGAAACATCGTAGTGAGTCGCAATGCCGACTTTCAATTATCCGGTGCAGAATTGGCTGGCTCCTTGGATGAGGCACTAGATCGCTTGAGTGATTTTTCGCGTGTTTTTGTTATCGGTGGTGAGCAACTTTTCAAGCAAGCATTTGATAAAGCAGACCGTCTCTACATTACTGAAATCGATTTAGATATTGAAGGTGGCGATACTTTCTTTGAAGTGCCCAACGAATCTGCCTGGCAAGAAATAGAGAGAACTCCTAGTTCTGAGGGTGATACCTCTTTTAGCTTTATTACTTTAGAGCGCAAATAAAAAGGACTCCTAGGAGTCCTTTTTTCTATTGCAAGCTCTACTATCGCTTTTTACTGAACCACAATCTTTGCGTCTTTTGCGATCTGACCCAAGAACTCATATTGCTTTCTTTGCGTCATTCCAGCACGAATAGCCGGCTTCGCTTGCTCAAATGATGGTGGCTTACTCGATTTTTTATCTTCCAACTTAATCAAGTACCAACCTTGTTGCATCTGGATTGGCGCTGGTGAAACTTGGCCTTTGGCTAGCGTAGTTAATACGGTAGCCAGTTGAGGTGCTACCTGCCCCGCCTGAATCCAGCCCACAGCGCCACCCTGTACCTTGTTCGGCGCTAAGGAAACACTCTTGGCAACCTTATCAAATGGCTCGCCTTTTTTAATGCGAGCTAATGCTGCTTGAGCATCCGCTTCACTCGCTACCGCGATATCGCTTACCTTATATTCCATAATCATTCCTTGAGGTCCCAAAGTTGCAATCTCTTTGTTGTACTCAGCCTGGATATCTGCATCGGTGATTGGATTTTTGGCCATATAAGTCGACAACTCAAGATCTGCCAAATAGTTTTGGCGAATCATCATGAGCTGTGTATTGGCTTTCTCAGAATTAGCCAAGCCGTCTTTCTCAGCTTGCTGAGAAAGCAATAAAACTTCAATATACTTTTCAATCACTATTTTGCGCAGCTCTGGAGAATCCTTTTGTCCTTGAGAAAGAGCAACCTTAATTCCCTGCTCTACCATGTCATTGGTAATAATGGTACCGTTTACAGATGCGGCAGCATTAATTGGTAAACCACTTTGCTGTGCCTCAGCGCCGCTTACCAACGCAGCTGTTAATAAGCCTGCAGCAAAAAAGCGCACCAACATTGGATTTAAGACAGAAGTAAAAGGTTTCATAAGGAAGATATCTTTCTAAAATTTAGCCTCAATGGTACCAGCAGGCCTAGGTCAAACTGTATTAAGCCGCAGTAAAATTAGCCCATGTGCATTCAATACCTCACGACCGTCAATGTTGACTGGGTTAAATCCCACTTTGATCTCGATCTACCAGCATCTAATGCCCACGATGTATTCCCTACTTACCCTGGGCCCATCATCCTGAAAAGCCATAATAATCAGCGCACTGCGATTGGTTTAGCCCGTTTTGGTTTATTACCATCCTGGGCCAAAGAGGAAACCTTCGGCAGAAAAACATACAACGCCAGAGCGGAAACAGTTGCCGAGAAACCCTCCTATAAACACGCCTGGAAAACACGGCATTACGCACTCGCCTTAGCCGATACTTTTTATGAGCCCTGTTATGAGTCAGGTAAAGCAGTGCGCACTGCCATTAAACAAGCCAATCAGGAACCGATGGCCATTGCCTCAATCTGGGATACCTGGACCGAACCAGAAACTGGTGAGCTAATTGTTTCTTTTTCTATGCTCACGATTAATGCCGACGGTCACCCAGTCATGCAGCGCATGCATAAACCCGAAGATGAAAAACGTACGGTTGTTCCATTACGTCCTGAGCTCTTTAATGCTTGGCTCAATGCCACGCCAGAAGAAGCGCAAGCGTTGCTGCAATTGAACTCTATGCCTGAGCTTACAATCGTCTAGAAAGTAATGACCGGCTTCGTTGCTTGATAAGGGTCGGCTGATTGTGTTTCTATTGCCTCTGCCTCTTGTTCGCCTTTTGGTTGACTATACAATTTTGAATCCGATGCGCGCTCTTTAGATAGGCGTTGATCTTCTGCGTTTGGATCCACTGGGCCAAATGGCCCCTCAACCGGAGAGATAGTCTGACCATTAAACTCCTTGATCTGCTGTGGAGTATATGGGGAGTATGTTGTCGACCCAGGGGGTTGAGGAGGTGTTTGAGTGCAAGCAAAAACGCCTCCCAATAATAAAAGTGGACTGAACTTCGAGAAGAATGTATTCATGAATCCCATTGTAGGGCACCCCAGCTTTAACCTTTACTTTCATATTACTCACCATGACTGCATGAATTTACGGCAAATCATTACGCAGGCCCTCTTGGCGCTAATGATTTTTACTTTCGCTGAAGAAGCCTCTTTAGCGATGGCAATCGACAAAGAAGCAATATTAAAATCACCGCTCCATAAATAGAGACCGTTTCCAAATCGTTCTTGCCTGCTTTATGCCACCAATAGTGAACTATTGCAGTACAGGCGATTAAATATACGAGCTTATGTAATAAAGTCCAGCGCCTTCCAAGCTGGCGAACTGCCCACTGGTTTGATGTCAACGCTAAGGGCGTCAGTAACACCAAGGTCAGAAAGCCCATCGTGATAAAGGGTCGCTTGACGACATCACTCCACATGGATTGAAGATCTAGATTCTGATCCAACCAGAACCAAATCGAAAAGTGCATACAGGCGTAGAAGAAACAAAAGAGTCCCAACATGCGACGCAGCTTTATCCATACAGTCAGCCCCGTAACCAATCTCAAAGGAGTCATCGCAAGCGTAATACATAAAAAGACTAGTGCCCAGGTTCCGGTTGAGCGGGTAATAAATTCAATGGGATTGGCCCCCAGACCCTCATGACTACCCAACCAAATTAAGCGGGCTAAGGGAGCAAGGGATAAGAGAAAGACTGTTACCTTAATAAACTTCATAAGACATATTAAACGACCCCATTAATATAGGATTAATGGGGTCGCAGTTATCAATTGGAATGGGATTAAGCGTTAAGCCAAACTCAAACCTTCTTTACTTAGCGGGAAGTTCCGCACTGGCCTACCAATTGCAGCAGATATAGCGTTTGCTACAGCCGGACCAACTACGCAAATGGTTGGCTCACCCACTCCACCCCAAAAATCAAAACTCGGAACCAGGACTGTTTCAATCCTCGGTGTTGCAGATAGCCTTAGTAGTGGGTATGTATCCAAATTCCGCTGTTTGATACGACCGTTTTCTACAGAGATCTCTGGCAAGAAAATTGCCCCCAATGCCATGGCTACTGAACCTTCAATTTGCTCGCGCGTTAAATATGGATTTACAACATGCCCAGAATTCAAAGCAAATACCAATCGCGTGACTTTAACAACGTTGTTTTGTACAGTTACTTCAGCTACGCAAGCAGAGTAACTGGCATAGCCCATGAACTGAGCAACACCTCGGTAGGTTCCTGCGGGCAAAGACTTATCCCAATCCGCTTTTTTGGCGGCAGCATTTAGAACACCCAAATGCTTTGGATGACTTTGCATTAGCGCCTGTCTAAATTGCACCGGATCTTTTCCGGCTGCCTTGGCACACTCATCCATAAAGCATTCCATGAAGATGCCATTTTGGTTGGTATTCACACCGCGCCATGGGCCAACTGGCACATGGGTATTCTTCATCACATACTCGGTTAAGAGCGTCGGGAAGGTATAGCCAAGTTGCGCATCAGGGCCCTTCTCATAAAAGCCTTGGAGCTGACGTTCATCTTTACCATTTTTAATGGCCTGAGGTGCTAATGT
>CANCQD010000065.1 GCA_947380285.1 Burkholderiaceae bacterium | reverse complement strand
TAACTAAAAAGCATGAGCCAATCACCACAAAACATCATTGAACAAGCCTGGGAAAACCGCGCTAACCTGTCTCCAGATAGCGCCCCTGGGGATGTCCGTAATGCCGTAAATGCCGTTTTAGAAGGGCTTAATGCCGGCACCATTCGCGTTGCAGAGCGCCGCGATGTCGGAAAATGGGAGGTAAATCAATGGGTTAAGAAGGCTGTTCTGCTGTCTTTCCGCCTAGAAGACAATCAACCGATGAGTGCTGGGGGTTATACCCAGTTCTACGATAAGGTTCCGAGCAAGTTTGAAAACTACACTGCATCCGACTTTGCTGCCGGTGGATTCCGCGTAGTCCCCCCTGCTGTAGCTCGCCGCGGCTCATTTATCGGTAAAAATGCTGTTTTAATGCCTTCTTACGTCAATATTGGCGCTTATGTAGGTGAAGGTACGATGGTAGATACCTGGGCGACTGTAGGCTCTTGCGCCCAAATTGGTAAAAACGTACACCTTTCTGGTGGCGTTGGGATTGGCGGTGTTTTGGAACCAATTCAAGCTGGCCCAGTCATTATTGAAGATAACTGCTTCATTGGCGCCCGCTCCGAAGTTGTTGAAGGTGTTGTTATCGAAGAAAACGCCGTTTTATCAATGGGCGTCTATATTGGTCAAAGTACCAAGATCTATGACCGTGAAACTGGTGAAGTGCACTATGGTCGTGTTCCAGCAGGCTCAGTAGTTGTTCCAGGCTCCCTTCCCTCCGCTTGCGGCAAGTACAGTTTGTATGCGGCGATCATTGTTAAGAAGGTTGATGCTCAAACTAGAGCAAAGACTGCCATCAACGAATTACTCCGCGACTAAGTTAAATCCATGAGCGCCACACTTGAGCTCACCAAAGCTCTCATTGCCTGCCATTCTGTAACACCAGCTGATGGTGGCTGCCAAGATTTAATTAAAACGCGATTGCAGGCGATTGGTTTTCACACCGAGAGCGTTGTGAGTGGTCCTGAAAATTTCCAAGTAACTAACTTGTGGGCAATTAAAAAAGGTAGAGGCGGCGATCAAGGAAAAGTCTTGGTATTTGCGGGTCACACCGACGTAGTGCCTACCGGCCCACTGGAGAAGTGGACAAACAATCCTTTTACCCCAACCATTCGTGACGGCATGCTCTATGGGCGTGGTGCTGCTGATATGAAAACCTCCCTCGCAGCTTTTGTAGTTGCTACAGAAGAATTTATAAGCGCCCATCCGGACCATCAAGGCTCCATCGCTTTTTTAATCACTAGCGATGAAGAGGGTCCTGCTAACGATGGCACTGTCATCATGTGCGAGCGCTTGCAAAAACAGGGCCAGCGTTTGGATTACTGTGTGATTGGTGAGCCGACATCGGTTGATCGGCTGGGTGACATGATTAAGAATGGACGTCGTGGATCTCTATCAGGGAAACTCAGGGTGCATGGCGTTCAAGCGCACATCGCCTACCCTCACCTAGGTAAAAATCCAATTCATTTATCTGCACCAGCAATTTCTGCATTAGTAGAAACTGAATGGGATAAAGGCAATCAATACTTCCAACCCACGAGCTTTCAGATCTCCAATGTGCATTCTGGGACTGGCGCGAATAACGTCATTCCTGGTGAGCTGGTTATCGATTTTAATTTCCGCTTCTCTACCGAGAGCAAGCCAGAGCAATTACGCGAACGTCTAGAGAAGATTCTAAAAGATGCTGGCCTCAATTTTGAGATTGACTGGGTCTTAGGCGGCAGCCCCTTTATTACCGGTGATGGTGCCTTAGCGGGTGCACTACGCACTGCTATCAAAGCAGAAACCAATATCGATACAGAACTCTCTACCACTGGTGGCACGAGTGATGGTCGCTTTATCGCCAAGATTTGTAAAGAGGTAGTGGAATTTGGTCCACTCAATGCGACTAGTCATAAAATCGATGAGTGCGTTATTGTTGATGATGTGGTGCCACTCAAAAACATCTATCGCAAGACTCTCGAACAATTAATCGCATAGTCGCATCATTGCATCATTACGAGCGCACCCTTTTCTCTAAAGACCCCTTCCATCATGGACCCTGAGCCTCAGCAACAACTTACAGTGAATCAGTGCATTCATCAGAATGCACAAAAACTTGATGCAGCCAATTTGCATTATGGCCATGGAGCAATTGATGCACAAAGCGAAGCTTTGTGGATTGTTAGCAAGCAAATCGATCTTAGCCCAGCAGAAGCATTAGATCACCTAGATGATGCAATCTCCGAGGATCAACAGCAAAAAGCCTCTGTCATTACTGACACTCGAATCGCTACACGCAAACCCCTTGCTTATATCTTGGGTGAAGCCTGGCTCATGGGCGTTCCATTTTTTTGCAGTGAGCAAAGTATTGTTCCGCGCTCTTGGATTGCCGAACTGATTGTTGATGGTTCTTTAGAGCCTTGGTTACCTGCTGATGGCAAAGCGCTTGATCTTTGCACTGGCAATGGCTCACTAGGAATTCTTCTTGCACTTTCATGCCCAGATATTCATGTGAGCGCCTGTGATATCAGTATGCCTGCACTCTCCGTAGCAGCGCGTAACGTTGATCGCCACGGTTTGGGTTCTCAAGTAGAGCTATTCGATGGCGATCTTTGGGATGCCTTGCCTGAGCCCAATGAAGAGAACCTCTTCGATCTGATTATTTGCAATCCCCCGTATGTGAATGCCGCTTCAATGAGTATGCTTCCCCCTGAATACCACGCTGAACCAGAACTAGCGTTAGCTGGCGGCGACGATGGCATGGACTTGATCAGACGCATTATTGCTGCTGCGCCCGACTACCTATCTGAGCGCGGCGCTATCTTGCTTGAAATAGGTAATGAGTATGAGAACTTCAAAAAAGCGTTTCCCCAAATCCCAGCAATCTGGATGGAAGTATCTGCTGGGGATGAACAGGTATTGTTAATTCAGGCTGAAGACTTACGCTAAGCCAGTTAAGAAATTAACTTAACTCTGCAGCGGCAGCGATTGCCTGATCAATGCGCTCTACGGGAATCACTTTTAACCCTGGAATCTTGGTCTTTGGCATATTTGCTTTCGGAATGATCGCAATAGTAAAGCCAAGCTTTGCAGCTTCCTTTAAGCGCTCTTGACCTCTTGGGCAAGGACGTATTTCTCCAGCCAGACCAACCTCACCAAATACGATCAACTCTTTTGGTAACGCACGGTTCCGAATCGATGATTGAATGGCTAACAATACTGCCAAGTCAGCAGCGGGCTCAGAAATCTTGACACCACCAACTGCGTTTAAGAAAACATCTTGATCAAAGCAGGCTACCCCAGCATGGCGATGCAACACTGCCAAGAGCATTGCTAAGCGAGCTTGCTCCAAGCCAACGGCTAAGCGACGGGGGTTAGGGACATGTGCGGTATCCACTAATGCCTGAATCTCAACCAACAGAGGTCTACTGCCTTCTTGCGTAACCAATACGCAAGCACCCGGAACCATTTGCTCATGTTGCGACAAGAAAATAGCCGATGGGTTAGTTACACCGCGCAGACCTTTTTCAGTCATCGCAAAGACGCCTAACTCATTAACAGCACCAAAACGATTCTTAATTGAGCGTACTAAGCGGAACGAAGAATGGGTATCACCTTCAAAATATAAGACGGTATCCACAATGTGCTCAAGAACACGAGGCCCGGCAAGATGCCCATCCTTAGTCACATGGCCCACCATTAATACGCAGATGCCACTTGATTTAGCGGAGCGCGTTAATTGGGCAGCACACTCTCGCACTTGGGCTACAGAACCAGGGGCAGAACTCAACACTTCTGAATACAAGGTCTGAATAGAATCAACTACCAATACTTGTGGCTTAACGGTATCCATAATGGAAATCAATTTTTCCAACTGAATCTCTGCTAATACTTCAAGCTGAGGCGCATTCAACGCAATACGTTTTGCACGCAAGGCAATTTGCGCAGCAGATTCTTCACCACTGCTATAGAGCACGTTCATGCCAGCAGAACTCATCTCCGCCAATGCCTGTAATAGCAAAGTAGATTTACCAATCCCGGGATCGCCACCTAAGAGCACCACGCCGCCCGGAACTAAGCCACCACCCAGCACTCGATCGAACTCTTCGACTCCCGTACTAAATCTTGGTAGATCTTCAGCGCTAATAGCAGATAACTTTTGGCGCGGCAATGATTGCGCCAAACCCTGGAAACGAGCATTAGATGTCGTCTCAGGCAAACCCTCTTCCAAGGTATTCCAGGCCTGACATGATGGACATTGACCCTGCCACTTAGCAGAGGTTCCGCCACAAGACTGACAGATATAAACCGTTTTGACTTTAGCCAAGGATTGCCTAATTAAATAAAAAGTAAATTGGGGGGGGGTAAATTAATCGAGCTGAGTGCCCGCTTTATTTTCTTGAGCTCGCTTAGGAGCATCTTTACGACGCTGCTCTAGATCAGCAGCTCTAGCTGCGGCATCTTTTTGTTTCTGCTCAAACTCACGCTGATTAGCAGCTCTCTCAGCAGCTTTTTCTGGGGAGGCGCGTTCGGCTGCACGCTTAATGTCTTCTTGATTCTTTAGGCTTTCACGAAGCTTGCGCTGTACTTCATGCAAAGCTACCTCTTGCTCGCGAATTGGATCGATCTCCTTCCGATAATCTGCACGAGCATCCTTTAAACAAGAATTAACCCAATATTTTTGATAACACTCTGAAGATGCCTTACCCCAGCGGTACTTAGACCACTCACGCTGAAGCTCCAACTCTTGCTCTATCTTATCTAACTGCTCGAGCTCAGCCTCTTCTGCAGGAGTGGCTAAAACAACACCACTGAATGCAGAGACCAACAAAAATATTGCAATAGATATTTTTGATTGGAGCAAAAGATTTTTTCTCAAATCTCGACCTTTGCACCCAACTCAACTAAACGGTTTGCAGGAATCTTAAAGAAGTCAGACTGGCGCCCAGCATTTTGGTACATCCAACAGAATAATTTTTCACGCCAGATAGCCATACCAGGAATTTCTGTAGAAACAATAGTGTCACGCGATAAGAAGAATGAGGTATTCATCAAATCAAAATGAAGGTCTGATGATTTCTCGATCAACTCAATAATCTGCCCCATGTCTGGCGTTTCATTAAAACCATAAACCGCACGTACTACATAGATGCCATTACCAAGATCACGTAGGGTAATACGCTCACTGTCTTTGACGTATGGCACATCCCAAATACTTACCTTTAAGAAAAATACTCTCTCATGTAAGACATGGTTGTGCTTTAAGTTATGTAGAAATGAGACTGGCAAATAATCAACATGGGCGGTTAAGAAAATCGCTGTACCCTCTACACGATGAGGTGGATGTTGCATCAACGAATCAATAAAGCTCTTCAGCTCAATACCGTTGTTTATGGCATTTTGACGCAAAATCTTACGTCCTTGATACCAAGTCATCAGTAATAAGAAGCATGCAGCACCGAGCAATAGAGGGAACCAACCGCCTTCCATAATCTTTAAAAGATTAGCAGTCAAGAATGCTAAATCAACCATCAGGAATGAGCTAATTACCAAAGTAACCAGAAGAGTATTCCAGCGCCATACAACACGCATCACAATCGCAGCCAAAAACGTAGTGATAATCATGGTGGTAGTCACAGCGATACCATATGCAGCCGCTAAGTTTTCAGACTTCTTAAATGCCAACACAACAGCAATAACCAGAATCAATAGAGCCCAATTGACTAGGGGCATATAGATCTGACCAATTTCCCTATCGGATGTATGACGTACCTTCATGCGGGGCACAAAGCCCAGCAAAATCGCTTGACTGGTCATTGAGAAAGCGCCCGATATAACCGCTTGCGAAGCAATCACGGTGGCTGATGTAGCCAAAATCACTAATGGAAACACCAAGAACTCTGGCACCATTAAGAAAAATGGATTGGAGATTGTTTCAGGATCATTCAAGAACATGGCCCCCTGCCCAAAGTAATTTAAGAGCAAGCAAGGCATCACAATAAAAAACCAACCCATGCGAATAGGCTTGAGTCCAAAGTGACCCATATCGGCATATAAAGCTTCTGCACCAGTTAATACAAGGAAAACTGCGCCTAAAACGATAAAGCCTTGTAATGAGTGCTCAATCAGAAAGTTAATCGCAAACATTGGATTAATCGCTGCAAAAATGGCTGGATTCTGAATAATCTGATGCAAGCCCATCAATCCAATGGCAACAAACCAGAGCATCATGATGGGGCCAAATAATTTTCCAACGAGGTCAGTCCCTGTCTTCTGAATAAAAAAGAGGATGACTAAAATAAAAATGGTGATTGGTATGACATATCGAGTGAGATCGGGAGAGATTACTTCCAAACCCTCAACCGCAGAGAGTACTGAAATGGCCGGCGTAATAATGGCATCACCATAAAACATGCAGGCGCCAAATACACCTGCCATGATGATCAATAAGGAACGCTTGGAATTTGCAGGTACTGTTCTTAAGGCTAAAGCCATAAGAGCCAAAATACCGCCTTCGCCATGATTGTTTGCACGCATCACAAACAACACATATTTAAGCGAAACCACCACCGCAAAGGCCCAAAATACCATGGAGATCACTCCATAAACTGCATCTGTTGAAAACGGAATGCCGTGCTCAGGACTAAAGCATTCTTTTAATGCGTATAGGGGGCTAGTACCAATATCACCGAAGACTACGCCGATGGCGGCAAACATGAGCGATATAGAGGCGCCTTTTTTATGGGGATGATCTTCTCGCGAGATCTCCACAGGCCTCAATAATGATGACTCTGAAAACTCAGGATTGCTAACTGACATAAATAAACCTTAGCGTGATATTGCGTGGCAATATGTTACTCCTTAACGGCAGTCCTTAAATCAAGAATTTCTACCAAAAAACGCCCTATTTATGCGTTATTTGCAGGAAAACCTCGACAGGCACCCTTGAAAAATGCTAGAATCTAAGGCTCAGACGCGGGGTGGAGCAGTCTGGCAGCTCGTCGGGCTCATAACCCGAAGGTCGTAGGTTCAAATCCTGCCCCCGCAACCAAACAGTAGAAGGCTTCTAAGTCAATTGACTCAGAAGCCTTTTTGCTTTTGATGATCCGTGCAAGCACCATGTAAGCAATTACTTCTAGTGCAACTTAACAATTGAGTGGGTCCTGCGATGAATTAATCGACTTAGAGTGTCTAAAACTACCTTTACCCAACCATGAAGCGCCAGTTGATGTAGCTTATAAAGACTAATGTACATAAATTTAGCAAATAACCCCTCCACCATCAGACTTCCCCCAATGAGGCCTCCCATCATGCTACCGACACTGCTGTACTCACCAAGCGAAACTAATGATCCAAAATCTCGATACTCATAAGGCTTCAACGGCTCATGCTGAATGATCCGTTGAATTTGTTTGTATAAGTGCGAAGCTTGTTGATGAGCTGCTTGAGCACGAGGAGGCACAATGCCTCCCTTGCCATTATTTGCTTCAGGCCAAGGGCAAGCTGCACAATCTCCAATCGCAAAAATATTTTGATCCAAAGTAGTTTGCAAAGTCGGCAAGACCAGCAATTGATTGACATGATTAGTTTCAAGTCCGCCAATACCTTTGAGAAAATCGGGGGCCTTCACTCCGGCTGCCCAGACAATCAATTCCGCAGGAATTTCTACTCCATCTGAGAGCAATACCTTATTCGGTAGAACTTTTTGCACCTTGGCATTGGTGATGACTTCAACGCCAAGATCTAGCAATAGTTTTTGCGCAGCAGTGGAAATACGATCTGAGAGTGCTGGCAATATTTTGGGGGCAGCTTCGATCAATATTACTTTTAGATCTTTTTCTGGATCCACCCTATCCATTCCAAAAGAAATAATGGCTCGAGTAGTTCTATGCAACTCTGCGGCAAGCTCAACGCCAGTTGCCCCTGCACCAATAATTGCCACTTTAAGTTGATGCGGAGCCAGGGGGCCAGCTTGTGCTTGGGCCCTCAAACAGGCATTCACTAGACGTAAATGAAAACGCTTAGCATCAGCCAAGGATTCTAGTCTTTGAGCGTACTGAGCAACGCCTTGTGTACCAAAATCATTTGTTAAGCTACCTATGGAAATAATCAGCGTGTCATATGAAATGGTTTGTATTGGAGTAACCAATTCTCCAGCTTCATCAATGACAGGAGCAATTTGAATTTGCTTTTTCTCTCGGTCAATACTGATTAGCTCACCCAATCGAAACTTAAAATGATGCCAATGCGCTTGGGCAATATAGTCCAACTCTTGATCAGCGAGGTCCATTGAGCCTGCTGCCACTTCATGGAGTTTAGGCTTCCAAATATGTGTTCTATTTTTATCGACAAGGGTTACGCTTGTTTTATTGGAGCCAGAGTCGTCACCTAGTTTAGTGGCTAACTCTAGCCCACCTGCGCCTCCACCCACTATGACTATTCGATGTACTTTTGTCATGTATTTTTAAACTCTGCCTGCCCTAAGATCAGCCGAACATTGGCGGACCTTGGAGACTAAAGCAGCAACATTTTCAGGGGGCGTAAATTGGCTAATGCCATGGCCCAGATTAAATATATGTCCGTCTAATGGACTTCCCTCTGCCGATTCGACAGAAGACAAATTTTCAAAACATTGCTGAACTCTTTTTTCAATCTCTTGCGGATTTGATAAAAGGATGGATGGGTCCAAATTTCCTTGCATAGCTATATGCTTGCTGCTTGCTTGATTAATCACCTGACGCGCTCTAGCCAAATCGATGGTCCAGTCTACTCCTAATACGTCAGCTCCTGATTTAGCTATGTCACTTAACCAAATGCCGCCCCCCTTAGTAAATAAGATAATCGGTACGGCATCGTATTTTGGATGGCTACGTATGTCTTTAATTATCTTAGCCATAGGCTGGAGGGAATATTGCAAATAATCCTCTGAAGTTAATAAACCACCCCAGGTGTCAAAGATCATCACAGCCTGTGCACCTGCATCTATTTGTAAGCGCAAATATTCACTCACTGACTGAATATTAATATCTAGAATTTTTTGTAATAGATCAGGACGCTCATACAACATCTTTTTGGCCAAGGAAAAATCACGAGAACCCGAGCCTTCAATCATGTAGCAAGCCAAGGTCCAAGGACTTCCAGAAAATCCAATTAAAGGTACTTGCTGTTTCCCATTTGAAGTAAGCGCCTTTGCTATTGAGCTAACCGCATCAAAAACATAACGCAGTTGCTCCATGTTGGCTACGGGTAATTGGTTCACCTCACGCTCAGATCTTAAGGGCTTAGCAAACCGTGGCCCATCGCCATTCTCAAAAGATAGCTCTAAGCCCATAGCATCGGGAATGGTTAAGATATCGGAAAATAAAATTGCCGCATCCAAGCCAAAACGATCAATGGGTTGCAGCGTTACTTCGGTGGCGAAATCGGGGTTTTTAGCCAGATCCAAGAAACTTCCCGCCTTAGATCTGGTATTTCGATACTCAGGTAAATATCTTCCAGCCTGACGCATCAGCCAAACGGGCGTTCTTTCAGTCTTACGACAAAAACAAGCCTTAATAAATAAATCATTTTCTAACTGGACTGCCATAGACTTAGATTGATAATTTAGCGCAGTTGCTCAACATAAAAAGTGGCTTTTTCAAGCGCATCCTCAGCATTCATGCCAACCATATCTGCCTCTAGATCATCTATAAGCTCAGGGAATTGATTAAAAACAGGACTACCGATGATGACGCCCACCTTAGGATTTTTTGACTTAGCCTTGATACGCTTAATTAATTCCTTCAATTGCGGAAACTGCTCTCGAACGCTTGCTGATAAACCGACAACATCGAACCATTCATTTGCAGCCATAGAAACAATATCTTCTTCGGTAGCTGCCAATTCACCCCATATACGCCATCCCGCTTTTGCAAAAAACTCGGAGACCATAAAGAGCCCCAAGTTATGTTGCGAACCAGGCAATGGCACCAACATAATGCTCGAACCAGTTTTACCCTGTTCAGAATATTGTTGAAAAATGGGGCTTAAGTCATACATTAGCTGCTTGATGCGCCATAGGGCTATGGTTACCTCTGTAAAACTAGATTCATCCTCATCCCACATTGCCCCTAATTTTCTTGCCACTGGAGTTAGCAGAAGTAAATAAATATCTTCTAAAGCAGTGCCAGAAGCATGCATCTCTTTTACGTAGTCAACGGAAATGCGAGCATCTTCTTGTAAGACTAACTTGGTTAAATCCTCCACAGCTTTTTGATCGATGATTTGCTTGGCTGGGAATTGTGCAGGGATGGATGAATCTAAGTGTTGCTCAATAATGAGTGGGAGTATGTTCCCCTCAATAGTTTTTACAAGAGATTCAAGATACTCACCTTCTGTGCAGGCTTTTTCTATTGGATGAGTTTTTTTGTCCTGATCAAATTTTGATTTTGTGGGCGCATTAGATACTAAGCAGTCCTCCCACATATCATTCGAAGCTTTGGTCGACTGTTGTTGATCTAGGTCGAAATCGTCATGAGTAGACTTCTTTCTGAACCCCGCAATGCTCACTAGCTTAGATAAATTCATGAACATCACTTGATCAAGACACGGTCTCAAAAGAGTTTTTTGAAAAAAACCGTGGCTGCCTAAGAGCCTCTTTATTGGAATTCTTACTTTATAAATTGATTTAGATCAAATCACAAAGACTTATTGCTAGGTGCTTTCCCTAGAACCTTTAGTTTCAGCATTCTGGGGCTCTAAACCATATCTTTTCGCTAGCTTCCAAACGTGATCAGGAACCATATTCTTTATTTTGTGCGGCGCAGTATTTCGTAAATGAATAATAGATTCGATTGCCTTCATCTCAATTCTCGCTTTTGCGAACTCCAGACCACGGGGCCCAAATCTCGGCATTACCCAGGCAAATATTCCCCTTAAAAAATTTGGCATTCTTTGCAGTGGCAACCCGCCGGCTGCTAACTCCACATTCTTCATAAAGCCCTTTACAGGACTTAATCGATTGCCAGCAGAAGATAAGGGCTCCAAAACAAGCTCCGCCGCAAGTAAGCTTGCTAGACCCTTTCCCTTTGCATTGCGAATAATGACCCATTGCTCACCTGTACCTGCCATATACCCAACAGTAATGTCGGAAAGTGAATTGACATAGTCAACACAGGTCTTGCAGGTTGTGGGGAAAAAATCTGCAGGCAAATTAGATAGGGGCAGCTTTAAAAAAGGTATTTCTTGTTTTTGACCATTTTCAAAACGAATCTCAACATGATAGTCAGCTCTAAATTCTAGATAAGAAATTGTTTCTGGCTTTTCAGAAAGCAAGCCCAAGAACTGATGAAAATGTTCGGTAGTGGTGTTATCGGAGCAAGGTGAGCCAATGATCAGTAATTTCTCAAAGCCAAATTCTTGTTCAAGCGCTCTTGCGGCATAGACCTGGCATGGAATACCCACCATGGCCACTTTTTTATACCCTAGATCTTTTGCTTGTTCGAGGTATTGAATGATTGGGGCATAACCCATCTTCATTCCCCTACATTGCGCCATATCTTCAGATCTCGTGACGATCACCGGTACAGGCTTCCAACGATCGTCAGGATCAGAACTCATGGTGATTACTGCCTCGACAACTCCTTGCTCTAGCAGCACCTCACAAAGTCGCGTGATAATTCCGGTCCACTGAGCGCCCTTTAATGGCGTCTTTAACCTAGCCCTAAACATTTCTAAATAGGGCCCAAAGAAGACCTCGTCAGAACCAGCTTGAGTACGCTCTCTACCGTGAGCTAATGTTTCAAATTTAGGGTAATTGGGCTGAATAAATTGGCAGGCAGTTGCACAACGTTTGGGCTGCGTAGTTCGAGATACACCACAATCGGTACATAAATCACGAAATGGGGCAATCTCAATTGACTCCACTCTTCACCAGATCTTATAAGAAGCGAGCCAAAACTCTTTGTTTAATCTTTTCCTTAGACAGCCCATAGCTATCCAACAGTAAGTTCACTTCACCATGCTCTACATACTCATCAGGCAGACCTAATAATAAAGATTGAATATGGACATTGTTATCTGATAGTACTTCTAAACAAGCACTACCAGCGCCGCCCTTAGTGGCGCTATCCTCAACAAACACTAGTCCATCGTGACTATCAGCGATTTCTAATAATAATTTCTCATCCAAAGGCTTCACAAAGCGCATGTCTACAACGGTGGCATTTATATCTTCAGCTACGGAAAGCGCGCTATACAGCAAGGGCCCAAAACAAATGAACGCAATTCTTTTCTCTGAAGGCAAGGCTTTATCAATTGAGCGAACGACAAGTCCTTTGCCAATTGGTAGCACGTCTAAAGGTAGACCTGTTGTTTCTAGTCCGGCCCCAGAACCACGTGGATAGCGCACGGCTGCTGGACCGTCATGCTGAAAGGCAGTTGTCAGCATTGCTCGACATTCCTGCTCATTTGATGGCGTCATCAGCACTAAATTTGGTAAGCAGCGTAAGAAAGCAATATCAAATACTCCAGCATGCGTTGCCCCGTCCGCCCCCACCATACCTGCTCGATCAATAGCAAATACGATCGGCAAGTTTTGCAAGGTCACATCATGTATCAGTTGGTCATAGCCACGCTGTAAGAATGTCGAATAAATTGCGACCACTGGCTTTAGCCCTTCACAAGCAATGCCAGCTGCAAAGGTAACGGCATGTTGCTCTGCTATCCCTACGTCGTAATAACGATCAGGAAAACGCTTTTCAAACTCTACCAATCCTGAGCCTTCGCGCATGGCAGGAGTAATGGCGATCAAACGCTCATCAGCCTGCGCCATATCGCATAACCATTCACCAAATATCTGGGTATAGGTTTTTTTAACCACTGGCTTTGTCACAATCCCCGCTATTGGATCGAATGCGCTTGGACCATGATAGGCAATAGGATCCAGCTCTGCCAATGAGTATCCTTTGCCCTTTTTCGTAATGATATGAAGAAACTGAGGCCCCTCAGTTTGAGCAAGCACTTTCACATTTTCTAGGGTAGAAATTAATACCTCTAAATTATGGCCATCGATTGGGCCGTAATAGTCAAAGCCAAACTCTTCAAAAATAGTGGCAGGGCCTACCATCCCCTTTGCATGCCCTTCTAATCTTTTTGCAAATTCGCGAATAGGTGGCGCTACAGAGAGTACTTTATCTATACCCCGTTTAGTCGCTGCATACATAGAACCAGATATCAACTTCACCAGATAGCGGTTCAGTGCACCAACCGCTGGTGAAATTGACATCTCGTTGTCATTCAGAATCACAATGAGTGGTACTTTTTTGTTCACGCCGGCATTATTCATCGCTTCAAATGCCATGCCAGCACTCATTGCACCATCGCCAATAATGGCTACTACATTACGCTTCTCATTTTTTGTTTTGGCAGCGACCGCCATCCCCAAAGCTGCTGAAATACTCGTAGAGGAATGCGCAGTTCCGAACGCATCATATTCACTCTCGCTGCGCTTAGGAAACCCTGAAATACCGCCGAATTGCCTTAGACCCGACATCGCCTCCCTGCGACCTGTAAGCACTTTATGGGCATAGCTTTGGTGGCCTACATCCCAGATCAGACGATCATAAGGAGTATCAAAAACATAATGAAGTGCAACGGCGAGCTCTACAGTTCCTAAGTTAGAAGAAAGATGTCCTCCAGTGCTGGAAACCGAGCTCAATATGAAGTTTCGCAACTCACGAGCTATTTGAGGAAGCTTGGATGCCTCATGCTCCCTCAAGTCTTGCGGATTAGATATGGTTTCAAGGAGGTTGGTCATTTTGAGCATAGCAACCTCATTTCGATGAGTAGATTTTAGAGATAATTTTTTTATATTCTTCCAAATTTACATCGGAAGACTGCTTTAAAGCATGAATTGGTGCGTGCATAAATTTATTGGCAAGCGCTATTGCCATATGTGAAAGTACAACCATAGGATCATCACCATTTGCAATTCTTCTACTTGCTTTTTCTAGCTCAATCTTTTGATATTGCTCGCCTACATCTTGGATTGACTTAATGATAGGAACAACCGCCCTCTTCTCCAGAGTTTCATAAAACTCTACGACCCCTTTTTCTATAATTTTCTCTGCTTCGCCAATAGATTCAAGGCGGTTTGCTTTTCCAGCATTGACTATTTC